>CAJLYG010000183.1 GCA_905210845.1 uncultured Prevotella sp.
GGTTTGTGCTGGACGTCTTCCAGCGATTCATAGCGGCCCGGAACGAAGTCGATTTCGCATCTATGGGAGTAGCTAAAGAGGGAACGGAGAACCATTGGGGTAGGGTAGCTTCATTCCCCATGCCATAGAGAATATAGAAAATGCTGTTCGCCTGGTTGATGTCTGTCCCGCTGCGGTCGTATTGCGCAACATATTCCATCTGCTTTTTCTTGCCGATCTGCATGGCCGTCGCATCCCCACCGACATGAGTGGGACTGCCCACGAGCACATACGGGCGTAAGGTGAGCACAATGCGGTCGCGCGCGGAGTCCTTGAGTTGGATGTTCATGGCCACGTTGTCCGTGAAAACACGATTGCGCAAAGCCTTGATGGGCTGGTCATGGTTGATCACTTCCGCCTCCTTTACGTCCTTGGCTCGGATATTATCCGTGAGCTTATTGTATTTCCCTTTGCTCAGGTCAAGCCCTTCCACCGTAAACCGGCTCAGCTTTTTCCCGTTCACACTGATCTCCCCGCTCTCTGCAACCTCCACGCCGGGTAGCTTCTTCAGGACATCTTTCAAGGTGTTGTCCCGTGCACCTGCGTATTGAGTCAGGTCGTAGCTGATGGTATCCTTCCTTTGCCCGATGACATTCCCTTCTACTTTTACTTCTCGAAGCGTGAAGGCCTGTTGGGAAAGGCGGATGAGAAGTGGGGAGGAACCTCTCACGGCAATCCTGCGTTTGGCATATCCCATCATCACCGTTTGCAGACTGTCTTTCTCATTTGCTTGCATGCGGAGAGAGAAATGACCATTTTTGTCAGTCTTGGTATACATCAGTGTCTTGCCATTCCTGCGCAGCATGACGCTGGCATTATAGAGCCCCTTCCCGGTGAGGGAGTCGACAACTTGTCCATTGACTGTCTCCTGGGCATGGCAGTGACCGGACATGATGAGTCCTAACATAAGGAAAGCCAGATTCTTCAGCATGTTACTTTCAATGTTTCTGTCTATGGTGGGATCCTCTATTCTTTCTCTATGGGATTGGAAGGTTGGGTCTTGCTGATATATGACTTAAATTGCTTGTTCCATTCCGGGTCGGTTCCGACCCCTATCCTGATCCCAGAGGCAGCCAAGGCTTCTCCGATGCTGGTCTCCCGGATGATCTTCCGATAAGTCTTCATGTCTATCGACCGGTATTTCCCTTCACTCTTGATGGCAGGAATGGGTTGTATGTCATGGATCTGTTGCAGTACAACCGCAGAGAATAGATATTGTCTTTCACTGTCCTCCGCTTTCAGGACCAGTCCCGGAAGTCCGTTGAGCTTCCAAGGTCCCACGTTCATGGGGATGTCTTCAGTGTACCATACCGTCCATTTGCGCCCTTTGAAAGTAGCCGTAGCCATCGTGCAATGATAGCCCAGGATGGTGGCAGTACTGTCACTAACGATCGTCCAGGCAGGTTGCTCGATATCTTCTGTGACCTTTAACCTCATCGAGTTCCAGCGGTGAACGAAGGTAGTCTTCCCTTCAGGGTAGTTTTGATAAAGGATCCAGGTGATCCCCCCACTTGGGACCTTGGGTGCAGAAAGGACTCCGCCGGCAGATACGCCCGCTCTCAAGAGGGAGTCGTATTGCTCTCGGGTATAGCTATAGAAGCGGTTCAGGTGATGCCCGATATCCAATCGCATCAGGTCCTCTTTGTACTGATACTTGCATTTCTTGTCCTTTTTCGTGGTATCTTCCACCGAAAGGGATTTATAGGTAATGCGATAGACAATGCTGTCAAGGGCATTTGGGGACTTTTGGCTTGTCGGAGATCCATCAACGATTACTTGTGCTTTACAGAGTGTAAAGGACAGTATGAGCAGGAAAGGAATCAACAATAATCTTTTCATCATGATTGTGTTTTATTTTTTAAGCTCAATTTCTATATAATCGTTTTTCCCTGATCTGTCCCCGAACCGCTGGCGAAGGCGTTCCGAGCCACGCTTGTAGACCGAGATACTCTTGATCTTAGACGGGGAGAGCTGTTTCACGGCTGTTGCGTCAGACGGCTTGCCATCGATGATCCAGATCGTATTTGAGAGTTCTGTGGAAGAGGGCTGGTTAGATGCCGGGTCATCTTGTACCTTGAACACGACCGCATCTGGGGAGTCGATGGCTGGGGCATTTCCTTCCTGGGTCGTAATCACGTGCAAACGTTTGGTACCATATCTTGATTTCATCGAGATGACCTTATACTTTTTAATGGTCTGTCCCGTCAATTGAGAACCATCGAAGTGGTATACCTGCTTTCCGTTGATGCAGTAGATATCCTTATCGATACTGTCAGCGGTGAGGATAATGATCTGGGTACGATGCTTCTCGGCAGTCGTATCCGTGGCCTGCGCGAAGAGTCCGCAGCAGATCCATGTCGCAAAGAAAACAATAATCAGTCTTTTCATTGTTATAAGAAATTAGATGAGTATATGTCTCAACGTTAATTGTCGAGCACTAAGAAACTAAGGGTATGGTCTTCCGCGAGCCCTACGGATAGATAACTCCGTCGGGTGCCGGAAGAATCAGAGGTGGTAATGATCGCGGCATCTCCTACCGGGCGCAGTTCTATCTGCTCATCGTTGGCGGATGCCAATGCCTGGAAGTTCTGTAGCTTGGCAACAAGGTCCATGACGGTCATGGAATCTTCATGCTGATGGGATCCAGTAGATGCTAATTTTTTCTTGGCAAAGGTGGGGGATGCCTGGTGGGACGATCCCCGATGGAGGACCTGTGCGCTGCTTAATTCTTGGCTGGTCGCTACAGAGGGGAGCACGCGATCTCCCGTCGGAGAGTGATGCCGTGGCAGGGAGACTGTTTCCTGGGTCATAGCGACCGTTTCTTGTCTCATAGATGCCCCTTCGCCTTGGCGTGCGTGATATCCCCAAGCCATGACAAGCATGACTAAGATCGTGGCGGCGATGCCAGAGATGGCAAAGAGACGTACCTTCCATGGGGAAGCGTCCTTAGGTAAAGGAAGACTCTCCCCATTCTGAATGGGATGAGCCCCACGGATGATCGCATCGAATACCTGTTCTGCGTCAGATAATATCGTTGGGTCTGGAGATGTCATTTCTTGCATCGCCATGAGCATGAGGGCGATATCCTCTTCTCCCTTTTCTGGCGTATGGTGCAGGAAATAATCGGCGAGCAACCGCTCTTCCTCAGGAGTGGTCTCCGAGTTCAAATAACGATCGATAAGCTGTCGCCGTATAAGAGGGCGGTTTATGTTCTCTGGATTCTTCATTTTTTTTGCTTGAGGAGTGTTAATATCTGATGTTTGGCTGTGGTGAGAGATGACTTGATGCTGGTCTTGGGACGTCCTGTCACCGTAGCGATCTCGTCAAGGCTCATGCCTTTGATATTCCTTAGATAGAGTATCTTCCGAGTATTCCTGGGAAGAGAATTAAGCAATTCCCGCATGAGTTGGGCATTTTCTTTTTCCTCAATGCCATAAGCAGCGGAGTGATTGCCAACGAACTCATAATCCGTGATGGGAAGAAAATGAACTTGCTGGCGTTTCCTATATCTTGATACGCAGAGGTTCTTGGTGAGCGTTGTCGTCCATGCTTCGAGATTCTTGACTTCTTCGAGCTTGTGACGTTGGTTCCATAACTGTACCAGCACGTCTTGTGTCAGATCCTCCACGTCCTCTTCCATTGAGGTTGCATTGCAGAATCGTGTCACAAGGGTTGTGATCAGAGGACGCATCCTATTGACGATATGTTCAAACTCTTTTTCTTCCACAGATGATGTCGTTACAATATGATGACGCAAGGATAGGGCAAAAGTAAATCTTAGGATCGCTTTTTTAGGCAACTAATGAATCTGATGCCTTAAATACAGTGTTGGATAGAAGGCTTTTCATGATGATGGATCATGGGATTCTTTCTTGAATTTGTGAAGCAATGCCTGCCATAGGTGCGTACGTTGGTGCAATTCCCGGATGGAGAGCGCGCAACTGAGCATGGTTAACATGATACCGCCAATCCAGTATAAGGCTCCGTGCCCTGCCCAGGTCAGGGCATAGGCAGTGATTCCGATGGGAATTTGCTGCAGGAAAATGCAGACGACACCGTGTGACATGTGGTAACCATAACGATAACCCATGAAAAGGACGAGCATGATAAAATCGAAAAGAGCTGTTGCGAGGATAGCGATGCCCATGCCGAGGAGACCTGTCCTTTGGTAGCAGCAGATGGACAGTGCCACGAAAACGATGGAATAGATGGATTCCATGAGCAGGTAGATGGCGGAGTCGCCACGGGATAAGGGCAAATAGGCGATAGGTAGTTTTACGGAACGTAAGTAAAGGGCAAGTGCTGCGACCTGTGTCATTGCCACTACAGGTGTGAATGCGGAAGAGTAGAGCAGGGGTATGATCACAGGCAAACTGATGATGAGGATGGCGGTTAACGGGGATACGATCAACAATGAGACCTCAATCTGTCTGTTTACGATCTCGTTAAGTGGGGAGCCAACCTGCCCTATGGCAGACAGACGGGGGAAATAGTCGGTCTCCATGGCCGAGAAAACCATCCCCGCAAAGGTAACGACAATCATATACCCCGCATTGAAAAGCCCGAGAATATCGGATGATCCGGTATGGTTGATGTATGACCGGATGAAGAAATCTGCCCCACTGCCGAACAGACCCGCAAAGAGAAAGGCAACGCCGAGGCGTACCATCCCGGTCCCTTTCCTCAAGATAGACGCGTTCACCTTCAACTGGAGGGGATAGTAATGGTAGGAATAGGCAATGGTGATCACCATCTGGGCAAATGCTACGATGACAAGTGACGGTACAATGGCACTGATACGCCAGACGACAAACAGGGGAATGGAAAGAACCAATGCGGCAAAGACATGATAGACAGAGATCCGTGCCAGTGCTGATAAATGCTGGGTCCCCTTCAAGATCGCGAGCTCTCCACCCGTGATGGCAACCATCGCCACGATAGGAGAGAGCAATAGGAAATGGAGGGCATGGTTTCCCCAGCCGAAAGTGTAACGACTGAGCAGGGGACTGGCTACGGCGCAAAGCAACATACCGGCAACGGCGGTGATCAGACTCCATAGTCGAATCACACGTATCGACCGCTTCACGGCATATCCATTGCCACGGGAGTGAGCCTCCGAGATGTCTTTCACCGCACTCATCCCTAAGCCGAGATTGGTGGAATCACTGATAAACCGGATGGTAGAGTTGAATAGAGACAATAAACCCATACCGGTGGGACCCAACAGCATAGCAACTAATTTGTTACGAATGAGTGCCACCAAGATATTAATGCCTTGTACGCCACCAAATATCCCTGTGTATTTCAGAATATGGGTGTAAGAATCTTGCTTGTCTCTATCCTCCATCGAACATACGTCCAATGCTTGTGGTGGATTCGCTTAGATTAAGCTAAAAGCAACATCCATCATGTGCGTGAAAGCTGTCTGCCTCACTTCTCCACTCGTCTCTTCTTTTGTCACGATGTTGTCGCTGACCGTGAGCAGTGAGAGTGCTTTCTTCCCGGCCCTGACCGCATTGGCATATAGTGCGGCACTTTCCATCTCAATGGCGAGGACTCCCATCTTTCTCCATTTCTTCCAATTCTCAGCCTCATCGTAAAACACATCCGATGAAAGGACATTACCTACGTGATAGCGGATCCCTAATTCCTCACTTTTCAGTGCGGCTTTCTGCAAAAGGTCGAAGCTGGCTATAGGAGCGTAGGTGCCGGGCAGCTGAAATTGGTTCATGTAATTAGAGTCCGTGCAGGCTCCTTCGGCAAGGATGACATCCCCAATCTTGACATTGTCCTGGATACATCCTGCCGTACCTACGCGGATAATCTGCTTGACATCATAGAAATGGTACAGTTCATAGCTATAAATACCGATGGATGGCATTCCCATTCCATGTCCCATGACACTGACCTTTTTCCCCTGATAGGTGCCGGTATAGCCGAACATGTTCCTCAGGGTGTTGAACTGTTGTGGATTCGAGAGATATTTCTCTGCCATGAATTTGGCACGCAAAGGATCGCCAGACATGATGACGGTCTCGGCGATATCCCCTTGATTGGCTTGATTGTGCGGTGTTGACATATTCGTTGTTTTATTTGTTATGATGAATGCAAAGATACTGCAAATCGAGAGAAATACAAAAGAAACGAAAGTTTATTTTTA
>CAJLYG010000184.1 GCA_905210845.1 uncultured Prevotella sp.
GCCGCTCCCTTGGCATTGGGATGGATGCCGTCTGCGACAACCAGGTTGGGATCTGTAATGACAGCATGCAGGTCGATAACAGGCAATTTGTTCTTCTTAGCCAACTTCTGAATAATAGGGATCACCCCGTTGACAATTGTCGAGTCATTAATCCCCCACTGCACCTTAAAGGCTTTAATCGGGTACGCTAAATAGATCTTAGGGCGCGCGGGCAATGATTTCAACGTATCAATCATAGCCTGGTAGGTCTTCTTATAGTCATCGGGATTCCAGTTATGGGGCTTGGAATCGTTCGTACCTAATTTGATGACGACAAGATTCGGGTTGAAGTCTTTGGCATCTTTCCATGCCCGAAGCTTCATATAGGGTTTCTCACTGGTAGAAGCCATGCAGGAAGCCCCTATGCCAAAGTTCTTCACGGAATAGCCTCTCCCCAATAGTTTCTGTAACTGCGCGGGATAACCAAGCACATCTTTCATGTCGATACAGGACCCAAAAGTGATGCTATTGCCGATACATGCCACCCGGATCGCGTCCTTCTTGGGAGCCGACAACTTCCCCAACCAAGTAGACAGGTCGCCCAACATCTGTTGATGATAAGGGAATGACGCGCTGAAGCCAAATCCATGCCCTCCTTCCGGATAGACATAAAGGGAGGCTTGATTGCCATGGCCACGCATGGCTGTATAATATGCCACTCCATTCGTGGGAGGATAGACGACCTGATCGTCATTGGCAAGGAGGATGATGGCGGGAGGCGTCGCGTGACTGCTCACCTGCAGGTCGTTGGAATATGCCCTCACCAATTCTGGATCCGTCTTCCCACTGCCTAAGAAACCATTCACCGAACCTTTATGAGTGACCTTCTCGTTCATGGAAATGACGGGATAGAAGAGTATGGTGAAATTAGGACGCACGGCAAGATCAGCGTGGGTCGCCACTGTTGAGGCGAGATGACCGCCCGCGGAAAAACCCATGATACCGACATCTGCCGGGTTAATGCCCCAGACCGCTGCGCTATCACGCACTGTTTTCATGGCATGATAAGCATCAGACAGAGGGATATTCCTGTCGCCATGAGGCATCCTATACTTCAGGACGAAATAGGCGATCCCCTGTTTGTTGAAATACTCCGCCCAGTCGGTACCCTCCTTTTGCAGCGCCAGATGAGCGTACCCTCCACCAGGGCAATCCACCACTGCCCTGCCGGTAGCCTGACTGGATGCTGGCAGATAGGCGTAGACGACAGACTCCCCATCTGCAGAATTCTTCCATTCAAAACTTCGTGCCGTATGCTGTGCCCACATGGAAGCAGACACGGCAAGCATAAACATCAATAAGATTACTTTTTCCATATAGTTTGCTCTTGAAGGTTAATTCTCTTCATCTGCGACAACCGCTCTTGATATTCCCTATCATTCACTTTCCGGCCACGCAGGCTGCGCACCTTCGGGAATTCGGAGAAATAGGGATCATTCGACTGATACCATCCGAAGTCCCTAAGCCCTTGGATGGTTGGTATCAAACGGTTCAGGCGACGTGCATACTCAGGATTCACGACAGAGAACATCCGCTCCCCAGACACCAGAGACACGGCAAGCACCAAATAGGTCCTGTCCTTCGAAATACCATGGGCAAAAGACAGATCCTCGCGATGCCACGTAACCGTGACCTCCCATCCTTGATCCCGGTTCAGGTAATCCATTATCCTTCGGAAAATGATGCCATGGGCTGATGTATCTTTGAACCCGATATAGGCAATCACATAGTGAATCATCTCATGCAGCAAGACATTCTGGAACTGCCGTTCCGTGAGATCGTAATAATTGCTCAAATGAATCGTGCAATCTGTAAAACGATATTTTCCTAAATAGTATTTCCTTTTAAAAGACATAGCCCCTATTCGCGTCCGCGATTGAGATAGCCTCAACCTGGGCAACGGCAATAGTCCTTCGAAATAATCCTCATTAAACCGAAGGAACCATTTCTTCATCCATTCTATAGATACTTGCATTTCAATGATATTTTAAAAAAGATTGCCATGACCCTCACGAGCAATGGCAATCTCGTTAATTTAATAACTAACTCATTATCTAAATCTAATTACAAAAGAAAATTTAATCTTAAGCGCAAAGATAAGAGATTTCATCTAAACTGCCAAATTTTTTCGCGAATTTCTTTCTTTGGGATCTTGCGAAACGACAACCTGTCTCTCAATAGGTCATCTCCTATCTTCCATTAGGTCACCAAATGAAGCCTAAAAGATCATCAATCAGCGTGCGAAAGGTTATCTTTTAGAAGGCGAAAGGTCATCTCCTGCTTCCGACCCCTTCCTAAGTGCATCAAAAAAAGGTGCAATTCCCATGGGAATCACACCTTTTATGCCTTTAAGACCAAAAGAGTTAAGCCTCAGCTGGTGCTGCGTCTGCGGGAGCAGCCTCACCTTCAGCAGGAGCGGCAGCTGCCTCAGCAGCCTTCTTTGCTTCCTCCTCTGCTTTGGCAGCAGCCTCGGCAGCTTTCTTGTCAGCTACCTTCTTAGCAATAGCCTCATTGATCTTCTTTTCAGCCTCAAGCTCCTTAGCGATAGCTTCTTTCTTTGCCTTGGCATCCCCTTCCTTGATAGCTTGAGCTGCCTGAGACTTGTTCTGCTTCCAAGCATCGAACTTGCTCTGTGCAGCAGCTTCGTCGAAAGCACCTTTCTTCACACCTCCACGGAGATGCTTCATCAGGTATACGCCTTCATTCTTCAGGATGTTACGAACAGTGTTCGTAGGCTGTGCGCCTGTCTCTACCCAATAGAGTGCACGATCGAAATTCAAATCTACAGTTGCTGGATTGGTGTTTGGATTGTACGTTCCAATCTTCTCAGTAAATCTACCATCACGTGGTGCTCTCACGTCAGCGATTACAATGCTATAGAAAGCATAGCCTTTGCGACCGCCGCGCTGTAATCTGATTCTTGTTGCCATTTTTTAATTTAATCTTTAATTAGGTTTGAATTTATGCTGCCAACTCGTGACAGCGGGTGCAAAGGTACATATTTTCAATGGCTTATCCACTATAAGTTGTGTCCTTTCTTGCTTTCGTTTAAGAAAGATTAACGAGTAAGGAGCAAAATTATCCCCCGATTCACATCGAGGGATAACAACAACACAAACACAAAATACGGTCCGCCTCTATGGGCGAACCTCTTTCAGGTTACATAACTCCATCTTCACGAAGTTTCTTTTGCCAATTCCATGCGGAAAGCATCACGTCCTCCAATGGGGTGTCAGCCTTCCATCCCAATACGGTGTTGGCCTTGGTGCAGTCGCCCCAGATCTTCTCGATATCGCCTTCGCGACGGGGACCGAACTTCCAATTGACTTTCACACCCGTGGCTTTCTCAAAGGCTTTGACGATCTCAAGGGTTGAATTCCCATGCCCCGTGCCGATGTTGAAGTATTCAATCGGGTCGGTTTCCTTGTCAAGGACTCTCGCCATCGCTGCCACATGGGCCTTTGCCAAGTCAACGACATAGATGTAATCCCGGATACAGGTTCCATCCGGAGTATCATAGTCATTGCCAAAGATAGTAAGCTGCTTGCGGATTCCCATCGCGGTCTGTGTAACGTAAGGAATCAAGTTAGCGGGCACGCCATTAGGAAGCTCACCGATCAGGGCTGACGGATGGGCGCCGATAGGATTGAAATATCTCAGGATAATGCTCTTGATCGGAGCACCGCTATGGATGTCATCATAGATAATCTGCTCATTGATCTCCTTGGTATTGCCATAAGGAGAGGTGGCTTTCTGGTGAGGGGCATCCTCCGTAACAGGCAAGTTCTCTGGCTTCGGCTGTCCATACACCGTGCAACTGGAAGAGAATATAATTCCCTTTACATGGTATTTCGGCATCAGCTCAAGAAGATTGAGCAAGGAAACGACATTATTGCGATAATAAACGAGGGGGATCTGCACGCTCTCACCTACGGCCTTGCTTGCCGCAAAATGGATAATGCCTTCTATATCCGGGTACTTTGCAAAGACGGCTTCCGTCGCAGCCTTGTCACGAAGGTCTACTTCCTCAAATGCAGGGCGCACGCCTGTAATCTTCTCAATGCCGTCTAATACTTCAATCTTTGAATTGGAAAGATTGTCAATAATCACTACTTTGTAACCTGCTTCTATGAGCTCTACCGTTGTATGGGATCCAATGAAGCCTGTTCCACCCGTTACTAAGATTGTCTGTTTCATTATAATGGTAAATTGTTGATTAATGATTAGATACTGCAAATTTACATATTATTTTTGAATAATGAAGCAATTGGAAGAAAAATTGCAGTTCATTGGCGTTTTTTTAAACCTCTGAACCATGGGCTGAAAGGCATTTCTCCTGGCGATAGATACCGGAAAGGCATGGCTGATGGGCGCGGTGCGCAAACAAGCGAAGACCTCCTGAACGACATGGGATGGGCATGCCGACCAGGAGGTCTCCCTAAATAGCTATCAACAAGATGGTGTTACTGAAGGCCAAACAGGGATCGCAGGCCATTGTCCACTCCGGAGAACCCCATGAAGGCAAGGGAAAGGAGCCCGGCCGTGACCAAGACAATCGCCATGCCTTGCATTCCCTTCGGGATCTTGACTAACGAGAGCTGTTCACGGATGCCCGCAAAGAGAACCAATGCAAGGGCAAACCCGATGGCCGTAGAGAAGGCATAGACCACACTTTGCAACAAACTGAAGTCTTTCTGGATGACCAGGATGGCGACACCTAACACGCAACAGTTGGTGGTAATCAATGGCAGGAAGATGCCTAACGCCTGATACAGCGCAGGAGACACTTTCTTAAGGATGATCTCTACCATCTGCACCAAGGCCGCAATGACAAGAATGAACGCTAAGGTCTGGAGATATTGCAGATGGAAAGGGTCCAAGACATAAACCTGTACCAAATAGGTGACGATGGTAGACAGCGTCAGCACAAAGGCAACAGCAGCCCCCATGCCCAAGGCGGTATCAATTTTCTTTGACACGCCCAGGAACGGGCAAATTCCCAAGAACTGCGATAAGACAATGTTATTGACGAATATCGCGGAGATAAAAATCAAAAGATATTCCATATTACTTATGCTTTCTTAAACTTATTGACAAGGGCTATCAGGAATCCTAAGGTGATAAAGGCACCAGGAGGGAGGATAAAGAGAAGGATGTTGGTCGTCTCGGGCAAGAGGTGCAGTCCAAAAACAGACCCTGAACCCAACAACTCCCGTACTGCGCCCAATAGGGTCAGGGCTATCGTGAAGCCCAGCCCGATGCCGATACCATCAAACAAGCTTGCCAACGGAGTGTGCTTACAGGCAAACGCTTCCGCACGACCTAAGATGATACAGTTGACTACAATCAAAGGGATATAGATACCCAATGCGCTGTCAATAGACGGGGCATACGCCTTAATGAGCATCTGGAGGATGCAGACAAAGGCAGCTATGACAACGACAAACACCGGAATGCGGACCATATCTGGTGTCAGGTTCTTAATGCAAGAGATGACGAAATTGGAACAAATAAGCACGAACATGGTTGCCAGTCCCATTGACATCCCATTGATGGCAGACGTGGTGGTAGCCAACGTCGGGCACATTCCAAGGAGAAGAACGAAAGTAGGGTTCTCCTTGACAATGCCATTATAGATGATTTTCAAATAGTTCATAGTTTATCCTTTCTTTACTTGTTCGGATGCGCCACTATGTCCGTCCACGGCTTTCCGCATGTACGCATGGTAGGCTTGGTTGACTGCTTTCAGGAAAGCACGGCTGGTAATGGTGGAAGCCGTGATGGCATCGACGTCTCCCCCATCCTTACTGACAGCCAGGTCGCCCTTTGCCGGACTTTTTCCGATAATGTTGCCTTTCCCATCTTTCTGGAACCACTGCCCTGCCTTGGCACCTAAGCCAGGCGTTTCCGAGGAGGACAGAATGGTGTAGCCTAAGATCGTGCCTTGAGGGTCGAAGCCAACCAACACTTTCAGGTCGCCTCCGAAACCTTGTGTCGTGCTCTCCACGGCTGCACCGATTTCCTTCCCGTCCTGGGCTGTCTTATGGACGACAAAAAGATAAGTCTTCCCGCCCATCTCCTGCCGGATCGTATCATTGGATGTAACGCGCAGGCTGCCGCCGCCCATCACAAGGATTTTACAGGATTATTCTGCAAAAC
>CAJLYG010000185.1 GCA_905210845.1 uncultured Prevotella sp.
CTATATATATGCCTGTCACGCAGGAGGTCACGAGTCCGAATCTCGTACGCACCGCAAGAGTCCTTCTTTCAAGAGGGACTTTTTTATTTTCTCCTTTCTGAAATATTTCTACATTCGGAGCATTCGCGTCAGTACGGTTGCAAGAGATGACTTTTTGTGTTGTGTGAGGTGACCTTTTGCGACCTTGGAGATGACCTATTAGGAATCAATAGATGACCTATTGCAGGCTTGCAGATGGCCTATTAAAAAATCGGAGATAAGCCACTGATTATAAGTGACCTATCTCCGCGTATTTTTGTTATGATGATACGATGTAGTCCCTTAGACAATGCCCTGTGCCATCATGGCTTTCGCCACTTTCAGGAAACCTGCTACGTTGGCTCCCTTGACATAGTTGATGTAGCCATCTGCCTGCGTTCCATACTTGACGCAGTTGTCATGGATGTTGTTCATGATGGCATGCAGTTTCTCATCCACTTCCTCCCGGCTCCATTTCAGCCGTTCAGAGTTCTGTGTCATCTCCAGTCCTGATACGGCAACGCCCCCGGCATTGGATGCCTTTCCTGGGCAATACAGGATCTTCGCTTCCTGGAAGATCTGCACGGCTTCAGGCGTTGATGGCATGTTAGCGCCCTCGCTCACCGCGATCACGCCGTTCTTGACCAGTGTGGCTGCAGCCTCACTGTCGATCTCGTTCTGTGTCGCACACGGAGAGGCGATGTCGGCCTTCTCAAACCAAGGCTTGGCGCCAGCAACATACTTCACTCCGTATTTCTCAGCATATTCCTTGATGCGTCCACGCTCTACGTTCTTGAGTTCCATGATGTAGGCGAGTTTCTCCTCGTCAATGCCGTCTGGGTCGTAGATATAGCCATCGGAATCAGAGCAGGTGACTGGTTTGGCTCCTAATTGAATCAGCTTTTCAATGGTGTACTGTGCCACATTTCCAGCACCGGACACCAATACTGTCTTCCCCTTGATGTCAATGTCGCGGGTCTTGAGCATGTTCTCCAAGAAATAGACATTGCCATAGCCTGTTGCCTCCGGGCGGATCAGGGAGCCTCCGAACTCCTGCCCCTTCCCAGTCAGGATTCCCTGGAATTGGTGGGTCAGCTTCTTGTACATGCCGAACATATATCCGACTTCACGCCCACCTACGCCGATGTCGCCCGCCGGTACATCCTCGTCTGGCCCAATGTGGCGATAGAGCTCCAGCATGAAGGCCTGGCAGAAGCGCATTACTTCTTGGTTGCTCTTCCCGCGTGGAGAAAAGTCGGAGCCACCTTTGGCACCACCCATGGGCAATGTGGTCAGTGAATTCTTGAAAGTTTGCTCGAAAGCAAGGAATTTCAGGATCGACTCGTTGACAGAAGCATGGAAACGGATTCCACCCTTGTAAGGACCAATCGCGTTGTTGTGCTGAACACGAAACCCCATGTTCGTCTGTACATTCCCCTTGTCATCGAACCAGTTGACGCGGAATTTGACGATGCGGTCGGGAATACAAAGGCGCTCGATCAGGTTGGTCCTTTCAAATTCAGGGTGCTTGTTGTACTCTTCCTCAATGGTTCCTAAGACCTGACTCACAGCCTGGATGTATTCCGGCTCGTGGGGGAACTTCTGTTGGAGTCTCTCTACAATTTCATTTGCTCTCATAATCTTTTTTCTTTTATTGTTTGTTTACGTCGATGCCCACCATCCTTTTCCTCCCGTCGCAACGGAAAGGTGAGATCATGCTTGGGTATCATTGATTGGCTTATTTCTTGTTTGCGGTTACAAAGGTAAAGAAATACTTTTAAATACAAAACAAAATGACAGTCTTTTTGATGAAAAAGTTGAAAAAAGAAACTTTATGTAAGAATATACGAGATTATTGCGTACAAAAAAAGATGAAGGTTATTGTCCCTCCATCTTTTCTTGATGAATATTCTTTCTTCGTCGGGGCTTATGGGATGTCTTTTTCCCAGGTGCGTCTTGATGTGCTTGAGGCGTGTTTGCTTTCACCTCTTTCTTGCTATTAGGCGAACCAGTGGTCGGCTTATTGCCTTTTTTCTGACTGCGCCCATGCTGGTGCCTGTTGCCCCTTTTGCCACCTTTCTTGCCCTTCTTGACGGTTTTGTATTCCGGTCCTTCTCCTAATCCTTGGGGCAAGGGATTCTTCGTGATGGTCTTATCGAGGAATCTTTCTATCTGTTGGAAGCGGTAGATGTCTTCCTCGTTGACGAAGGTGATGGCGACACCGTCTTTGTCAGCCCTTGCGGTACGCCCGATTCTGTGGACATAGTCTTCGGCATCGTGTGGCACGTCGTAGTTGATGACAACGGCAATATCGTCAATATCGATGCCTCGTGAGAGAATGTCGGTCGCGACTAAGACGTCCAACATCCCACCCTTAAACTTGAACATCACGTCATCTCGTTCTGCCTGGGTCAGGTCGGAGTGCATCTCACCACTTTTAATGTGCATGCGCACGAGAGCCCGGTTGATGTCTTTTACCTTTTGCTTCTTTCCTGAGAAGATGATCACTCGGTGCAAGTCGTTATTCTTGAACATGTCCTTCATGATCCCTAATTTCTGGGGTTCATAGCAGACATAAGCACTTTGCTGGATCCGCTCAGCCGGTTTGCTGACGGCAAGCTTGATCTCAACTGGGTCTTTCAGCAGTGTTTTAGCCAATTCCTCTATCTTCTTGGGCATTGTAGCCGAGAACATAATTGTCTGGCATGTATCCGGTAGTTTCTTGGCAATGGTGAGGATGTCCTCGGAGAAGCCCATGTCAAGCATGCGGTCGGCTTCGTCCAGGACGAAGAAGGAGACCTTGCTGATATCTACATTCCCTAAGCTCAGGTGCGAGATAAACCTGCCCGGTGTGGCAATGACCACGTCTGCCCCGAGCTTCAGGGCGTTGATCTCTTGGTCATAGCGGTTTCCGTCGTTGCCTCCGTACACTGCCACGCTACTTACTCCGTTCAGGTAATACCCGAATCCCTGCATGGCCTGGTCAATTTGCTGTGCCAGTTCCCGTGTCGGAGACATGATAATACAGTTGATCGCATCGTCGGGGAACCCTCCGTCGTCGAGCATAGACAGGATTGGCAGGAGGTAAGCCGCGGTCTTTCCCGTGCCTGTCTGGGCGATACCCAAAAGATCGCGCCTGTTCAGTATCTCCGGGATACATTTCTCCTGGACGGGCGTGCACTCATCAAAGTGCATGTCATAAAGCGCGTCCAGTACGTTATCGTTTAAATTTAATTCATCAAAATACATTCAATCTTTTACCTTTATTAGTGAAGTCCCAGTGGGACATATAATGATTAATTGGGTGCTTGCCGGTAGCAGAAATAGGCGATGATGGCAAAGAGGATGTTGGGCATCCACGCTGCTAACATGGGTGGGAAGCTGGCATTGATGGCGAAGGTGGCGGAGATCGTCTGGAGCATGATATAGGTGAAGCTCAATGCCAGTCCAATTCCTAAATAGAGTCCCATTCCGCCCTTTCTTTTCCGTGAGGATAGGGAGGCTCCGATGATGGTCAGGATGAAAGAGGCAAACGATGAGGCGATGCGTTTGTGGTATTCCACCTGATATTGCACGACATTCCCGCTTCCTCGGTTGATCTGTTTGGAAATATAGTCCTTGAGCTGTGGACTCGTAAAGGTCTCTTGCTGTCCCTTCGAGTATACGAGATCAGTAGGTTCCATCTGTATCACCGTGTCTTTTTCCACGCCACTGGTGATATGTTCGCGCAATCCCTCTAAGTGCCGGATCTTCCAGTTGCGGGCTTTCCAATGATATTTCGAGTCGGAAATGGTGTCGTATTGGATCTCATTTGCCGTCATGTGGTCAATCAATTTCTTGTTTTGAAACTTGTCGAGGCAGAAGCCATACCCCCTTTTCGAATTATTGTCGTAATGTTGGATATA
The DNA here is from genome assembly GCA_905210845.1 of uncultured Prevotella sp. GTDB lineage: Bacteria > Bacteroidota > Bacteroidia > Bacteroidales > Bacteroidaceae > Prevotella. Next base: position 3,924 of record CAJLYG010000185.1, read on the forward strand.
GGCGATAACCCCTTTGTCCACCTGTAGTTGGACATTATCGGCTGCCGTATTCTTCTTCTTGTTCTTATATATCGTCTCGAAATTTTGCCGGATGACCGTTCCGTGTGGTATCACGTAGGCACTTAGGTAATAGGAGAGCAAGGCGATAAGCACGCAAGAAAACATATAGGGACGTAGGAGCCGTTTGAACGATACGCCAGAGGACAGCATGGCAATAATCTCCGAATTGCCTGCCAACTTTGACGTGAAGAAGATGACGGCAATGAAAACGAACAACGCGCTGAATAGGTTGGCCAGATAAGGGATGAAGTTCATGTAGTAATCGAATACGATCGCCTTGAGTGGCGCATGGTATTGTGCGAACTTCGAGAGGTTCTCATTGACGTCAAAGACAATGGAGATGGACATGATGAGGATGATGGAGAAGAGATAGGTCCCGATAAACTTCTTGATGATATACCAGTCGAGTTTATGGAAATATCTGAATGGGTTCAGGTATTTCATCCATCTCATCTGATGGCCGCACCATCTCAAGGCTTTCCGCAGCCAACCCGTATGGCGATAAATCCAATGGAAAAAGCGTCGCAGCCATGCGGTGTGCCTGTATATCCAATGGAAAAAGCGATGTAGCCACTTAGGATGTTGACTGATCCACCGTGCTACTTTCAGTCGCTTATGATGTTTCCTAATCTTACTGTATTCCATTCCAAATTCTAATTATCTGTGTCCATTCCCCTCATCCGGTTAAATTCTCCTGCCTAGCTGATCGATGATGGAGGCCTTCCATTTTACGAAATCCCCTTGTTCGATGTGCTGCCTGGCATCCGTCATTAAGCGCAAGTAGAATGCTAAGTTATGGATGCTTGCAATTTGCATGGCCAAGAGTTCTTGCGCCTTGAACAGATGGTGCAGGTAGGCCTTGCTGTACACGCGATCGGTCTCGCATCCGTCTGGGTCGATGGGCGTAAAGTCCATCTCCCATTTCTTATTCCGCATGTTCATGGTTCCCTCGTACGTGAACAACTGTGCATTGCGCCCGTTGCGCGTAGGCATGACACAGTCGAACATGTCAACACCCCGCTCGATGGCTTCGAGTATGTTCTGAGGCGTTCCGACGCCCATGAGGTAGCGGGGTCTGTCTTGAGGCAGGATCTCGTTCACCACTTCAATCATCTCGTACATTACTTCCGTCGGTTCTCCTACGGCCAGTCCTCCGATCGCATTGCCATCTGCACCCTTGTCGGCTACGTACTTGGCGGCTTCTTGTCTGAGGTCCTTATAGGTGCATCCCTGTACAATGGGGAAGAGGCTTTGGCGATAGCCATAGAGCGGTTCCGTTTCGTTGAAATGCTTGATGCAACGGTCGAGCCACCGTTGGGTGAGCCCTAAGCTCTTCTTGGCATAGGCATAGTCGCTTTTGCCCGGAGGGCATTCGTCGAAAGCCATCATGATGTCCGCCCCGATGATGCGTTCTGTGTCCATCACGTTCTCGGGGGTGAAGAAATGCTTTGAGCCGTCGATATGCGAGCGGAACTCGCATCCTTCTTCCCTCAGCTTCCTGATCCCCGTCAAAGAGAACACCTGGAAACCACCAGAATCAGTGAGGATCGGGCGCTCCCATCCATTGAACCCGTGGAGTCCTCCTGCAGCCCGCAGGACTTCCAGTCCCGGTCTGAGATACAGGTGATAGGTATTGCCTAAGATGATTTGGGCCTTGATCTGTTCCCGGAGTTCTTGAAAGTGCACTCCCTTTACGCTCCCGCATGTCCCCACCGGCATGAAGATCGGTGTCTTGATGCAGCCATGGTCGGTCGTGATCAGACCTGTACGTGCATCGGATGCGTCGTCGGTATGTTGTATTTCAAATGTCATAAATCCTGTAAATGCCCATGGGCGTTAGTCTTTAGCTTCCCTCCGGGGATCTTCTTCTACTGTGATCTTGACCGGATTCTCAACGATCTCATCTGTCAGGGCGAAATCCCAGACATCCTGTACGTTTTCCACATAATGGAAAGCGACCCCCTTCAGGTAGATGGCGGGGATGTCGTCTATGTCCTTCTTGTTGTCCTTACACATCACGATATCCGTGATGCCAGCGCGCTTTGCAGCTAAGATCTTCTCCTTGATGCCCCCAACTGGCAGGACCTTGCCGCGAAGCGTGATCTCTCCGGTCATGGCAGTGTTCTTTCTCACTTTCCTTTGGGTGAGCGCAGACGCAATAGAGGTGGCAATCGTGATGCCCGCAGACGGACCATCCTTAG
>CAJLYG010000186.1 GCA_905210845.1 uncultured Prevotella sp.
GGAAGAGAGTGGGGGATGCCGGCTGCCACGTCAGCTTCAGGACATGTCCCACTGTAGACGAAGTCGGCTTGGTATCTCTGGATGTCTTTGAAGAGGGCGATGAGGTCTTTTCCTTTCATCTTTCTGAGGACTTTTACGGGTAATTTCCTCAAGTAATCGGACTGACTGCCATACTGGATCTTTTCCAAGACGGCAGTAGCGATGTTTGTGTTGTCCTTGAAGAATGTCTTGTCAGCGAGCCTTTCCGATTTGACGAGGTCCTTCATCATCTTCTCATTCGCCTTCGGATGGAGCATGATCTGCTGGAGCAGGGCAAGGGATGGCATCAGGTTCTTGTCAAACCCGCAGAGGGTAATCGTGAAGCTCTGGCTCCCAGCCTGGAAGTTGAGCGTTGCCCCTAAGGTTTGGAGGGCGCGGTAGAACGCCGTCTTGGACAGTCCTTCCGTGCCGATGGATGCCAGATAGTCGGCAACTGCATTGAGGCGATTGTCCTGCCATTTCCCCCTGCGGTAGATAATATCCAAGCGGAAGAGGTCGTTGACGGGGTTCCCAACTGTATACAGCGTGGTTCCATGTCCTAACGACAATGACCTGGCATCTTTCTCGAAGTCGACAAACCGAGGCTCCTGCTCTTGGAAAGGCATCTTCGCCAACTGCAAGGCATAGGCTGATTTCTTGCCTGCGTTCCTGGGCTTGACTGGCGTATATCCAGGTTGGGAGATCTTGTCCTTAGGGTATTTACCGAATTTCTTCTCTATTTTCAGGTAGTTTTGTCCGAGATAGCGGGATGCGACGCGCATGATATCTGCCTTCGTCACAGCCTTGATCCTTTCTGGTCTTGCCAGGATGTCTTCCCATGGGATCTCATGCGAGAAGGCGCTCGTCAGCAGTTCCTTCCTCGTTTCCATATTCTCTAGTCCATTTTCTACCTTCCTGACCAGGGCCATTTTCAGTGCTTGAAGGGTGGAGTCGGAGAATGCACCCTGTTGTAGCTTCCGTATTTGCTCCTTGCACAAGCGGTCCGCCTTCTTCTTCGACCCGAAGGGGAGGTTCGGGATGAAGCCGAAGCCAGCCAGCCCGGTGTATTTGAAATGATAGGTGAGGGCTTTCGCCATCATCACCTTGTTCTCGTTTTCGAGGGAGTCGAGCAGTCCTGTCTCGTCATCATTGGAAAGCAGGAGCATGGCCAGTTGGAAAGCGTCATAGTCGGGGCTTGTTTCGGCAGGCGTGCGGTAGATGTACCCGGCAGCTTTGACCATGGGAATGGGTAACTTGAGCTTCAGGTCCTTCGTCCCATCCAAGGGTTGTGGATGGACGATGGGTCGTGTGGGAACGGGCCCGCTCTTGATTTTCCCGAAAGTTTCGCTCAGGAGGGGCATGATCGAGTCAGCCTGGAAGTCACCGGAGAGGATCAGTCCCATGTTCCCAGCCACGTAGTATTTGTCGTAGAAAGCCTTCATCTGGATCTGGCTGGGGTTCTTCAGGTTCTCCGTGCTGCCGATGATCGGATATTGGTAAGGCGTCCCTGCGAAGATTTGCCGTTGCCCTTCTTCCAGAGCACCCATGCCCATTTGGTCGGCATACATGTTCTTCTCCTCATAGACGGTCTCTAATTCTCCTTGGAAAAGCCGGATGACAGGGTCTATCAGTCGTTCACTGTTGAGCTCGCACCATTGCCGGATGTATTGCGGAGAGAAATAATTATAGAAAATGGTCTCATCGAACGAGGTCATCGCATTCAGTCCTGTCCCTCCATAAGTGGTGATGAGGTTCTGGAATTCGTTAGGAATGGCATATTCCCCAGCCTTGACACTGAGCTGGTTGATCCTCTTTTGGATGTTCTGCCTGGCTGTCGCGTCTTTCGTCTTCCCTAATTGCTCGTATTGGTTGGCAATGGAATCTAACCATGGCTTTTCCCGTTGATAGTCCACCGTGCCGATTTTCTGTGTCCCCTTGAACAGGAGATGCTCGAAATAATGGGCGATGCCTGTGTTCGGGCAGTCGTTGGCACCAGCCCTGACGACAACGGCACCGTAAACCTTTGGCATGCTATGGTCTTCGTTGAGCCAAACTGTCATCCCGTTGGGCAATGTCCTGACCGTCACGTTTTGTTGGCTATGGGCTGCGACGGGGAGCGAGGCGACTGCGAACAAGAGCAGTCCAATGAGGATCTGTTTCATGAGATCAAGGCGTTAATCGTGTTCTTGACTCTTTCTGCCGAGGTATAGTCGAGGGTACCTTCATCTGCGTCTTGGGCACCCATGTACACTTCCGTGTTGATGTATTCCATCTTACTGTGTACCGGCAGGCGTGCCGAGAAATGATATTCGTGGATATCCGTAGCCTCGTAGATCTGTCGGATATTCTGTTCGTTGACCCCGCATCCTGCCAAGAGCGTGATCCTGCCTTGTGCTTGCTTATGGAGTTGCTTGAGCAAGGGGATGCCTTGCGCGGCGTTGGGCTGTTGCCCGGATGTCAGGATGCGGTTGAACCCTAACCCGACCAGTTGCTCCAAGGCTTGTCCTGGGTCCTTGCAGCGGTCGAAGGCACGGTGGAAGGTGACGCTCATGCCTTGGGCATGTTCCATCAATCGTGCGTTGGCATCGAGGTCGATGCCACCATCTTTCCTGAGACATCCGAAGACAACGCCGTCGGCACCTAAGCTCTTGGCGATGTCAATGTCGGCGATCATCCGCTCAATCTCCAAGGAAGTATAGAGAAAGTCACCGCCTCGGGGGCGGATGATCACATGCAGGCGGGTGTGGGTCAGCACGCGTCTTGCCACCTTGATCTCACCGTATGAAGGCGTTGTCCCCCCTTCCGGGATCCCTGCACATAGTTCCACACGGTCTGCGCCACCCTCTTGGGCAGCGAGACAACTCTCTACGCCATTGGCGCAGATCTCAAATTGAAAGTCTTTTCTGTTCATCATTGCAAAGATAAGGGAAACCTTGGGGATTTCAAAATAAAATGGATGATTTCTTCATTCGTGACCGCTCTGGGAAGAGGGGTTGGCGAAGGAGTTTGCGGGAGATGGCCTTTTAGCCTTTAGGAGATGACCTGTTGGACGCCAAAAGGTGACCTTTCACGAGCTGAAAGATCACCTTTTGCAACGGGGTTGATGATGCCGCGTTTTTAGGCAGGGCATCCGAATTCCTGGTCGCCAACTGTATATTGGCTCAATACCCGTCCAATCCTTCTCAGTCCCTCTTGTAACATTGCCCGTGGACAGGCAATGTTGAGGCGCAAGTATCCTTGTCCGGCATGCTTGCCATATAGGGTACCGCTGTTGAGAAGCACCTTCCCGTGCTTTAGCAGTTCCTCAGTGGCTTCGTCGGATGTCAGTTCGATGGATGAGATGTCCAGCCATACTAAGTACGTGCCCTCCAACCTGAGCACCTCGATGTTCGGCAAATTCTTGAAGAAGAACGCCTTGACGGTCTTGTAATTCTCATACAGGTATTCCTTCAGCGCGTCTAACCATTCCCCGCTATCATTGTAAGCAGCCTCCAAGGCGATAGGACCGAAGGGGTTGACGTCGCATACCTCGTTGATGTTAATGGCGCGGTTGATGCGTCGCCTGAGCGTCACGTCGCTGCAGATGACATTGGCTATCTGCAGTCCTGCGATGTTGAACGACTTGGTAGGGGAGTTCAGGATGACGCTGTTCTTCCTGCAATCCTCGCTGATGGAGGCGAGTGGGACGAACGTATATCCCGGCATAACCAGTTCGCAGTGGATTTCATCTGAGATGACCTTCACTCCGTTCCTCATGCAGATCTCGTTCATCCTTTCCAGTTCATCCTTTTTCCACACCCTTCCCGATGGGTTATGGGGATTGCAGAGCAAGAAGACCGTTGTCTTTTCGTCCTCGCATTTCCTTTCGAAGTCATCGAAGTCGATGGCATAGCTATTGCCATCCCTTACCAAAGGATTCTCGATGATCTCGCATCCATTGTTCTTAATACTTGAGAAGAAGCAGTTGTAGACAGGTGTCTGTACCAGGACTTTCTCTCCGGGCAGGGTCATTGCCTTGAGGGCACAGGAGATAGCGGGGACGACACCTGAGGTATAGAGTATCCAATCCTTTTGGATCTCCCATCCGTGCCGGCTCTTGAACCAGTTGATGATGGCATCATAGTAGCTGTCCGGGACTAAGGTATACCCGAACACGCCATGCTCTACCCGTTTCTTCAGAGCTTCGATGATCGCGGGTGCCGTGGGGAAGTCCATGTCGGCTACCCAAAAGGGGAGGACATCGTCTTCTGGGGTGATGTCCCATTTATAGGAATGTGTGCCCCTTCGCGTGATAGGGGTATCAAAATCGTATTTCTGACTCATCTTATGCAATTCCTTTTGATGTATGACGGCGTTCCTCAATCACGCAGTTATTGGGCTGCTTGACATACTCGTTGATCGTGATGGACCCGATCTGGTCGGCGATGATATGCCCGGAGATCGGGTTCTTGATGTTCGTAATGCTCCCTTTGATGTCAGCCTTTACGGTGCTGTCCTCGAAAGCACGGTCGCATTCCTTGTCGAAGGTACAGTTCTCCAAGACGAGATCCGTGGAATAGCAAAGCGGTTGCTCCCCACTGATATGGCAGTTAACGAGTCTGACATCGTGGGAGTGCCATGCCAAGTACTCTCCATCCAACTCACTGTCATAGATCGTCACGTGGTCACATTCCCAGAAAGAGTCTTTCGTCGTGATCTTGGCATGGTGGACCTCCACATTCTGGCAGTATTGAAAGACGTATTTGGCATCGCTGGTCAGCCCATCCACGTAGATATTCTTGCTGAACATGAAGGGATAGGTGCCTTGATGGAGCTCTACGTTCTTCAGGGTCAGTCCGTCGACCCGCCAGAAGGTCTCGTCAGCGTCCGTGATCTTGACATTTTCGAGGTAGAGGTCTTTCATTTCCCGGAAGAACTTAGGACCGTCGATGACGGAGTCTTTCATCTTCATGTGATTGGAATACCAGATTGCGGAGCGTGATTCTGGCGCGAAGTAGCAGTTGGTGATGACGGACCCATCGACATGCCACCATGGGTATTTGCCATAAAACTTACAGTGGTCAGCCTCTAAGTTCTGGCAGCATTTGATACCAGACTCCCCGTCTGTGATCGTGATACGTTCCAGTCGTGTATCCTGAATGCCGAAGAGCGGTCGCTCTCCTCCGAAGCATTTGTCCTTAATGATTTCCATTCTTTTCTTTCCTTTGATGATTCTTGTTTGCAAAGGTACAAAAATTGTGCCAAAGAGAAAGTATCTTCTTTCCTCATAAAAATACCCCGATTGCAGATTCTTGCAACCGGGGTTTCTTTGTTTGTCTCTATCGTTGTGGATTTGAAGGCTTATACGCCTTTTTTCCGTATGATGAGGAGCCATCCTCTTTTGGCTTTCACCGGGATGGCTTGCCCGATCTTCCAGGTGGTTGGCTCTTGGAAGTCCTTCACTTCCGGAGCTTCTATCACGGCATCCTTAGGGCCGAAGCCTAAGGATTTCCAGTTGATGTTTAACTGGACATCGTGGTCTTGCGTGTCAAAATTGCCAATGGAGACCAACACCTGACCAGGCTTGACGTAAGCAGTAGCCTTGACCAACTCCTGATCGGTAGTTACCGGACAGTGCCCATCCCAATAACCGATCATCTTTGCGTCGATGATGCCGAAGTCCTTCCATACCTTCCAGATGGGAGCAGGGGATACGGATGTCCAGGAATGGCGGTTGGCAGCACCATAGACCATGCCAAGCCATCTGTTGCCTCCACCTTGGAGCGTCTCGCTCATCACCCCAAAGGGAATGCCAGAGAAGGTCACGAACCACTCGTCGGGCATCATCTTGTCATATTGGAAGCTCTCCCCAAACCATAGGCGGTCGACATAGGGGAAGAACCCCGTGTACTGGTTCATGGGCCCGACGGAGTATCCCGTGTTGGAATGGAGGTCGATCAGGGATCCCGGACGGTATTGTTCCATGATCTTCCTCATGCGTTTCATCACGTCGCGGTCGAAAGCCACGTCATCCATATACAGTCCGTCGATGTGATAGTTCTCTAACATCCAACGGTATCCCTCTAAGTAATAGTTGATCCATCGAGAGAAACCGGTGATGACCAGGGAGGCATCCTGCC
>CAJLYG010000187.1 GCA_905210845.1 uncultured Prevotella sp.
GCCCTTCAGTCCGAAAGCGATCACGCCGCAGCTGCCATGAGGCATATACTTCAGGGTACGTTCATGGAACCTGTCGTCGTTCAACCCAGGATAGTGGACCCATGCCACGCGCGGGTCATCATGCAAGAACTCCGCCACAGCCTGTGCGTTCTTACAGTGCTGGGCCATACGCAGATGGAGCGTCTGAAGGCCTAAGTTGAGGATGAAGGAATTCATGGGGGCAGGGATACTGCCTAAGTCGCGCATCAATTGGGCCACGAGCTTGGTGGTATATCCCATCTTGCCAAAAGCCTTCACGTACGTCAGTCCGTGGTAGCTTTCATCGGGCGTGCATAGTCCTGGGTATTTGTCAGCGCTTGCCATCCAGTCGAAGTTGCCGCTGTCGACCACCGCCCCGCCTACCTGGGAAGCCGTGCCATCCATATATTTCGTTGTCGAATGGGTTACGATGTCAGCGCCCCAATCAAACGGACGGCAGTTGATGGGAGTGGCAAACGTGTTGTCAACGATCAAGGGCACGCCATTGCGATGGGCGATCTGGGCGAATTTCTCGATATCGAGTACCGCGCAGCCAGGATTGGAAATCGTTTCCCCGAACAGCACTTTGGTGTTGGGTCGGAACGCAGCTTGGATCTCATCTTCTGTTGCATCAGGATTGACGAAGGTACAGTCGATCCCGAGTTTCTTCATGGTGACGCCGAAGAGGTTGAACGTACCGCCATAGATTTCGTTGGAGGCTACGATATGGTCGCCCGCCTCACAGATGTTGAATACAGCATAGAAGTTGGCAGCTTGTCCACTCGATGTCAGCACGCAGCCGACGCCACCCTCCAACTCAGCTATCTTCTTAGCCACTGCGTCATTCGTTGGGTTCTGCAGCCTGGTATAGAAATAGCCTTCTTTCTTTAGGTCGAAGAGTTGCGCCATTTCATTGGAATCATCGTACTTGAATGTCGTGCTTTGGATGATGGGCACCTCAATAGGCTCACCGTTCTTAGGTCTGTAACCGCCCTGCACGCAAAGGGTTGCGGTCTTAAAGTTTTTTTTCATCTGAAGATATGATTGATACGGTTGCAAAGATACACATTATTATAGAATAGACTCACAGAATTTTCCCTATTTATTTTGTTTTTCCCTTGGTTTCCCGTATCTTTGCGGAATAAATGTGTGAAGAAACAGAAAGAAGGCAATGATCATCGTTACGAGAAATACCCATGACTATGGTCCTTATGATGAGACTGTCGTGGCAAGATATGTGGAAGAAGGCAAGCTGCTGATGCATGACAAGGCAAGGGATGCAGAGACAGGCGAGGAGGGAATCATCCAGACTTTCTTGATGCGGAAAGGGCTTCGCCCCCGTGTTCAGAATAAGGGAACCTTGTCGCAGCAATTGTCGAACATCGGGAAAGAATTCCTCTTCCCGAAAGATGAGTTCTCTCATCGCATTTGGTTGGAGGACAAACGGTTGATGGTATTGGCCATCGTAGGTCTCTCCCTCTCCGTGATCATGCTTCTGCCGATTGGCGGTTATCTGGTCTTCTATGTGGTATCCCTTTACTTCGCCACGATCTGGGGGATCTTCTTCTATTACTTTTTCAAGACGCGGCAGGTGAACCTCAAGACGACGATCAGCGTGTTCTTCCTCACGCAGTTGGCAGTTTTCCTGATCTTCTCTGGTCTTAACTCCCTGAATTTCTTCTATGTCTTTACGCAAGCCCATTTCCCTATTAGTATTATAGGATACATTCTTGGCGTGGGACTGACAGAGGAGTTCGTGAAGATGATCCCGCTCTTGTACTTAGAGCGAACTTCCAAGGAGCCGTTGTTGCCACAAACAGTGGTTTATTATGGATTGATGTGTGGCATTGCCTTCGGCGTTTTTGAGGGAGTGCAATATCAAACCCAGGTGAATATCCAGGCAGATTACACATCTGCGTTCGTGCTGAATATCGCCCGTTTGACCTCGTTGCCATTCCTGCATGCCATGTGGGGTGGCATTTGTGGCTATTTTGTCGCCTTTGCCAATTTGTATCCGCGTTATCGTAAGTCGATGTATGTGCTTGCCTTATCGATCCCAGCTGTCCTTCATGGACTTTATGATTCCTTCGCGAACATCTCCTATTTGGTTTCCCTATTCGTCGCATTTGGCAGCGTAGTCCTGTTGATGGCATACTTGAAGAAAGGATCCACCTTCCAGCAGCGCTTGCGCCAGTGAGAATGCCGCCCCCTGTCTCGTCATGGGACGGCATGGAATCTCAATAGCGAGTGACGATCACGGGCAGGTGGTCGGAAGCCATTCTTTCCGGAATTACCTCTGGGATGAACTTTTCCGTGGCAAAATGGTCGTCCTTGAGTTGTAGGATATAGTCGATGGTCTTTTGTGGAGCATTGGCAGGGATGGTCGGTACCTTGACATCCGTCAAGATCCGGAACTGTTTCTGGAGCTTCTGGATAAACTCCGACTGCGGTTCCGCGTTCATGTCCCCTGCCAGGAATACCTTCTTTTTTCCCTGATAGGGCATTAAATATTTTTCTATCAATGGCACGGATGCAATCTGGTCGGCTTCCGTTAATGACAAATGCGTGCAAGCAAAGACGAAATCTTTCAGTTCGACGATGAGCAAGACCCTTTTCTCCTCTCTGCCGGGCAAGGGGTATCTTGCTACTTTCAGTGGCTTCTCCTTACTGAGGATGCCGATGCCATACTTCCCGCCTTGATAGTTGATGGCAGGGGCAAAGGTGGCATATAGCCCGGTACGCTTGGAAAGTTGCCCGAGCACATAGGCACCATGGCACCGAGTTGTGCAACTGTCTACTTCCTGTACGGCGACGATATCCGGTCGGTAAGCGATGAACACATTTGCCGTGCGCGTGTAATTGATCGAGTCGTCCAGTCCTGCCCCATGCTTGATGTTGTAGGTCATGAGCCTCAAGCGGTTCTGTGCGTGGACTGGAGAGGAGACGAGTGCTCCCACCAGACATAAAAGAAGGATCAAGATGTGATTTTTCTCCATGATCATATCGTTTTTAATAAGTTTTCATCATTTCCCTTGCCAGTGTAACGATGTCTGTTCGTGCAGGTGCATAGTGAGGATCCTTGTCCTTTTCCACCCAATTGCGTTCCCATGTTTGCCAGTCAACTGCTTTCCCTGTTATCCGGCTATTGAAGTACAGTTCCCATCGTTTGAGGTAATACCTGCCGACCAGTCCGTTCCAGATGCGGGCGAAATAGTCGTCGACAGGAGGTCCCCAGATGGTGACGAGCCTGCGGGCGTTCGTCTCGTACTGCCTGCGTTGTGCCGGGGTCTTGGCTGCCTTGCCGGCAAAGTCGACCCAGCGATCGAGTCGCAGGTTAGGGTGGTGACTGAGTGCGGCATCCATGCCAGTGAGTGCCGTTTCGAACTGCTTCTCCAACAGGGCAGCTTGCAGGGTATCTCCATGGACAAAGGCACTGTCGATCTGGTAGGTAAGCAGTTCCGCCTTCCCTCCTAAGTACTGTGCAGTGATTTCCGCAAGGTCATTTCTGTAGAAACGACTATGTGAAAGGGAGTCTGCAGCCTCTGCAAATGCCTTTAATCCCTCGAAATAAGCATCGTTAAACATAAAGGAACCCTTCCGTTGACGTCCCGGACGGAACTGCCACCGGAAGCGGGGATGATCCGTGAAAGACCCGTATACAGATTTCAGCATGCCGTCCCAAAATCTGTCTAAGGATGAAGGATAAGCCCCATATCGGCATATTGAATAGTCGCGCAACCATTGCCGGAGGTCCAAGTGATGGCTGCTCCATCCCGCATCGGAGAGGAGCTCGTAGATCACCTCATTGTTCTCGATCCCTTCTGGGGCAAACCCGAAGGCGACAAGTTCTCCTTTATGAGCAGATTGGAGTGCGTTTAAATGACCGTTGGCATAAAATTCAAGGACTCCCGTCATACCCGTCTTTCCTCCCATGTTAGGAATAACGCTATATACCCATTGCTTCCCGAAGAAGCCCTTGTAGAAATCCCAGTCGAAGTCGGTCTTCCAAATGAATTTGTTGTAGTCAGCAGCTAAGTCAAGGAGCAGCATCTTGTCGTTGGGGACTTCAGAGATCAGAGCCTCCAAGGTAGGTTGGTCCCAGATATTGCGTTGGTATCCGAACATCCATCCCTGCATTACCCATACCGCCTTTGGGTTGGCAGCATGGATACCCTCATAGACTTTCTTGCCATAATCGGCAGCCATTTCATAGCGTTCTTTCTTGCCTTTCTCGGGGAAAGGGATGTCCATCTCATTGAAACTGTCCACCAGATAATACTCATTAGGGCCGAATTCCTTTTCCCATTCCTCGATGAACGCCTTTTCGATTTCCTTGAACAGCGGTTCTTGGGGCGAGATCATCCAATTATTGAAATGCCCCTCTCCCCAATGAGTGGTTATGATATGCAAGTTGGGATAGATCCTTTGGAAAGCCTTCGGGATAAATCCTGCGAAACCAGGGCAGATTGGTTTCATCCCTAAGGATCTCATCCTCTGTAATATTCGATGTTCCAAGGCGATCTGTGACGCATGCCAATCCGCATTCAGTGGACCGTCGATGCCACTGATATTTCCCATTCTCATCCAAGGAAGGTGAGCAGGCCCGACAAAATATCCATTGATTTCATCGTCAGTTAGTCCCATTTTCTTCCATACCCTGGCGATGATCGCTTCGTAAGCGTTCAAAGCCAAGGGCATGTTAATGCCATGCAAGGCCATCCAGTCGATTTCCTTTTGCCAGCGGTTCCAGTCCCAATACGGCATGCTATAGCCGAAGGTGACGACATTGAAATAATAATGGTTCTTGAAAGGAGATACTGTCTCGGTCTCCGTCACTGAAGGTAGGTGCTCTGGCAGGCGGATATTGTTGTCGTTCCACGTATACAATCCTAAGTGCTGTTTCTTGATATAGTCGTAAAAGCCATGGCAGACGGCTACGGGATCAGAAGCCTTTAGGAAGAGCTTGCCGCCTTTCGCTTCATATTGGAAATAGGTACCCCGGGCGCGATCCGGATGGATGCTCCACTTGACATTTGTGGGCAGATGCCCGATGGTTCTTTCCATAACACCTTCAACGGCCTTCCTTGATGAGGCAAGAGCACTCATGTCTTGTAGTCCTAAGAATAGGAAGCCCAATATAAACAGCATATTTTTCATCATGTTTCTTTTATTATTTGGTATAGACTGATCTGTTTTTTTGCGAATCTGAATGCAACCGGGATTTATCCTTCCTGAGCAACGTCGTCAAACTTATTCTCTTCCAGTTCCCAAAGGGATCTCTTAGAAAAATGCGGGTCAGATCCTTGCTCGTCCTTCTTTTCTGGACTACTGCCTCCCGCCATGATTTCCGCGTTATCTATTTGCAGTGGTGAGATGGACGGGCATGTGTATTCTCTTCTTCTCATTTGTCGTTTCTCTCTTTATGATGTTTTACCTTTTATTGCATTCTTTTTTGCGCTGAGTGCAAATTTACGAAATATTTCCTTTCCTGCATGCTAATTTTAGATTTTTTAGAAAGAACCTTCTTTCTCGCGATTCATGGAGAGGAATCGCCCAATAGGTCATCTTTCTCCTTTAATTGGGGGAGAAAGGCCGGTAAGGCATGCTTGAGAACAAAGAATTAGCTACTTGAGAATGAGTTTTCCCTGTCTCTTTTTTGAGGTTTGGAATATTTGTGCTATCTTTGTCAGACAAAGGAATCAATAAACTGTTATAGAAGATATGAATCATCAATTGTTAAAGGGATTTGCCCTTTCCGTCGTGATGGCAGTGTTCTGCTTTCCTGTTCAGGCTTCCCGTCCGGTAGCGATGGAACAACTCAAGCATCCTACTGATGCCATTCAGGTAAACAATCGTCCTGCCCCAGCAGAGCGCCTATTTGTGTCGGATGCCGTGGAGAAGGAAATCAGGCGTGTGGTCAAACTGCTGAAGAATACGAAATTGGCAGAGATGTTCGTCAATTGCCTTCCCAATACCTTGGATACGACCGTTCATTTCAGCACGGATGAAGATGGTGAACCCGACACCTTTGTTTATACAGGGGATATCCATGCCATGTGGAACCGTGATTCTGGCGCACAAGTA
>CAJLYG010000188.1 GCA_905210845.1 uncultured Prevotella sp.
TGCAATAGTGGCTTAAAGGCTAAAAGCACTACCTTGCATGACATGGTCTGCGCATTGTCAAATTCGTAGGCGACCGCATGGTAGACAGGCATGCTCAGTGCATCGTAGGCATCCCGACGCTTGTAAGGAACATGAATAGCTTGTGTTTGTTTTTTCATCATATATAACGTAATATCCTTCTTCTTTCTAATACCAGGTGACTGCATTGCTGACCCCACTCCGCTTGTCATATTTCAAGGCATCGGTCAAGGTGCTGGCATTGCACCTGAACGTGAAATTATAACTTGTATAAGGAGCCAGCACGACTTGGCAACTCATGTTGAAGCAGTGCAGGTCGCGCTGCAAGGAGGCCGTCGTCATGGACATGGCATGGTTGTCGAAGTCATAGCCCGACGAGAAACTGATGTTCCATCCGTCACTGATCTGGATATTGCCACTGAAGTTCAAGGTCTGCGAGAACTTATATGGGTAGCGCATCGACTTCGTGTTGAACTTCCCACTGGTGTTCTCCCGCATCGTGATGCCATAGCCGATGGACAACGACCAAGGCATGGAGAACTTCATGTAGCCGTCTGCGTCCGTGGCTGCCTTGCCCCCACTGTCCGATTTCTTGGCACTGCGCTGGCCTTCAATCAGATTGTCATCAACATTGCTTTCTATGTCGGTGTCTACGCCTTCGTCATCAGGACGGTTGCGTTTCGACTTATCCTTGTCGTCATCACGGTCGCCTCCTCCGAACCATTTCTTGATTTGGTCGGGGTTCAACGTGAAGGAGAAGTTCTGCGAGAAGCCCTGGAAACGTCCGAAACGCCCCTTTCCCCACTCTGTGTGCTCACCGACGTAAGGAGTACCGTTCTTATCCAACTCGTAGGCGTATGATGCAAACACCGCATTCATGTTAAAGGTGTAATTCTTCCACCACTTCAAGCGGATGCGCATGGTCAAGTCACTCAAGGGATGCGACTTAGCCGCGGTATTGTACGACATCGCCAATCCCAGCTCATCGATCAGGCTAATCTTCTTGACGGAGTCGTTATCGGTCTTCACCTTCATCTCTAAGTTATTGGCGATATCCCAACTGATGCTTCCCGTCTTTCCCTTGCCGGGCACGCCATACAGTCCATCGGAATAAGGGGAATATTCCACCATGGTCACATTGCCCTCAGCATCCGTCTTCTGGTAGGTTGTCCAATATCCATAATGAGCCGTCCCGAAGTCGGGCGCGTAGCTATAAGAGATCTGCGGCGTGATCACGTGGCGGATGGCAACGATCTTGTCCCCGAAGATCTTTCGGTTCGGAATATAATTACCATAGAGCTTGGTGCTTGCCGTCAGGCTCAAGTTCCAGTTATAGATATTGTGGAATCCATAGGTCGTATCGGCTACCTCCACCTGTCGGGCAGCATCCCACGACCTCGTCACCTTGTTCGTGTACATACGGTCGGTCAAGCTGAACTGAGGGGTAATATTGATATAATCGAACAAGGTAAAGCTGGCATTGATGGGGATGCTATGCTGGAATCCGTTCTTCCAATCCTTGATCAGGTTGGAATGGAAGAACTGATTTTCCTTCGTGCTAATGGAATTGGAGAACTGTCCTGTATAGCTCATGGAGATCTTCTCATACCATTTTTCCTTCCCCACGGCATTCTTCCTGCGGAAAGGATAGAACCGACTGATAGATATATTCAGGTCGGGCAAAGTCATGGCAAGGCTCGAGTCGCGCATGTTCTGCGACAGGTTGGCGGTAGAGCTCAGAGACATCCCGATGCTGGAGAACGTAGTACTATAGCTGACAGAGGACGTACGCGTGCTCTGTGTCATGGTCTGGGGATTGTACATGCTGTTCAGATTGTTCCGCTCATAGGCAGTGGTCGCGAAGTTGACACTGGCAGAAAGGGAACTGAACGGGTTGGCCTTGGAATCCTGCCGATGGCTCCACTGCACCTTGAAACTCTCTTGCGAGGTATAGTCGGGCATGCCCTTGTCACCCGTCTTGGTATCCTGGTAACTGAAGAAGAACGTCCCGGAATAGCGGTATCTCGTCTTGTAATTGCTGGCTGCCGAGATTCCCCACGATCCCTTGGTATAGATCTCGCCCAAAAGTTTCAAGTCCATCTTGTCACTCAGGGCGAAATAGTACCCGCCATCTTTCAAGTAGAACCCTCGGCTGTTCTCATCGCCGTAGCTTGGCATGATGAAGCCGCTGCTATAACTTTTCGTAAAAGGGAAAAAGCCATACGGGATCGCAAATGGCAAGGGCACGTCGGCAACCACGAGATAGGCAGGTCCGAAGACGACATCCTTGCCCGGCCGCACCTTCGCGCGGGACAAGGCGATGTAGAAATCAGGATGATCCTTGTCGCAAGTCGTGTACCTACCATGCTGGAGATAGATATCTCCATTGTCATTTCGCTTCGAGAGCTGGCTCCGCAAGTATCCATCTTCCTGTTGTGTGTACACGTTATCGATGAGCCCTTTCTTCGTCTTGAAGTTGAAAGCCATCGTGTCGCTTTGGTACTCCTCCTGTCCCATCTTGAAGACAGGTGTCCCGGAGATGCCTTTCTTGTCCGTGGTGTCACGCTTTCCCGTGGCGTGGACAAGGCTGCTGTCAAGACTCATGTAGATCTTCTCGCTCGTCAGGTCCATGTTCTCATACTTCACGTTCGACTTTCCATAGAGATGAGCGGTCTTGGAGAGCGCGTCATACACCAACGAATCATTAGCGGTGTAGTTGACCGGGGCATCAATGCCATTTTTCTTCTTGCGGTTGGCGGAGTCCAATGCGATCGAGTCGTCGATCAGCTTGTTACGGTGATAGACAGCCAACTGGATGGAATCCATCTTGGTAGTATCAGGGGCAGCAAGCCCAAAGTCCACCTTGTCCACCGTGGTATCCTTCATAGCTGTTGTATCTTTCTCATTTGCCTTCGCCTTCTTATGTCGCTGGAAGACAGGCAAGCTCACGTTCGCCATCATATAGATGAAGGCAAACAGAAAGAGTACTATGAAAGATTTTCTTCTCATTGATGTGCAAATTTACTTAAAAAAAAGGAAACCAAGTGGGTTTTTCTATTTTTAACGCATCTCGTTATGCTTTATTCAAACATCTTCTCCCACTTCCTAAAACGCTCCACTCCATCCGTTCCAAACTTAGACAGGCTCTTTTCTGCCTCCCGCTTGGTCTTCTCCCGGTCCAAATGGGTCTTGGAATAGAACTTGTCAGTATAGCAGATGACCTGTTCTTCCAGCGTTTCCGGCAAGAAGTCCTCGGCAGGCAAAGGCAGGTGCTGCTGGAGGATCTCCGCTTTGGTCAGTCCTGCCCCGGTATGTCGCTCGCAAACGCGGGCATGCTTGGGGTATCCTTCCGCGCGAAGGATCTCCGCCCCTAACCGTCCATGACAGATATAGGGCTCTTTCCCAAAGCACTGGATGCCGGGAGCATCACAAAAGACGATGCCGATGTCATGAAGCATCGCCGCTTCCTCCACGAACTGGGCGTCCATGCCTAACTCGGGATGAGACGAAACAATCTGTAACGCTCTTCGCGTTACAGATTGGCTATGCGTGATCAGGATATGCTTTAACGCATTATCCTCTGGATAATACTTATCAATAATCTTCTGATAATCCATTATGCTTCGGTGTGTGGGCGCTCGATGTAAGCAATGACCTGGCCTTTCTGCACCTTGCCTCCTTGCTTGGCACTGATCTCCACGAGCTTCCCGCCCAAATCCGCGGGTACTGCGACAAACTCGCCCCAAGGAGCCTGGATGTAACAGAACACGTCACCCTCCTTATATTCTTGCCCGATATAGGGTTCTACGGCAGGAGCAGCCTCTCCATCGCCCTGGAAATCCCAGAAAATCTGACCGCGGACGGGAGCGACGACAGCGTCAGCCTTGGCATGCTTGAACGCAGAGATCTGCTCTGGCGTGAGCTTCGTGCCCATCTTGGCATCCTTGGCTTTCTGCAGGTCAGCCAAGAAGTTCTTCTTGGCCTGTCCACTCTTGTAATTACGATACTGCTCGGGGTGCATGGCAAGCTCGAAAAGCTCCTCATCATCCTGACCATACTCCCAGCCATTCTCATCCATCTCCTTCTTGAAATCATCCAAGGAATCCTTCAGCAGGGAACGGGGATCCACATCCGTGAACGCACGACCTTGCTCCTTAGCCAGTTCCTTCAGCTCTGGCGCGATCTCGCCTGGCACCTTTCCTGACTTACCCAGGATCATTCCCCACATATTATCATCCATGTAGACATAACGTCCTTTCCCCTGTTCCAGTGAAAGAAGGTTCATCAAAGAGATATTCTTCACATACTGGCTGAACGGAGTCACCAATGGTGGATAGCCCACACGTGGCCACACGTAAGCCACCTCAGCGAAGAGCTTGATTAGCAAGTCATCCGTCGACAACTCCGGCTCACCTTTCTTCTTGCGAAGGTTATTGATGGTTCCCCGGATACCTCCCAAGTCAGCCATCATCGACCCCATCATTCCCCCTGGAAGACCGCAGGTCAGCAAGAGGGAGCTCATGAACTTATTCTGAGGATTGATGAAATAGCCCAACCAGTCATCGATAAACTCCTGTGTCAAGGCACGTGCCTGCATATAAGCGTCCATGTTGATCTCCGGGACATCAAAGCCAGCATGCTTCAACATGCTCTGTACGGAAATCACGTCCGGGTGCACCTTACCCCAAGACAATGGCTCAATGGCTGTGTCAATGACATCCGCGCCATTGTTGCACACTTCCAAGATGCTTGCCATTGACAAGCCCGGACCGGAATGTCCATGATATTCAATGATAACGTCGGGATGCTTTTCCTTGATCATCTTGGTCAACTGCCCCAAGAAGACAGGCTGACCGATACCCGCCATGTCCTTCAGACAGATCTCCTCTGCCCCTGCCTCGATCTCCTGATCAGCCAGATGGGCGTAGTATTCGAGCGTATGAACCGGAGAGGTGGTGATGCACAAGGTACCCTGTGCTGTCATTCCAGCTTCCTTTGCCCACTTGATAGAAGGAGCGATATTGCGTATGTCATTCAGTCCGTCGAAGATACGGGTAATATCCACGCCCTGTGCATGCTTGACCCGGTACATCATCTTCCGCACATCATCAGGGACAGGATACATACGAAGGGCATTCAAGCCACGGTCCAACATGTGGGTCTTGATGCCTGCTTCGTTCAAAGGCTTGGTAAAGGCACGGACAGCATCGTTCGGGTTCTCTCCAGCAAGAAGATTGACTTGCTCGAAGCCACCCCCATTCGTCTCGACACGGGCAAAGCAACCCATCTTGACGAAGACTGGCGCGATACGAGCCAACTGATCTTTGCGTGGCTGAAACTTACCAGATGACTGCCACATGTCCCTATAGACGAGACTGAACTGAATTTTCTTTTTCATTATCTTTTTTACCTTATATTCTACAATACATTTATCTCGGTCGGCAAAGTTAGTTATTTTTTCGCAAACTATTGATAGCAAGCTGTTTTTTTTGATGTTTTTTCTTACATTAACACAAAAAAGGTGGGAGATCAAGCAAGATACTGTACCTTTGCACATAAAATGAGAGAAGAATGAAAAGGAGAATCATTTTACCCGCTGTCGTTGCCCTTTTCCTGCTCTCCGCGTGTGGCAACCCGTCGGAGAA
The DNA here is from genome assembly GCA_905210845.1 of uncultured Prevotella sp. Taxonomy (GTDB): domain Bacteria; phylum Bacteroidota; class Bacteroidia; order Bacteroidales; family Bacteroidaceae; genus Prevotella. Next base: position 5,664 of record CAJLYG010000188.1, read on the forward strand.
GAACAACCCCAAGCAAGGAAAGAGCAATGAGGAGTTGCGCCTGAAAGGCGACAAGACCGTGTACGGCCTGGCATGCGAAGGCTGTTCCGACTCCACCATCGTATTGCTGCCCAGTGACGGCAGTGACCCCGTGAAATACGATTGCATTGATGCAACGCGCAACCACCACGTCCTCGGGACGATCAAGGTAGGCGATTGGATCGGTGTGGTCTTGAACAAAGAGGACAAGAAGGTTGCGGACAAGGTCATCGACCTGGATGAACTGAAAGGGATCTGGTGCTATATTGTGATGCCTACGCTGAAAGCATACGACCAGCTCAGCAAGAAAGCGCAAGCCAGAATTGAGCGGAACATGCCTGACAGCATCAAGGAAACATACCTCATCAGTTTCTCGCTCACTCTTAAATCGAGAATTGAAGAGGAAACCAAAAAGATT
>CAJLYG010000189.1 GCA_905210845.1 uncultured Prevotella sp.
CAAGAGAAATAACTGCGACTGACAGAGAACCCGTTTGGTGTCAACCGCCATGAGCGTAGCGTCTGCGAGCAAGCTTACCTTGCCACTCTGGAGAAGCCTGACACCAGCATCCTTCTGGTTCCAGTTCTTGTCATATTGTCCATAATCAAGGACATAGAGTCCATAAGTCCCATCGCATTTCACAGTATAAGGGTTCAGGATAGAGGCATCCTTGAAGCTGTCTACTGTTCCATTCGAGAGGTTGATCGTGGAAATGGAAGCATTTTTCACCTTTCCATAATCAGAATTAGCCACATAAAGGAAGCCATGATCATCCACATCGATGCCCTCGGGATAAGAGCCCACCTTATAAGCTTTCTTCAAGGAGAAAGAAACCGTATCGATAGCGGCGACATACCCATCGTAAGTAGACACATAGATACAGTTGCCATATCCGACGATGCAGCGTGGCTGTTTGCCCTTATCCGACCCGATCACCTCCGTCGTACGGATCTGGTGGATTGACTTCAAAGTATGCTTATCCATCACTTCGATCGTATTCTCACCTGTCACTGCGACATACAATCGTCCGCCATATACCGTAGCCCCATTAGGATTCATGCCCAAGTTACGACCATTCACCGCAAGGAAAGCCTTTTGCGTGACATCAAAGGTCGGGGTCATCGCGGTAATGCTACCACTGATCTGATTAGACACATTCCCAGAATTAATGACATAGATTCCGTCAGTCTGCAAATCATGGGTTGTTTCCTTGTTATTGTCATCATCGTCGCAAGCAACAAGGGCGAAGGTTCCCATCAAGAGAACTGCCAAACTCCATAAATACTTTTTCATTTGATGTTATCTTTTAAAGTTTAAAATTGACTGTTATCTGATAGCTGATACCCGGCATGGGATATCCAGCCACGATCGAATACTGTTGGTTGAAGAGATTCTTGACATCTCCCCTGACCGTAATGGGATGTTTTCCCCAAAGGAACTGCCGGTAGGCAGACACGCCCCAATCCATATATCCTGCCACATCAGTTTCCTCATAGTGCTCATTGGTCGACCAACGCTTGCTGATACCTGCGCCATGAAGGGTGACATTCACCCAAGGATTCTCATACCCCACCGAGAAACTGCCCGAGTGGAGCGGAATATAAGCAATCTGATGATTGAAAAAAGCAGACGTTGCCAAGGTCCTGTTGGCTGCTCGCTGATAGCTATAATTACCTGTCAGCAGAAGAGACTGATAACGATTCAGCCTATAGGAGATACGCGTCGTAGCATCCATACCGAGCACACGTACCTTTCCTACATTGACTGTCTTCCAGACGAACATATTATAGGGTACTGCTACGATCTTGTCCCTCACATGGTTCAGGTAGCCATCCAGTGTAGCAAGGAGCCCGAATCTCGTACCGTCTTTTCGATAGGTCATTCCCACATTGTACTGATCGGTAACCTCGGGTTTCAAGTCCGTACTCCCATAATGGAAGAAATAATACTCATTGAATGTCGGGACTCTGAATATATTCTTATAAGAAGCCCTGACGAACAAGTTCTGCCGCCTCAACAGTTGGTATGACAAGGATAGGGACGGAGACAGTCGCTGCATGTTCCCTGCGCCCTCCCCCTCCTTGGCACCATTCATATAGAAGGAATGCAGCACCCTTGCCAAGACCATCAGGCGCGGGAGCATGTATTTTGCAGATAACGACTGCAACAGCGCGTGGCGATAAGGACGGACATCAGTCTCCAAACTACTGTTCAGGTTATGGTAGGCATAATCTACGGAATAGTCGGCTGTCCAATTATAATTGGGTGCATAGAGCACACACAGGGAAGAGTAATATTCCCGTTGCCAATAGTCTGCGTCCATGACTCCCCCGGTATACAGCCCATTCTTATAAGAGGTAGCCGACCCATTAAATTTTCCATTCCACTTGAAGGAGAAATCCCCATGGTGGAGGGTCACGTACTGCAATTGCGTGAAGAAATTCCTGTCATGGAGCTGTTCCCTGCTGTCACTTGTGTAATACCTCACCTGCCCGGGCAACCTACGGTTGTTCTCATAATAGTATACCTTTCCCGTTACCTTGTCATAGCCTGCACCTTTCCATTGGAAGTTCAGCTCCCCATGTCCACTATTCATCCTACTGTTGGTACGATGCTCACGATGAGACAGATTGCCATTGCGCAAAGTAAAGGGATAGTCATTCTCTGCATAGACGTATTCCCCGTTAGCAGACAAGGCTATCGCACCCGTTACCTGCTGTTCATAGCGCACATAAGGACTCACGTAGCCGAAGGAACCGAACCTCAGTTGACTGGTCAGGTGGGGCAGCCGGTCATCCCAGTGCTCCGGCAAGGTTTGGATAGACAGCACGGCAGCCGTGCTCACATTACGGGCTGGGATAAAAAGGTCTTCCTGGTCGCCGATGACCAAGGAGAGCGACGATACCTGGTCGAGAGAGTACCGTGAGACATCAATCTCCCCACTCTGCCCATCACTGAGCAAGATGCCGTCATAACTCACCCCAGTATGTTGTGAACCGAATCCCCTGACGGCCACCGTTTTCATGCCGCCAGCGCCCCCATAATCCCTTAAGGTAATGCCCGGCAATCGATGAAGGGCATCAGCGATATCCGTGATTCCCATCTTCAGCATATCCCCTCTGCCTAACACTTGCAAGGGCATTGTGCTACGCGCCATGCGATCCCTATGGGATGCCACCACGTCCACCCCCTCCAATGAGTGAACCCGATTGGATATCGTATCCTTTTGCGCCACCGACAACAGTGGCACAAAGGAAATGATGATGGCAAGGACTTCCTTGAACATATGAATGCAGTTGTTGTCTCCCTACCTCTCCTCGGAAGCAAGAGACGAAAATACAATGGCAGGTCTTCTGACTTATCACCCATCCATGGGCGCCTTCCCGATCCTCATCAGTGGCACATGCCCATGTCAATAAGAATGACTCACAGCAGCGGGACTGTCCAGGACTTCCACCTGATTCCCTTTTTAATCAGTTGATGAACCAATTGCGATGCAAAGGTACAATTATTCTCCTAAAAAACAAAGTTGAAACTGATAAAAGGTTAAAAAACATAAGATCAGCAAGGGATGATGTTCATATTGTCATCTCCACCTTACAAATTCAGTAAGATCCATCAACTTTCCCAAAAATAAAACCACATTCATTCTTTTTTCCCAATATTAATGACTAACTTTGCCTCTCGTTATCCATGAATTTCTATTAACCAAAAATAAAATAATATGGAAGAAAAGCGAGAAGAAGGACTCTCAGGGATTTTTCACTTGAAGAAGTTCATTTTGTTTGCGATTACCGCAATCATTACCTTAATCATTTGGAACCTGCCCTCCGACAGTTTCGGTATTGAAGGGCTGACAGTTGTTCAGCAGCGTGTAATCGCTATTTTTGTGATGGCAGTCTTACTATGGCTTACTGAGGCCATTCCGGCATGGGCCACCTCGGTCGTCATTATCTTTGTACTGCTTTTTTGTGTGTCTAACTCGTCGTTCAAGTTCTTTCAAGGAAATGAAGGCGAATACGGACAATTGCTTGACTCGGTGGGCATCATGGCATGTTTTGCCGATCCTACCATCATCCTCTTTTTAGGTGGTTTCATCCTGGCACTTGCCGCTACGAAGAGCGGATTGGACGTGCTCATGGCTCGCACATTGATCAAACCCTTTGGCAAGAAGAGCGAGAACGTGCTGTTAGGCTTCCTGTTGATCACGGGTGCCTTCTCCATGTTCATCTCCAACACCGCCACTGCTGCCATGATGCTCACCTTCCTGACCCCGGTCTTCAAGGCATTGCCTGCAAACGGGAAAGGTCGTATCGCACTGACCATGGCCATCCCCATCGGCGCTAACCTCGGCGGCATGGGAACACCGATCGGAACGCCTCCTAACGCATTTGCCTTCAAGGTGCTGACTGATCCCAATGGCTTGAACATGAACATCGGGTTCGGTGAATGGGTCGCAATCATGGCGCCCATGGTAATCTTGCTCCTTATCTTAGCATGGCTAATCATTTTAAAGTTCTTCCCCTTCACCCAAAAGACCATCGAGCTGAAAATAGACGGTGAAGTGAAGAAGAACTGGAGGACTTACGTGGTCGGTATCACCTTTATCATTACGATTATCCTCTGGATCTTCGGGAAAAAGCTTGGCGTGAACGCCAATACCACAGCCATGCTGCCGATTGGCGTCTTTGCCCTGACGGGCGTGATCACAGCGAAAGACTTGCAAAAGCTCGACTGGTCGGTCATCTGGATGGTTGCTGGAGGATTTGCCTTAGGCATGGCCATGAACGGAACCGGTCTGGCAGAGAATGCCATCAAGAGTATTCCATTCGCGACCTTCAACCCGATCGTTATCCTGATCATCAGTGGATTGGTATGCTTTATACTCAGCAACTTTATTTCGAACACAGCCACTGCTGCATTGCTGATCCCTATCCTGACGGTTGTTTGCGCCGGCATGGGTGACAAACTTGGAATCATCGGCGGTACCTCCACCGTATTGATCGGCATTGCAGTCGCAGCCAGCTGCGCGATGTCATTGCCTATCTCTACGCCTCCTAATGCCATTGCCTATTCTACAGGCTTGATCGAACAGAAGGACATGGCAAAGGTGGGGCTCACCGTAGGACTGCTCAGCTTGATTATTGGCTATGCCGTACTCATCACAATCGGGAAATTGAACATATTTGGATAAACCGGATTTGACTTGATAAGAAAGGGGATCAGCGGGATGGCTGGTTCCCTTTTATCATTTTTGCCCAAACCATCACCGCTGCCAAGATCAGAAATTGTTGATACCCGACAGAGAGGAGACAATAGAAATAGTGAACAAATAAAAGCCAAATAGGACATATTTATCTTAAAAATGGCTGAAATATTTTGCTTTTTTCCTTTGAATCCTTATCTTTGCACTCGATGAAAAGGATTATGATCATAGGATTATGCCTCTTCCTGACAAGCATTTCTTTTGGTCAGGAAAGACAGCAGATGCAAGTGGTTGCTCCCAAGGACACCCTCGCCTCTGACTCCATTGTCCCTGGGCAGAGATGGGAAACATCCCATATACAGAATCGATACTTATCACCTTACTATAATTATGGATGGGGATTGCACAAGGGACTGAACGTGAGTCTCGATCTCTCCGCCTTTGCCACCTTTGGCAAGCACGTGCCTCATCGAGGCGGATTTACGGAACGCTTAGAAGCAACGTATCTTGCCCCTCTCACGGAAAAGTTGTATGCAGCAGTCGGAGGATATATCCAGAATACCAACTGGGGTGGAGATTCCTACCGGGATGGTGGCGTCTACGGCATCTTAGGCTATCGCTTCAACGATCATTGGGAAGCCTATATCTACGGACAGAAATCATTGGTCAACAATTACTCCGACTATGCAGGTTATCCCTACGCCTTAGGTTACGGGACTTGGGGATGGGCACCGGGATACAATGGGATGTACGGTCCTTCCGGGGCTGATCGCTTAGGTGCAGCCGTAAAGTATAACTTCAACCCCAATTTTTCCATTTCCGTGGCAGTGGAAGGGGTATGGATGAACCACAGGGACCATCCTTATTTCGACCAGTACAACTATCCGGTACCCAAATATGAGTAAGAAATAGATGGGATCGCAAAGCTCATCACCAGGAGGAGACCCTTAGGATTCCAAAAGATGACCTCCCGCCTTCCAATAGATAACCTTTCAGCACGCGAAAGATAACCTTTTAAGAGACGGGAGATGGCCTATAGGAAACCATGCGAAAGTCGAGCATGGCAGATGATCGTAAGTTCCTATGTTTTAAGGTGTTTGACCTATTTCACGAACTTCAGTCTCAGGCTGTTCAGGACGACACTTACGCTGGAAAATGCCATCAGTGCACTTGCCCAGGTCGGCGTAATCTGGAAGTCGATTCCAAAGACATGCAAGGCACCCGCTGCCAAAGGAATGCATACTAAGTTATAGATAAAAGCCCAGAAGAGGTTTTCCTTGATCATGGTCACGGTTTTCCGGGACAGCGTGATCGCCTCAGGAATCCTACGGAGGTCATCCCCCATCAA
>CAJLYG010000190.1 GCA_905210845.1 uncultured Prevotella sp.
GCTCCTGCCGATCCGCTCACAGCCATAGGAAGGAAGCCTAACATAGCTGCCGCAGCGGTGAGCATGATCGGGCGTAGACGCTCACGGGTTCCTCGATAGATGCGGCGTGCTACATTCTCCACGCCCTCCTCCTGAAGGGAGTTGAACCGATTGATAAGGACCAGTCCATTCAATACTGCCACCCCACTCAGCACAATAAAGCCCACTCCTGCCGAGATGCTAAACGGCATATCTCTTAAGGCCAGGGCGATGACACCGCCTAATGTGGCGAGTGGAACTGCCACGTAGATCATCAAGGCCTCGACCAATGACTTTAGGGCGAAGTAGAGCAATAAGAAGATGATGAGCAATGCCACCGGCACTACGACTGCCATACGCGAGGTTGCCTCCTGCAGGTTCTTGAACGAACCATCGTAGGTGATACGGTATCCAGAGGGCAACTGTAACTTTTCCTGGATGGCTCTGTCTATGTCTGCCACGACCGAGGCGACGTCACGCCCTCGGGCATTGAGCCCAACATAGATACGGCGCGAAGCCCCGTCTCGTGAGATCTGCATCGGACCAGGCTGATAGCTGATAGAAGCAAGCTCCCTCATAGGTATTTGGTTGCCATTGGGCAAGTCGACAAGCAGCTCGCGGATATCGTTGATACTCCGCCTGCTCTGGTCATCGAGGCGCAAGACCAAGGAGAATCGCTTCTCTCCCTCGAAGACATCACCGGCATAGCCGCCTGCAAAAGCCGTGCTGATGTATTGGTTGAGCTTCTCGACATCAAGTCCATACTGAGCTAATTGGTCGCGGTCATAGTTCACCGTGATCTGAGGCAGGCCGGAAGTGCGCTCCATCGCTACATCCTTTGCGCCGTGTATCTCTGCAATGATATGTTCCAAACGATGCCCAATGGCATTCAGAGAATCGAGGCTCTCGCCATATACCTTCACAGCCACATCCTCACGGATACCCGTCATAAGCTCATTGGTGCGCAATTCCACAGGCTGGCTGAACGCGCAGGTGATCCCTGGGATCCGAGACAGGCGCTCCTCAATCTTTGCCAAGAGCTCCTTTTTGTCCTTCGCGTTTTTCCATTTGCTCTTGTCCTTCTCAAGGATGATGAAGCTGTCTGTGAAATCCATCCCCATAGGATCATTGGGCACTGCGGATACTCCAATCCTCCCACACACTGTCTTCACCTCAGGAAACTCCTTGAGCAAGACGCGCTCGACCTCTGTCTCCCGCTTGATCGTCTCGGAAAGCGAGCTACCAGGGCGCAAGAACAGCTGAAAAGCAATGTCTCCCTCATCAAGACTGGGAATGAACTCTGCACCCATCCGACTGAAAAGCACCAGCGTGCCGGCAAAGACACCCATCGTCATGATGATGACAGACGCCTTATGCTTCAGCGACAAGCGCAAGGCAGGACGGTACAGTACGTAGATGATCTCCATGATCCAACGACTCACGGTCACCGTCAACTTCTCCGCTCCCTGCAACCACTTCCAGCCACTTACCGTAGGACCATTGAGGACGGCCGTCATCATCGGGACATAAGTCAGGCAAAGCAAGATGGCACCCGCCAAGGCATAGGCAAAGGTGTACGCCATGGGCTGGAACATCTTGCCACTGACACCGGACAGGAAAAGGATAGGGGTAAAAACCAAGAGGATGATAACCTGCCCGAAGAAGGCAGAGTGCATCATGCTGCCTGCCGCCTTGCCGGTCAGACGGTTGACGGTAACCTGGGAGATGGTCTTCTTCCCACTTCCTGCCGTACGGAGATAACGCTCCAATTCGTGCACGGTTCCTTCTACGATGATCACCGCCCCATCGACAATGATACCGAAATCGATGGCTCCAAGGCTCATCAGGTTTGCCCACACCCCAGTAATCCTCATTAAGATGAAGGCGAAGAGCAGCGACAAGGGGATGAGGGAAGCCGTGATGATGCCGCCTCGGATACTCCCTAAAAGCAACACGAGTACGAAAACCACGATCAAGGCTCCTTCTATCAAATTGCGCGCGATGGTAGATGTGGTGCGCTGGATGAGCTCAGACCGGTCGAGGAAGGGTTGTATCCTCACGCCCGGCGGCAGAGAGCGTTGCACTTCAGCCACGCGCTTTTTCACATCATTGATGACCTTGTCGCTATTCGAGCCTTTGAGCATCATGATGGCACCACCCACAGCCTCATGTCCATTTTGCGTGAAAGCACCATAACGCACCTGCTGACCGTATTTTACATCATCCGCAACATCGCCTACCGTCACCGGCATGCCTCCAGGTGAGTGCTTGACAACAATCTTTCTGATGTCGTCAACGCTCTTTACCACACCTTCCCCACGAATGAAATGACTCTGATGGTCTTTCTCGATATAAGCACCACCAGTGTTGACATTATTCCTTCTCAGCGCATCAAAGAGCTGGGAGATACTCACCCCTGCGGCATTGAGCCGGTCGGGAGAGAAAGCAATCTCATATTGCTTGATGCTGCCACCCATGGAGTTTACCTCCACCACACCCGGGATCATGGACAACTGGCGGCGTACCGTCCAATCCTGAAGCGTGCGCAATTCCTGGGGAGTATAGAGGGCGGTATCTGCCTCAAGGCTGTATAAATAGATCTCTCCCAATCCCGTGGTGATCGGTCCCATCTCCGGACTTCCCATCCCTTCGGGGATTTCCTCACGAACCGCACTTAACTTCTCCTGCACCAGTTGCCTGGGAAGATAGGTCCCCATATTGTCCTTGAAGATGACGGTCACTAAAGAGAGACCAAAGCGAGAGACGCTGCGCACGTCTTCCACACCTGGGAGATTCGACATGGCCATCTCTACTGGATAGGTAATGAACTGTTCGATGTCTGTCGTTGACAGGTTCTGGGCTACAGTGATGACCTGCACCTGATTATTGGTTATATCAGGGGTTGAGTCGACGCTGATGGTCTTCATTGCCCAAACGCCACCTACGATAATGACGATGACGAGAAGGCATACCACCAGCTTATGACTGATAGAATAGTCAATGATTTTTCTAATCATATTTTATGAAAATTATAAGTGATAGCTCTGATATGTTTTTCCCACGAAAGGGCATAACTCTTCTACGCAACTACACCAGGGCACATCAGCGCACTAGGACCATAGCTGTGGGAAAGCGAAGAAAGAAAAGGCGAAAGGCTATGCGCAAGGAGGCGCGCGAAGCCCACGATATACTTGCCGCCAAGACTGACAGCCCCTATCCTGGAAATGGCGCCGCATCTTGATGTAGGAAGCGAACAAGGGAGGGCAATTCACTACCTTTCCACATACAAAAAGAGGAAGGGCGGAAAAGCCATGATGGATATCATTGACATGACAAGATACATTAATCTTGACAATACTTGAGGCAAGATAATGCTGAGAATGATCGGAGGAACTCTCCTCTGAAGAATGATGGCTGTCGTGAGTCCCGTGCTGTTCACAGGACTCCTGCTGCGCCAAGCACATCATCTCACCATGGTGATGATGATGGATTCCCACTGCCATCAAAGTAAAGATGACAGCCAAGCTGGTCATGATGATTGACAGTCTTTTCTTCATTCTGCTGCAAAGATAGCAATACTTTTCCATATTTGCAAATATTACAAGATATAATTTGTAATTTTTACAGATATTCTTCTCATGCCTATTCAAGAGATATCTTGGGCTAATAGGCATTCCTTTAGAAAACACCCTCATTATCAATATTTTATAATAGTTTACCATGCGTTTTCCAAGAGATGACCTTTCGGCTACTAAAAGATCATCTAACGCACGCCAATAGGTTATCTAACGATGTTCAAAAGATCATCTAACGGCGTTCAAGAGATCATCTATTGCAAAGTAAGCGGTCATTCCCTTATCTACGCATAACCCCGTTCGACTAATTTCCATATCTCTATTTGAAATTTGGAATAAAAACATTATCTTTGCAGCAAGTTGGTCACGACAAGTCTTGGAGCATGGAACCGACGGTGATCAGCCTTCATATCCAGGACATCGACAAGCAAGGGCAACTGATCTCGCTTCGACGGAAAAAGAAATAGATGAGAATAAAAGTGACAGGACTGATATAGGGATAGATTATGATTCCTCCGAGCAATACATTATACGAATATTCCCTTGGCATCGCCTTGGTGCTGATGCTGTTCTTCGCCATCTATTTCCTCACGGCGAAGACACCCGACAAGCGCATCTTTGGCAACTATCTGCGCTCTCGTCATCTCATGGCAGGGGCACTGTTAGCATTGTCAGTCAACTACTCTTTGCATCTTTTCGTATCACCCCGCTTCATGTGGCAGGAAGCAGCGATCATGATGAATCTCGCTACTTATTACCTAACTTATTGGCTCTTCTGCTGTGCGTTTATGGTGCTACTCAACCGCCGCTACCTAACAGGCAAACGATTCCTATGCCATCTCTCGGGTTGGTTGGCTTACATCGTGCTCTCGCTTGTCATCCTCCTCTACTTGCCAACAAGAAGTGTACAGCATCTCGCCATCAGCTTTATGGCCCTGTGGCTCATCGTGTATGGCATCTGCCTGTCCCGGAGAATCATCCTCACCTATCGCTTAGCCGTGCGTCTGATTGACGACACCCACTCCGAAGACATCGCAGCCTATATCCAATGGATGTCTGTCCTCACCTGGTGGGCTGTCATCTATGGCGTAGGTTGTGGTCTGCTCACTTTCCTACCTGACCGTTGGGTGTTTCTGTGGGTGCTGTCGAGCATTCCATTCTATATCTATCTCTTTTGCGCTTACCTCAACTACCTGCTCTTCTACGAGCAGGTGGAAAGCATCTTGGAGAAGGAGATGCCGGGAGACATGGAACCCGCGAAGGCTTGTGTCGAGCAGGAAGATTCGTTGAAAGAAGCCCCTGCCTATCATGCTGTGATCAAGGAGCAATTAGATAAATGGATGGCTCAACAAGGTTATACTCGTCCAGCGCTAACGATAGAGGAACTGGCCGGTGAGTTGGGCACCAACCGCACCTACCTCTCCTCTTATATCAAGGTCGTCTATCACGTGTCGTTTCGGGAATGGATTGCTGAACTTCGGATAGAATTCGCCAAACGACAGTTGATGGAGCATCCTGAGCTGACCGTGGCTGCCATATCAGAGACATCCGGTTTCCTTTCATTGAGCTACTTTACGAAGATCTTCACGAAGAAAGAAAGCTGCTCTCCGTCGAAATGGCGGAAGGAAGCTAATCAAAAAGTATAAACCGACAGCTCAGCTGATTTGCTCTATCTACAATTTTTGCTCTAACAGCAAATTGTCCCATTGCTCTAACCACAAGTTTTTGCTCTTTACGCAAAAGATGCTATCTCACAATGCCTAAGGTTTGGGAAAGCAAGCAATTTTTCTTTATCTTTGTCATCAGAAAAAGTGTTCCACCTAATATCAAAAGCAAATATGATCAAGAAACAAATGCTCATAAACGTATTATCTCATGAGCTTTCGACTCGGAGGATGTTATCTATCGTATGCGCGATGACAGCCCTCTTGACTGCCTCATGCAGTGATAACGACAACGACCCATCTGTTGCCATCACACAGAACCCGTCCACCTACATCACAGACGCGGACAAACTGGCGATGTTACGCTCGATGAAAGACGTGGACGGAAGCGGACGGTTGTATGAAGTCAACTACACGGCAGACTACAAGTTAGACGCTGTGCTGAAGGCAGGATACACCGAGACCAATCAGCTCTTTAAGTATATTGCTTACTTGCTCTTTGACAGCATTCCATCAAGCCAGGCAAAGGTCTCGTTTGGCACGGGTTGCAGTGCCTTTGCCGTACCGGAGCAACAGAGCGGTAACTTCATCATGGGGCGTAACTACGACTACCGCCATTTCACAGCCGACGGCAAGAGCTATAAACCTACGGCAGCCATCCTGGTCCACACGGCTCCTGCAGGCGGGAAGAAATCGATCGCGATGGTTGACGGACTGAACTTGGGCTATGGACAGGGATTCTATACCGATGGCACCACCGACCTCTCGCTCCTGATGGGTTTGCCCTACGCGATCCTCGACGGCATCAACGAGGACGGCTTTGCCATCGGCGTGCTCT
>CAJLYG010000191.1 GCA_905210845.1 uncultured Prevotella sp.
ATACATAAAACGAATATGGAGGAGATTATGTATCAGAAAATCATAGAGTTGTTAAGAATTCATGGATATCTGAGCCAGGGTCCTGAGTTCATCGAGTATCTGGTCAATGAATTAGTGGATTATGGGGTTCCAGTCATCACTCCTTCCGGTGGATTGGGTGCTCATCTGAATGCCCAGGCTTTTGTCCCGGATATGCCTCATAACCAATATCCCGCTGCAGCTGTGACCGTTGCAATGTATTTGGCAGGAGGAATCCGGGGCATGGAGCGTGGAACCTTGTCCGAACAGCGGGAGCCCGATGGCACCGAGCGGTATGCAGAGCTGGAATTGCTCCGCTTAGGGGTCCCGAGAAGGGTGTTCACGCTCAGCCAAATCAAGTATTGTGCCGACCGTGTGAAATGGCTGTGGGATAATCGTAACCTCATCGGTGGACTGGAATGGGTGATGGAACCGCCCGTCCTCCGGTTCTTCTATGGTCGACTGAAAGAAATCGGACATTGGCAGGAAGAGTTGGTGAACAAGTTCCGGAAAGATTTTGGGGAGAGTCTATGATACCTCCCATCCGGTAGGAGACTGTCTCGCGTCGGCATGCAAGCGATGCCTGGTAGGAGGAAGCCGGTCGCATCCTTGTTCTTGGGACGATAGCAGATGGCCTTCTGCCTTGTCGAAGGGGCTCCGGGACGAACTATCCCCCGGCTGCCCCTTCGGTTCCTATGCCCCCGTGTGCCCATAAGGCAGGGATAAAAGGGGGCAGGGAGTATTTATTAATGTGAAATTCCAAAAAAACTCTCTCTATTAGTTGCTTTGTTTGCCAAAAAGTAGTACCTTTGCATACGCTTAAAAAGCAGATACAATTTGCTTGGTGAACGTTATTTATCAATCTATAATAATAAGCAATTATGAGAGTAATTATCGAATCGAATTATGATTTACTGTCTAAATGGGCGGCAAATCATGTCGTAGAGCGCATCAACGCCGCTCAACCCACTCCGGAAAAGCCTTTTGTCCTTGGTCTGCCTACGGGTTCTTCCCCAGAAGGGATGTATGCAGAACTGGTAAAAGCAAACCATGAAGGACGGGTTTCTTTCAAGAACGTGGTTACCTTCAACATGGACGAGTATGTGGGTCTGCCTGTTGACCACCCGGAAAGCTATCATTCTTTCATGGCAAGGAACCTTTTTGACCATATCGACTGCCCCAAGGAAAATATCCATATCCTGAATGGAAATGCAAAAGACTTAGAGGCAGAGTGCGCCCATTATGAGGAGATGATTGAGCAGGCTGGCGGCATCGACTTGTTTATCGGTGGCATCGGTCCTGATGGGCATATTGCTTTCAATGAGCCATTCTCTTCCCTGAGCTCACGTACGCGTGTCAAGACCTTGACCACGGATACGATCATAGCTAATTCCCGCTTTTTCGACAATGACGTGAACAAGGTGCCTAAGCTCGCGTTGACAGTGGGCGTTGGCACAGTCATGGCTGCCAAGGAGGTGATGATCCTCTGCAACGGTCATCATAAGGCTCGCGCTTTGCAGGCTGCTGTTGAAGGTCCTGTCACGCAGGCTTGGACCATCAGTGCCCTCCAGACGCATCGCCATGGCATCATCGTGTGTGACGAGGCTGCTACCGATGAGCTCAAGCATGGCACTTATAAGTATTTCAAGGATATAGAAAAGGATAATCTATAAATAATTTGCTATGAAACTGAATTTAAGTTCACAAATCGTTTTGAACAAGGTCCCTGTCGAGTACTATCGTCCTCAGACAGCTGTTGACCGTTCGGAGTTGACTCGCCGCGAGAAGATTAATACGGATATCTTCGCTTCTATCGAGGAGGGAGCCAAGAGTATTGCCAACAGCATTGAGGCTGAAATCAAGGACAAACAGAGAGAGGGCAGGTATTGTGTCCTCGGTGTGGGTACCGGACTTTCCCTGACTCCTGTCTTCCAAGAACTGATCAGGAAGTATAAGGAGGAGAAACTGAGCTTCAAGAACGTGGTGGTGTTCAATGCCTATGAGTATTTCCCACTTACAAAAGACAATAAGAACAGCAGCATCGCCCAACTGAAAGAACGTTTCTTGGATCATGTAGACATCGACCCGCAGAACGTTTTCTCACCGGATGGCACGATCAGCCAGGACTCCGTACAGGAGTATTGCCGTCTCTATGAGCAGCGGATCAAGACCTTCGGGGGCATTGATGTCATGTTGTTGGGCATCGGTCGCATTGGCAATATCGCTACTAACGAGCCGGGTTCCAGCATTACCTCCACGTCGCGCCTGATCCTCATCGACGCTACTTCCCGCGAGGAAATGACCATGAGCTTTGGCACAGGTGAGCCTGTTCCGCCATGTTCCATTACTATGGGCGTAAGCACCATCTTGTCTGCACGTAAGATCTTCCTTACCGCTTGGGGCGATGAGAAGGCTGATATTATCGAACAGACCGTTGAGGGTACATGCTCTGACGCAATCCCGGCTTCCTTCCTCCAGACTCATAATGACGCTCACGTGGTTATCGACCTGGCTGCTGCCAGCAAGCTGACTCGTATCGTTCATCCTTGGCTGGTGACCTCTTGCAAGTGGACAGACAAGCTGGTACGCTCCGCATTGGTATGGCTGTGCCAGTTAACCCATAAGCCGATCTTGAAATTAACGAACAAGGATTACAATGAGAATGGCTTGAGCGACCTGCTCGCCCTCTATGGCTCAGCCTATAATGCCAATATCAAGATCTTCAATGATCTGCAGCATACGATCACAGGATGGCCAGGTGGTAAGCCTAATGCCGATGATACCTATCGTCCAGAGCGTGCGAAACCGTTCCCGAAGCGTGTGATCGTCTTCTCTCCGCATCCTGATGATGATGTGATCTCCATGGGCGGTACCATCCGTCGGTTGGTTCAGCAGGGACATGAGGTGCATCTTGCTTACGAAACCTCCGGAAACATCGCCGTGGGGGATGAGGAAGTAACGCGCTTCATGCACTTCATCAATGGCTTCAACCAGCTCTTCGAGGGCGACAAGGATGAGGTGATCAAGAAGAAATACAAGGAGATCAAGGAGTTCTTCGCCAACAAGAAGGAAGGCGACATGGATACCTTGGACATCCGGACCATCAAGGGATTGATCCGTAGGGGAGAGGCTCGCACGGCTTGCACGTACAACCAGATTCCTTTGGATCATGTTCACTTCCTTGACCTGCCGTTCTATGAGAGTGGTAAGATCGAGAAGCTCCCGATGACAGAGAAGGACGTGGAGATCGTCCGTCACCTGATGCAGACCGTGAAGCCTCATCAGATCTATGTGGCAGGCGACTTGGCTGACCCACATGGAACTCACCGTAAGTGTACGGATGCTGTCTTGGCTGCCATCGACCTGGAAAAAGAGGCTGGTGCTGAATGGCTGAAGGACTGCCGCATCTGGATGTACCGCGGTGCATGGGCTGAATGGGAAATCGAGAATATCGAAATGTGCGTTCCGATGAGCCCAGAGGAACTGCGCGCAAAGCGTAACTCGATCCTGAAGCACCAGAGCCAGATGGAGAGCGCTCCGTTCTTGGGCAATGATGAGCGCTTGTTCTGGCAGCGTGCTGAGGACCGCAACCGGGGCACGGCTAAGTTATATGACGATCTCGGCCTGGCTTGCTATGAGGCAATGGAGGCTTTCGTAGAATATAAACCGCTCTAACGGTTGTTCTTTTCGTCCGGGGACACCCCATGGAGGTTGCCCCCGGACTTTCTTTTTAGTTTTTCATCACATTCTATTACTCTTTATCATGAAAATAAAACTATTACTCTCCACGCTCATTTTAGCAACAGCCACAACCCGTTGCCTCGCTGATCATCAAGTGGGGGCACCTGCACCTTGTTACCCGATCCCAACTCCCGACCAGGTGGAATGGCAAAAGATGCAGACCTATGCCTTCATCCATTTCGGACTGAACACGTTCAATGATAGGGAATGGGGATATGGTGATTCCAAATTGGAGACATTCAACCCCACGAAGGCAAATGTCGAGCAATGGGTACAGACATTCAAAAAAGCAGGACTAAAAGGGGTCGTGCTCACTTGCAAGCACCATGATGGCTTCTGCCTGTGGCCTACTCAGTATACCGACTACTGCATTCGCAACACTCCCTATAAGGATGGGAAAGGTGATATCGTAGGGGAACTCTCTGCCGCCTGCAAGAAATATGGACTGAAGTTTGGCGTCTATCTGTCTCCTTGGGACCGCCACCAAGCTTTTTATGGCACTCCTTTCTATGTGGAATATTTCTATGCACAACTCAGGGAACTCCTTACGAAATACGGGGATATCTTTGAAATCTGGTTCGATGGTGCCAATGGAGGCGACGGCTGGTATGGAGGAGCCAAGGAAAAAAGGACGATCGACCGCCGTAATTATTATGATTTCCCGCGGGCTTATAAGATGTTGGACGAGCTACAGCCTCATGCCATTATCTTCTCCGACGGCGGACCGGGCTGCCGGTGGGTCGGCAATGAAAAGGGATATGCCTTTGCCACCAACTGGTCGTTCTTGCGAAAGGGTGAGGTTTATGCTGGATACCCTAAGCATTGGGAACTTCAGTCTGGCCATGCGGATGGCGACCAGTGGGTGCCCGCTGAGTGCGACGTGTCCATCCGACCGGGTTGGTTCTACCATGAGAGCGAGAATAACAAGGTGAAATCTGTGGATCAACTCACCGATCTCTATTATCGCAGTGTGGGACACAATGCCAACCTGATCCTGAACATGCCCGTAGACAAGGAGGGATTGATCTACAAGACGGATTCCATCAACTTGGTTGGGATGCACAACAGGATCGTTTCAGAGTTGTCGAACAACCTGTTGAAGAAAGCAAGC
This sequence comes from uncultured Prevotella sp., assembly GCA_905210845.1. GTDB lineage: Bacteria > Bacteroidota > Bacteroidia > Bacteroidales > Bacteroidaceae > Prevotella. The sequence goes on from CAJLYG010000191.1 coordinate 4,871, forward strand.
ATCAAGGTGAGCAGCTCCCGTGGGAAGGCTTTCTCAGCTAAGGCTCTCACCGATGACAACTATGATACCTATTGGGCTACTGCCGATCAGGTGCTCACCGGTGATATCATGATCCGTTTCAAGCAGCCTACTAAGTTGAACAGGATGAAGATCATGGAGTATATCCCATTGGGACAACGCGTGAAGAAATTCACAGTCGAGTACAAGGTGGGACAGCAGTGGCTGCCTGTAAAGATGAAAGAGGAAACGACCACGGTGGGCTACCAGCGTCTCCTGCGGTTCAAGACCATAGAAAGCAAGGAGTTCCGCATCCGCTTCCTCGACTCCAGAGCTTGCCTGACGATCAGCGAGATTGGCGCTTATTATGCACCCAACGCTAAGGAAAGTTACGAGGTGAAGGAATCCGAGATCAAAGGACTTGACTATACCAAGGTGTCCCCATCGGAAGGGGATGTTGTCACACTCGACTTGGGCAAGCCACAGATGGTAAGTTCCTTGTATTACAAGCCGACATCGACAGGCATCGTCAGCCATTATAAGATTTATGCGGGTGAGGACTTGGGACATCTCAAGGAGGTGTCTTCTGGCGAGTTCTCAAACATCCGGAACAACCCGATCCTGCAAGAGGTGTTCTTCACGCCGACGCAGGCAAGGTATGTCCAGTTGAAGGCTGTGGGGTTCATCAATGATGACCACCAAGTCAGGTATGAGAAACTGGCCGTAAAATAAAAAAATATGAAGCTATTTAAAACAATTATCGTACTTTTATGTTGCTGTTGCTCCTGGGACGCTTCGGCGAAGGAAGTCCTTCCTTATCGCAATCCTAAGCTTCCCGTGGAGCAACGGGTAACCGACCTGTTGCAACGGATGACGTTGGAAGAGAAGGTCGGTCAGCTCCTATGCACGTTAGCATGGGATGATTATGTGATCCAAGGAAAGAAGGTCACAGTGTCTGATCAGTTTATCAAAGAGCAAAAAGAACACCACGTGGGGATGCTTTGGGCTACCTACCGGGCTGACCCATGGACGAAGAAGACGTTGGCAAATGGGTTGAATCCCTTCCTCGCCGCGGAGGCGGGAAATGCCTTGCAGAAGTATGTCATGGAGCATACTCGCCTCGGGATACCTCTCTTCTTAGCCGAAGAGGCTCCTCATGGGCACATGGCAATCGGGACCACGGTATTCCCAACGGGTATCGGA
>CAJLYG010000192.1 GCA_905210845.1 uncultured Prevotella sp.
CAAGTTGTACAGCTCCAGAGATGACTATTAAGACTTGTGAACGTTGTGGTAAAAAAGAAACAACAACGAAGGGTAAACCTATTGGACACAAATGGGGAAAATGGCAGTTAGTTTCAGTAAATGCAAGTGGTGTGAGAAATTATCGAACATGTGTCAGATGTGGCTTAAAGCAATATAAAAACAGTCGTTATAAGTTAAAAATCCGGGGAGTAGTCAACCAAATTAACTGGAACCGAATTCTAAAAGCTTAAGAGGCTGTTTAGAGCAAAATGCATTGGAAAAACACGGAGATTCTGGCAGAACAGCACCTGACAACGATCTTAGGATTTCTGAAGGGCATGGACATCCGTGTGGAGCTGCTCACCGGCATCGTCAAAGGCAAGAAACGACAGGACATCATAGACGGACTCAGGGATGGCAGCGTGCAAATTCTGGTAGGCACACACGCCATTATCGAAGATCCTGTGCAATTCGCACACCTCGGGCTCGCCGTCGTCGATGAGCAACACCGCTTTGGAGTTAAGCAACGGGCCAAGCTCTGGGCAAAAAGCGAGAATCCTCCTCACATCCTCGTCATGACTGCCACACCCATCCCACGGACGTTAGCCATGACCATCTACGGCGACTTAGACGTCAGCGTCATCGACGAGTTACCGCCCGGGCGCAAGCCGATCCAGACCTTGCACAAGTTCGACAACCAAATGACCAGTCTCTACCAAGGCATCCGGCAGCAGATCCACCAAGGCAGGCAAGTATATATCGTTTTCCCCTTGATCAAGGAGAGCGAGAAAAGCGACCTGAAGAACTTAGAAGAAGGCTTTGAAGCACTGAAGCAGATCTTCCCAGAATTCAAGTTGAGCAAGGTACATGGGAAGATGAAGCCGAAAGACAAGGAGGAGGAGATGCAGAAGTTCGTGAAGGGCGAGACACAGATCTTAGTAGCCACCACGGTCATAGAAGTGGGTGTGAACGTCCCAAATGCCTCCGTGATGGTGATCCTCGATGCACAGCGGTTCGGGCTCTCCCAGCTCCACCAGCTACGGGGAAGGGTAGGCAGAGGCGCCGACCAAAGCTACTGCATCCTCGTTACGAATTATAAATTAGCAGAGGACACCCGTAAAAGAATTGACATCATGTGCGATACCAACGATGGGTTTCAAATCGCGGAAGCCGACTTGAAGCTACGAGGACCCGGCGATTTGGAAGGGACACAACAGAGCGGCATTGCCTTCGACCTGAAGATCGCAGACATCGCACGGGATGGGCAAATTGTGCAAATAGCACGGGACGAAGCTCAAAAAATCATTGACAACGATCCTTTGTGCACGAAGACGGAGTACCAGATCTTATGGAATAGGTTAAAAGATTTAAGAAAAACTAACATCAACTGGGCTGCTATCAGTTGATATAGATCAATTCCCAGATCCCTATTATTTAAAGTGAATGTAAAGGGTTTGTAACGCTTTCAATTGTGTTAAAACGCCAATAAAAACTGTTAACGAAGAAACATTTTTACTATTTTTTTGTTATCTTTGTGCAGTCTTTTGAGAATTTGGTGATCATTTGTACCGTTCATCATCTTCATTTTTGCAGAAATGATATTTCTGCTTTCATGTTTTTGGACCTAAATAATATTGATATGAATTTAAAGAAAACAATAAAGTCAGTTGCCCTATTCGCGTTCCTCGCCTTCGCGTCGCAGCCTGCTGCCGCCCAAGACCTTTTAGCGCGTCAGGCACCTGTAGACCGAAGGGCGCGAGCCGTAGACACATTAGCATTGCAAAATATCATTGACCGTGAGAACGCACAATCTCCAGCAGCTGCCCTTTATAATGATGAGTGGGACAACAGATACGCACACAAAGCCACAGAATTACCTGATTCTTTCCGCATTAACCTTCGTCATTTCTCTATGCCTACGCCAAGCCGTGTGATCACATCCAATTTTGGATACCGTTGGGGGCGTATGCATAAAGGACTGGACATCAAAGTTTATATTGGCGATACCATCCGCGCCGCATGGAGCGGGAAAGTACGCATCGTCAGATACGAAGCCGGCGGTTATGGCAACTACATCGTGATCCGTCATCCCAATGGACTTGAGACCATTTACGGTCACCTCTCCAAGCAATTGGTATCCGAGAACCAGGAGGTTCGCGCTGGCGAAGTGATTGGCTTAGGAGGAAACACGGGTAGGAGTACAGGTTCACACCTACATTTTGAGACTCGCCTTTGTGGCGTTGCTTTGAACCCGGCCTTGTTCTTCGATTTCCGCGACCAGGATATCACCGCCGACAGTTACATGTTCCGCCGCAATACCATCGACCGGGAGTCGGCAGAGGCAACACGAGCTCGGGGAAAGATCGGCAACGGTGGTTACTCTCGTGATGAGGTACAAGGGGATGTTGCCCAGAAAGACGCTGTTGAGGGCGGAGCTGAAAAGCTCTATCACAAAGTGGAATCCGGAGAAACGCTTGCCTCTATCGCAGAGAAGAGAGGGGTCAGCATCGAAACTCTTTGCAAGCTGAATCACCTAAAGAGAAACGCCAAGGTTCGCGCCGGACGTATTCTTAGATACGCATAAAGATGATACCTTACGAAAAAGCCTCCTTGGGAATGTCCGAAGGAGGCTTTTTTATATCTGGTCTCAACTACTTCAAGATCACTTCCTGATATCTAATATGGGTTCTATGCCAAGTGTAAATGCAATGCAGATGCCCATCCTTTCCTTGGATGATCGAAGGATAGGAATATTCACCCGGCTTGCTTTCCAAGGTCAGGACGTCCGTCCAATGGCTGCCATCCTTGCTCACGGCAAGGTTTAAAGGCGTACGGGGTCCCATTTCCTTCCCCGGTTCTGTCGTCGCATGATTGTAAATGAGCGCAAAGGAACCGTCCTTTAAGGTGACCGCATCCAGACCGGAATTGTTGTTGGGCAAGTCCATCAGCGTCACCTTGCTCCATGAATCTCCCTGATCAGAACTGTAGGAAGTAGCGATCTTGCCGTTCTTCGTACGGCACAGCACCTGCAACCGCCCATCTTTCAATTTCAAGATCGTAGGTTGGATACACTCAATGGGCAACTTCTTAGGGTCCTCCTTCTTCATCTCCACGGTGGGAACCGCCTCTTCTGCCTCAATGGGTCCTACATATTTCCAAGTTTTCTTCTTCAGGTCATAGATCTCAAAATGGATCTTCCATCCTCCTACTTCCGTGCTCGACGGACAGATCAGCCGATGTCCCACCAAGACGGGCTTGTCCTTGATCGGGCCCAGGTACCCTGTTGGCAGGGGTTCCTTCTCACTCCATGTCCGCCCTTGGTCATGGGAACGGATCATCCATCCACTCCAATCAGCCACATACAACCCAATCTTGAAGAACAGGAGGATCTCTCCGTTTGGCATCTGATAGAGAACAGGATTATAACAGGGCTTCCGGATACTGTCGGAAAGGATGCCATCTGCCACTTGGACAGGAGCCTCCCAACGCTCTTCCCCCTTGTTCTTCCTGCTTAGCCACATGCAAACAACCTTGCTCCCTTCATAGGCGCCCCCGAAATAAGCCGCCAACAGATCACCGTTCTTGAGCTCCACGATAGTGGCGGCATGGCACGACGGGAAAGGGGCCTTTTGATAAAGAAACTGATTTCTGAAGACAACGGGCTTGCTTGCAAAAGTTGGGCAAACCGTGCACCACAGGAAGATAGACAAAAATACACTGAACAACTTATTCATAGCATTTATTTTTTCAGTACCGACCGAAAGATGAACCATACATGCACGAGCACCGTCGTGACAAGTCCATAATGCTGGCGCATCACCCTGAACCTTTCTTTCAAGGAATCCCGATGATGCTGGATCGACATCCCCCCCTCCAGATAATTGGCTACCACCTCATTCACGTCCCACAAGGGCAGATGGCAGCGCTCCGCATCCTTCATCACGCGGATACACCAATCGAAATCAGCACTATATTTGTAATTCAAGTTATAAAGGTTGCGACGGGCGAGGTCGGCGCGCACATAAAAAGCCTGGTGGCAGACCAACATTCCCCACTTAAACGAACGCCATGTAAGTTTCTTAGGAGGGGCAAGCCGTCGATGCCGCAGGAAGCGACCGTCTTCATTGACGATATCCGTATCGCCATAGAGGACACCAGGGAGGTCTTCCCCATCCCCGACACTGTTGGCGATCGACTCTAATGTATCCTTCGAAGGCAGGACGTCCCCTGCGTTCAGGAACACCAAGAAATCTCCAGTAGCCTTCTGGATGCCCTTGTTCATGGCATCATACAGTCCACGGTCGGGTTCCGAGATGATCACGACTTCGTGTCCGTCCTCGTCTTCGTCATTCTCCTCTTGATAGGCCTTTGCCATTTCTACCGTCCGATCCTTAGATGCCCCGTCCAAGATCAGATGCTCCACATAGGGGTAGGTCTGCTCCAAGACACTATCAAACGTCCTTTGACACACGGCCTCCGCCTGATATGTGCAGGTGATCACAGAGAATTTGATCATAGCTTATAAGTTTTGAAGGCCATCGCCTCGTTATAAACATCAATATACTTCATTGCCACGGCATGTTGTGAATAACTTGCCACTACTTTCTGCCGTGCCGCGTCACTTAAGGCATGATAATCCGCCTCTTCGAGTATCCAATGGATGCCTTTCCCCAAGTCCTCGGCATTCTTGTAATCTGCTACGTAGCCATTCACCTGGTGGTCGACCTCCTCGGGGATGCCCCCTGTCTTGAAACCGACGCAAGGGATGCCACAAGCCATCGCCTCCATGATGGTATTCGGGAGGTTCTCGCTCAACGATGGCAACACGAATACGTCACAACTCTGGTAGGTCTCGACGATGGCACGCGGGTTGTTCACATAACCCAAGGGGTAGACAGGCAACTGGAACAGACCCTCAATCTCCTCGGCATGACCGCCCATAACCACAATGCCCCATTGCTCTTTCAGCTCCGGGTGCTCGGAGACGAGCTTATTGCAAGCCTCGACGAGATAGTCCATGCCCTTGAGCCTATTCGTGACACGCTGCGAGGCGAAGAGGATGAGCTTCTTGTCGAGTGGCAGGTTCATCTGCAAACGCGCCTGCCGCCGGTCACCGGGATGGAAGAAGCGCGTGTCAATAGGATTGGGAATGTGAGTGATATCCTGCCCCACGAGCAGACGACTCCGGCGCGCCTCACCAGCAAGCCACTTGCTACATGCCACGAACTTGATGGAGTGCTTGGCCAAGATACGAGCCTTACGCTCCCAGACACGATAAGAAAGGTCGTGCTTGCCGCCACCTCCTGGCAGCAATGGGCACTGCTGGCAGTGAGTGGTGAAACGGGGACATGAGAGCGTGACGTGGCAGATGGCCGTGACAGGCCAGGCATCATGCAGAGTCCAAACCACCGGCTTGCCGTCATCGAGGATTCTGCGGATATCCTTGAGCGAGAGCATACCCTGGTTGATCCACGACAGATGGATAACATCCGCCTCCTTGTATTCCGGCAACGAGGTGATGTCCGTGCCCGCGCAGGCCGTATCGATCTCAAAGAGATGCTCACGGTTGAAATGCAAGCGCCAGAAGATGCGCCACCGTTCCCAGAGGAAATGGAACCGGTGGAAAGCCGGGTGGGGCAGTTGTACGACCGTGATGCTCTCGGTCTGCTTGTCAGCAACGAGCATCTTCGCCTTCACGCCGTTATTGTTCAGTGCTTCCATCAAGCGGTTGGATGCCACGGCTGCCCCACCCGTTTTCTCACTTGTATTGACAATCAGTACCCGCATATCACTCTTTCTTTTCTGTGCAAAGATACTGCAAACCGAGAGAAATGCAAAATAAAACCTGTTTTATTTTCATTTCCGAGGTGCAGCGTAGCTTATATATATATGTCTTACAACATGCTGTGCACGGGCACACATAGTTGATTTAGATCAAGAAAATGCTGTTATTATGCAAGAAGAAGGGCAGAACTCTTGCGGGATATGGGAATTCGTTGTACCTTTGCAACGTCAAAAGGTTAATAGATTGTTTAGGTTAGTAGTAATAGATTTA
>CAJLYG010000193.1 GCA_905210845.1 uncultured Prevotella sp.
TGTTCATTTCTCCCACCAAGGGGCACAACTATGGTGTGATAGTGCCTATTTCTACCAGCAGTCGAATTCGGTGAAAGCCTTTGGACATGTCCGCTTCCGGCAAGGGGATACCTTGTCGTTGACCTGCGACCATGCCGCTTATGACGGGCAGCAGCAGTTGATGACTGCCAGTAAGAACGTGGTGCTGCATCATCGCAAGCAGACCTTGTATACGGACAGCCTGATCTACGACCGACTCTATAGTTTCGCCTATTTCCAAGAGGGCGGAACGCTGATCGACGGAAAGGACAAACTGGTCTCCGACTGGGGGCAATACAATACGGGGACACGCGAGGCGGTGTTCTATTATAATGTGAAAATGCGGAATGGGCCCAGGCTGATCACGACGGATACCTTGTACTATGATACGAGGAAGTCACTGGCACATATCGTGGGACCTTCCAAGATCACGTCGAAGTCGACGGTGATCAACACCAGCCAAGGCTATTTCAATACCCAAAGCGACAAGGCACAGCTCTTCGGGCGCTCAACCGTCGTGGACAAGGATAAGACCATCACGGGGGATAGCTTGTTCTATAACGATAAAACGGGAATCGCCAAGGGATACGGGAATGTCGTGTATGTGGATAAAAAACAGAAGAACTCGCTGAACTGTGAGGAGTTCCTGTATAATGAGAAGACCGGGTATGGGTTTGCTACCAAGCGCGCCCTTGCCAAGGATTATTCCCAGCGGGATACCTTGTATGCGCATTCCGACACCATGAAGATCTATACTTACCATATCAATACGGATTCTGTCTATCGTGTAGTGCATTGCTTCCGGAAGGTAAGGGTGTACCGGCAGGACGTTCAGGCTGTCTGCGACTCCTTGGTTTTCAATTCCAAGGATTCCTGCATGACCATGTACCACGATCCCATCTGTTGGTCGGGAGAGCGCCAATTGTTAGGCGAGGTCATCAAGGCTTACATGAACGACTCTACCATTCGGTATGCCAATGTCAAGGGGCAGGCCTTGTCGATCGAGCAGATGGATGATAAGAAACATTACAATCAGGTGTCCTCTAAGGAGATGGAAGCCTATTTCGTGGATGGGAAGATCCGAAAGAGCGTTGCTTTTGGCAACGTGAGGGCGATCTATTACCCCGTGGATGACAAGGACAGTTCCTTGATCGGACTGAACTATACCGAGACGGATACCATGAAGATGTACATGACCCCAGAGCGGAAACTGGAACGGATTTGGATGCCGAAGGCTACAGGGACGCTTTATCCGATGACCCAAATACCGCCCAATAAGATGAAATTGGATGTCTTCGCTTGGTTTGACAAGATCCGCCCGGTTGACAAAGATGATGTGTTCAACTGGAGAGGGAAGGGCGAAGGCTCACAACTGAAGATTATCAAGCGGCATTCTGCGCCATTGCAACATCTCGGCAATCCGGTTTCGACCCAGGAAACCCCTTCTGCACCACCGGGAAAGGTGGCTGAGGGGAACGGCACTTCTCAACAAAACAAAACAGGTTCATGATGAATTTCTATCACATGCCCAAGCCCAAGGGGTTTCATCATCAGTTTATCTATGTGGATGAGCGAAAAGAAAGAATCAAGAAAATGGAAGAAAAGGCAAAACAAGAATTAGGCATGGAACCTTCGGCAGTGAAGCCGGAAGATTTGCGTGGCACATTCCATCGCGCGACAAAACATGTCAGGAAACATCAGGAGAGGCGGAACAGGATGTTCCTTCCGGGCTTTGGAACCTGTTTGTTCATCATTCTGTTGTTAGTTCTCCTTTGGTACTTTTTAGCGAAATAAGATGAGTGATATTATACAACTGTTACCGGATTCTGTCGCCAACCAGATCGCTGCGGGTGAGGTGATCCAGCGCCCTGCCAGTGTCGTGAAAGAATTGGTGGAAAACGCCATTGACGCAGGCGCCCAGCACATTGATGTGTTGATCGTTGATGCCGGTCGCACTTCCATACAAGTCATCGATGATGGAAAGGGGATGTCGGAGACGGATGCGCGCTTGGCTTTCGAGCGGCATGCCACGTCGAAGATCCGCACGGCCGATGATCTGTTTTCTTTGCGTACCATGGGCTTCCGGGGCGAGGCTTTGGCCTCGATCGCTGCCGTGGCACAGGTGGAACTCAAGACTCGACAGGAAAATGCGGATATAGGGACATGCTTGTCGTTGTCAGGATCAAGGGTGCAAAGCCAGGAACCTTGCTCTTGCCCGGCCGGGAGCAACTTCAACATTGAGAACTTGTTCTTCAATGTGCCTGCACGGAGGAAATTTCTGAAATCGAATACCACAGAGCTGAACAATATAATCACGGCTTTCGAGCGGATCGTACTGGTCTATCCCAACATCTCCTTTACCCTGCATAGCAATGGCGTGGAGATGTTCAATCTCAAGGAAAGTGGGTTGCGGCAACGGATCATTGACGTGTTTGGAAAGCGATTGAACCAAGACCTGCTGCCGGTGAAGGTGGACACGACAGTCTGCAAGGTCTCCGGGTTCGTAGGAAAACCGGAGTCGGCACGGAAAAAAGGTGCACACCAGTATTTCTTTGTCAATGGCAGGTACATGAAACATCCCTATTTCAACAAGGCGGTGATGGCTGCTTTCGACCGTCTGGTGCCCGCTGGGGAGCAAGTGCCTTATTTCATTTACTTCGATGTGCCTCCTGGGGACATCGATGTCAATATCCATCCCACGAAAACGGAGATCAAGTTTGAGAACGAACAGGCGATCTGGCAGATTCTCTCTGCTGCCGTCAAGGAGTCGGTAGGTATCTTCAATGATGTGCCTTCCATCGACTTTGACGTGCAAGGGAAACCAGATATTCCGGTTTTCAATCCTGATGTCCATCCCGCAACAGCGCCAAAGGTCAACTATAACCCTCAGTACAATCCATTCAAGGAGAGCAAGCTGAACCAACGCCAGGAGGTGCCCGACGCTTGGGAGCAACTCTATGAAGGACTGAAAGGTACCCATCAGGACGAGGCGGAGATCTTCGCTCCCCAGGAAGACCTGGAGATGCCATCTACCGGTCGGGACATGATCGCAGAGAAGTCACCTGCCCATTACCAGTACAAGGGCAAGTATATCATGACAGCAGTCAAGTCGGGATTGATGATCATTGACCAGCATCGTGCCCATGTGCGTATTTTGTACGAGCAGTACCTGCAAGAACTGAAGGACAGGAAAGGCTCTTCCCAGAAAGTCCTGTTCCCAGAGGTGATATCCCTGAATGTCTCTGAAAGGACGTTGTTAGGTAAGGTCTTGCCGGAACTGGTCAGCTTGGGATTTGAGCTGACCGACTTAGGCAGTGGAAGCTATGCCATCAACGCGATACCCGCTGGGTTGGAAGGCATCAACACTGTTGCTTTGGTGCATGACATGATCACTTCCGTCATGGAGAAAGGCAGCAATGCCATTGAGGAGATGAACCAGTCGCTGGCCCTGAGCCTCGCCCGGAACGCGGCAGTGCCGCAAGGACAGGTCCTGAACAATGAAGAGATGGAGAATATGGTCAACAGCCTCTTTGCCTGCAGCAATGTCAATTACACACCGGATGGCAAGAATATCCTCTGTATCCTCCGCCAACAGGAGATTGAGCATCTGTTGGGGTAGTATCGGAAATTTCTTGGAAAGTATCGTACTTGGTACTTTTGGAAAGAAGAAAGATTCTTTTTTTAAAAAAAGTGACCATATCCGAAAAATATGATTATCTTTGCAAAGGTCTTCCCTTGGACATTCCTTGTCCACGAAAGGCACGTCTTGTCGGATATTATAACAGATATGATTATGAAAAAGGTATTGATATCATTAGTCCTCGCCTGTGCCGCCATGCCCTTATGGGCACAGGAGCCGGATCCTACGTTGAAGAACAATGTGGTCACGAATTCTTTTTGGAGCAACTGGTTTTTCCAAGTAGGTGCTGACTGGAATGCTTGGTATTCGAATGAGGAGTCAAGCCTGCATTTTTCCAAGAGTCCCTTTAAGAAGTTCCGCTCGAATCCGGGCATCTCCATCGCCCTCGGAAAGTGGTTCACCCCAGGTCTGGGCTTGCGCACGAAGGTGCAAGGCATCTGGGGGAAGACGGTAACGGACGAGAACAACGATGGCAATGGGAATAAATACTGGATCCTGAATGAGCAGGCTTTGTTCAATCTGAGCAATATGATCGGCGGCTATAACCCCGACCGGGTGTGGAGTATCATCCCATTTGCCGGCGCTGGCTTTGGGCGTACCTGTACCTATAACCTGTATGCCATGCAGTTGAGCGTGGGATTGTTGAACGAGTTCAGGCTATGCAGGAAGCTCGCCCTGAACGTGGAAGTTGGATGGAACCGCTGCGAAGGGGACATCGATGGCGTGACGAGTGGCATCCATCAGACCCGTGGCTGGAAATCCCATGACAACAATTTGTATGGAGAGGTAGGGCTTACTTTCAATATCGGGCACTCCTCTTGGGACCGGGTGCCTGACGTGGATGCCATCAAGGCCATGTCACAGGCTGAGCTCGATGCACTGAATGCACAGTTGAGTGACGCGAATGCGGAGAATGAGCGACTGAAAGGGCTTCTCGAGAAGGAGAGCCCGGATGCTTCCAAGACCGTGAAGGAATATGTGACGGCTCCGGTGTCTGTATTCTTTAATCTCAATGAGGATAGGAAAATGGCAGACCCAAGAGACCTGGAAGATGTCAAGGGCTTGGTGGAGTACGCTAAGAACAACAATGCCCATCTCTTGGTAACGGGCTACGCAGACAATGCAACAGGCAACGAGGCGATCAACAAGAAACTTGCCGAAGGGCGTGCGAACACGGTTGCCGATCAGCTCGTCCGGTTCGGTCTTTCTCGTGACCAGATCAAGGTGGTTTCAAAGGGAGGTGTCAACGACTTATCTCCTGTGTCTTATAATCGTCGCGTGACGGTGGAGGTGACGGAATAACCGTTGTCCTTGGCGCAGGACCGGGCAGTAGGAAGTTGCGTGTGACGCCTTCTTGCTGCCTGGTCTTTTAGAGTGTGAAGTCGTTGGCACATGCCATCTTGCTGTCAGGCCTTTCATCGCCATGAAGGCGTTGGCGCAAGGCGTCTTTCTTGTAAAATGCAATTAAATTGAAAAAAGATAAGGAAAAGTTTGGTAGAAAAAGGAAAATGTAGTACCTTTGCATCGCTTTTGAAAAGCCTTGGGCGTTTAGCTCAGCTGGTTTAGAGCATCTGCCTTACAAGCAGAGGGTCGGCGGTTCGAATCCGTCAACGCCCACCAAGGGGTGTTGCCCTGTAGTCCTTCGGGATTGCAGGGCTTTTTCTTTTGGAATAGGTTATCACCTGTCTCCCAATAGGTCATCACCCGGTGTGCAATAGGCCACCTCCTGCCTTCCAATAGGTCATCTCCTGGTGTGCAATGGGCCACTTCCTGCCTTCCAATAGGTCATCTCCTGGTGTGCAATGGGCCACCTCCTGCCTTCCTATAGGTTATCTCCTGCTTCCCAGTCTCTTGCGCTTTATTTATACAACTGACAACGGGACGGAGTTTGCCGAGCATGAGGCTATCTCAAAAGGCTTAGGCTGCAATGTCTATTTTGCGCATCCATACAGCTCTTGGGAGAAAGGTGCGATAGAAAACGCAAATGGCTTGATACGACAATACATACCTAAAAAAGAGAATTTCGATAACTATACACATTCTGAAATACGAACAATTCAAGACAAACTGAATGCGAGACCTCGAAAAAAATTGATTTCTTAACACCTAATGAAGTGGTTTTAGGATTTTCCTACTAACTTTGCACTTGCTTCTGGAATCCGTCCGGTAGACGCACTTTCTTAAAAAATGCAAAATAAAATATGGTTCCTTTGGCAGTTTGCGGAAAACGCCTTATCTTTGCACTCGCTTTTAAGAAAAAGCCTTGGGCGTTTAGCTCAGCTGGTTTAGAGCATCTGCCTTACAAGCAGAG
>CAJLYG010000194.1 GCA_905210845.1 uncultured Prevotella sp.
ACCGCCCCGGAGGTGCCACACCGCTCTATGATGCCATCGGCCTGGGTATCAGCAAGCTCAACGCGCAGACCACGGCCGACGACAATGTCCTGGTCACCATCATCACCGACGGCGAGGAGAATTGCTCGGAGGAGTATAACCTGCAAATGGTCAAGACACTCATCGAGAAGCTGAAGAAACAGAACTGGACGTTCACGCTCATCGGCACCGACAACCTCGATGTGGAGGGCATGGCCGGAGCGATGGCCATCGACAATCACCTGGAATTCAAGGAGGACGAAGCCGGAACAAAGGAAATGTTCGCCTTTGAGCGCCGTTCACGTGCCCGCTACAACGCTTGTATGGCGTGCGGAGAAGCCATGCCAATGGACAGCTACTTCGATGAGGCCAAGAAAACAAGAAAGAAGTAGCTGTTGCTGATGGTTCCGTAGCTCAATGGATAGAGCGTCTGCCTCCGGAGCAGAAGGTTGCAAGTTCGAGTCTTGTCGGAATCACAGTCAGAAATAGCACTTTACTTGTACCGCTCATCCTCAATGTACACTTTCAATTATTCTGTTCATTGCATTAGAAATGTACGCTAAAAGTGATTAAAAGAACCGATAGAAAGGAGTAGAATGGTCATCATGATTTTCTATACAGTCGTGGAGACATGCCCTTCATACGGACGAAGAACTTCGTAAAAGAAGCCTGGTCTGCGAAATGCAGCCGATAGGCGATTTCCGTAACGCTCATGTCGGTGGTCTTCAGCAGGACGGTTGCCTCGGATGCCAAGGCCTGGGAAATAAAATGCTGTACTGTATGACCACTCATCTTCTTGACGATACGTGAAAGATAAGTTGTCGTCATATTGAGATGTCCGGCATAGAAAGCAAGGTCATGATGGGCAACAAAATGTTGTGAAACGAGTCGCATGAAGTTGGCAAAGACTCTTTCGTGCTGTTCTGAATAGCGGTGGCTGGCTATAATGCAGTCGTGGGCGTTTAGAATTTCTATGCACATCAATCGAATGGCCGTCATGAGCAAATCCTTTGTATAGTCTGTTCGCTTTGCAAGAATATGCTCATGGACAAGCATCATGAGCTGTCTGATTCGGCTGAGAAAATAAGAGCCAACGAATAAGGAATTGCTTCCTGTCTGCCAATCTACCAGCATCTGAATGAATTCATCATCCTGTTGCCGGAGTCGGTTACGGACCTGATAGCAAGCATTGATTGCGTGTATCAGCCAGAGTGATACTATCATAAAGCACTTGTTGTGAGTAGGGGCGTATTATTAGCTTTCCTCAAAGACAGAATCTGTAAAAATGGTCATTGAATGAGGATTCCATCTACAAGGCCATGCTGATATTTGCCGTAACTTTGCAGTTGTAAATTAACAACAGCAAAGATTATGAAGCAAGTAGCAGTATTAATAGGTGCCGGTTCCATCGGCCAGGCCATTGTGCGCAGGGTGGCTGCAGGCAAGCATGTGGTGCTCGCTGACTTTAGTGAGCAGAACGCAGCGACGGCTGCAAAGACTTTGGAGGATGCAGGTTTCGAGTGCTCGACCCTCCGGGTGGACCTTGGCAGCAAGGATGATATTCTTACTCTCGTCAAGGAAGCACAGAAGTATGGTGAGGTTACGAACCTCATCAACGCGGCAGGAGTCTCTCCTTCACAGGCATCGGTGGAAGAGATTCTGCGTGTTGACATGGTCGGCACAGCAATATTATTGGAGGAGTTCGGCAAGGTAATGGCTGAAGGCGGCTCCGGCATCGTCATCGCTTCACAGAGCGGTCACCGGTTGCCCGCTCTGCCGCAGGAACAGAACGACGCGTTGGCAATGAGCAAGCCGGAAGAGCTCACGAAACTCGACTTCGTTCAGGCCATCACCGATACGCTGAAGGCCTACCAGTACTCCAAGCGCTGCAACGTCCTCCGCGTCGCTTATGAGGCTGACCGCTGGGCAAAGCGTGGCGCCACTATCAACTCCATCTCACCGGGCATCATCATCACTCCGTTGGCCAATGACGAGCTGCACGGCCCACGCGCCAAAGGCTATCTCGACATGATAGCAGCCAGTCCCGCCCATCGCGCCGGTACTCCTGACGAGGTTGGCGACCTCGCCGAATTTCTTATGTCGAGCCGCGGCCGCTTCATCAGTGGCACGGACATTCTTATCGACGGCGGTACTACGGCCAGCTATTGGTATGGCAGTCTGCAATATCTCAAGGCAACGCATTAAATACAAGGTGGCATGGGAAAAATTTTAATCGCATACTACTCCCGCAGAGGAGAGAACTATTGGAACGGAAGTATCCGTAACCTTGCCAAGGGAAATACGGAAGTTGTCGTGGAGAAACTTAAGGCCTTGCTGCCCGATGCCGATGTTTACCATATCGATACCACTTACGAGTATCCTAAGGACTACTACGAATGTATAGACCAGGCTAAGCAGGAGCTCCGTGAGCAGGCTCGCCCTGAACTGAGGAATGAGCTCGACGGCATCGACGGGTACGACACCATCATTCTCGGCTACCCTAACTGGTGGGGCACGATGCCGATGGTGGTTTATACCTTCCTTGAGAGTTTCGATTTCAGCGGCAAGACCATCATCCCCTTCTGCACCAACGAGGGCAGTGGCATGGGCAGCAGTGAGCGCTTCATCAAGAGGGAGGCTCCCACGGCAACGGTGCTTGGCGGTGTCAGCATTCATGGGGCTGAGGCAGCTCATGCCGATGCACAGGTGAGAACAATTATAAGTAAAATATAAACTTCACATGGGCCGACAGCCGACAGTGAAAGATAATAATTCAGAACAGAGACAATATTATGGCAACATTAGAAGACAGTTTTGCAATCCGCGACCTTCAAGAGCGCTATGCAACAGAGAGTGATAAGAACAATCAGGACTATTACAGCGAGTTGTTCGTTAAGAACGTCAGGCTACGTGTTTATTTCTACGGTGAGCTTGGCATGCAGGCTGACGACGTCGACTCCATGATCAAGCAGTATAAGGCTTTCGGGGCTGCCAAGGCAAGCTTCCATCAGAACGGCCAGCATGTCATCTCCAGGACGATACTCACGCCACGGGCACCGCCTATGCCCTTGCCACCCTCGTCAACAATGAGAATGGCAAGGATGTGGTTACACTCCACACCGTCCGCTATTACGACAAATACGTGAAGATTGATGGACGCTGGTGGATAGCTGAGCGCGAGCAGCACTTTGTCTACACGGCTAAGCAGGATGTCGTCAAGTCGGAAGACGCGGAAAAAGTTAAAAGAGAATAGGTATACGGAAAAATTATTGTATCTTTGCATCGGACAACAACTTGCAGAGATATGGAACAGAACAAGAAGACAATCATGAACTTTGAGACGATACAGGAGTTTAACGATGCTCTTGGCGTTGAGACACTTCATCCTTTGGTCAGCGTCATCGACATGAGCCAGTGCAAGCCCATGCATCCCATGCGCCACACCATGAGCTTCTATGCCATTTTTCTGAAGGATGAGAAGAATTGCGAGATCATCTATGGCAATACGAAGTATGACTACAACAAAGGCGATGTGGTCTGTCTCGCTCCCGGTCAGATAATAGGCATTGAGGATGACGGGCATATCTTCCAACCGCAAGGCTACGCTCTTTTCTTCGACCCCGAGTTTATCCGTGGCACATCGCTTGGCAAGAACATCAAGAACTATGGCTTCTTCTCTTATCAGGTGAACGAGGCGTTGCATCTGTCTGAGAAAGAGCGCACGACGTTCATTGAGTGTCTCAACCTTATCAAGGATGAGCTCAACCATGACATCGACCGCATGACCCGTCAGCTGGTCTGCTCGTATATCGAAATCCTTGTCAATTACTGCCAGCGTTTCTACGAGCGTCAGTTTGTGACCCGCGAGCCCATCAACAGCGCGTTGCTCGCCAAGTTTGAGATATTGCTCAATGACTATTTCAAGCAGAACAACATGAACCGCGGACTGCCGACGGTCAACTACTGCGCGTCGGAGCTCTGTCTCTCGCCCAACTATTTTGGAGACCTTATCAAGAAAGAGACGGGGCAGACTGCCATGGACTATATCCACAGGCATATTATAGACGTTGCAAAGGAACTACTTGCCGACACCAGCAGGTCCATTACTGACGTCAGCTATCAGATAGGTTTCCAGTACCCTCAGCACATGAGCCGCATGTTCAAGAAGGAAACGGGTGGGACGCCGGCACAATACCGCAAGCAAATCACTGCCTAATGGGAAAAATGTGCTACATTGCGTGTGTTTCTCCGGCCAAAAATAACACCGCCACGAAGTCTGCTAAAAGATAATGTGGCGGTTATTTTGTTATTGAAATAGTAGCTGGTAATAATATCCAATGTTGGCAAATGTAATTTAGTAAGCGTATCGGCATACACGTATTGACATAAAAAACTGAGGAAGAGAGAATGCTTGCTCAGTTTCTTTGTTCTTTTGTTGAGGGATGCCAACGACTGTGACCGGTCCCTTAATGTATCACGAATTCTCGAAAGGGTCTTCGAGCACCTTCAAAACGCTGACCCCAAACGGTCATCGAGCTGCGGGGGACAGCCACTTCTGCAGCCATGAGTTCATGGACTGGGCCAAGGGCAAATGGTATGTGTGGTTCACAACCGGACTCGCCGGGAACTCGGCGTTGTTCAAGATGGTCGAAAAGAAGGTGCGCATGGCCGAGAACAAGTCCAGAAAACTTGATGAGGAACGTAATTCCGTGAAGTAAAGCCACAAGGAATCAAAGGATGGGAACAGCAGGCGCTCAGTGGTTCTTGTCAGGAGGTATTATAAGTTTTATTACAAGGCCAAGTCGTGGAAATATCCGCAGAGAGTCATCGTGAAGATAGAGGTGAGTTCCATGGGAACCAACATCCGCTTTGTTGTGACCAGCACACCGAGGGATGCATCCTCGTAGGCCACAACACCGAGGTGGGCCGCGTCACCGACAGCCGCCGCACCCTCTACCGCCTGATGCAAGTCATCAACCACCGAGATGAGGGCGAGCCGGTGTTCATAGAGATAGAATAAAATTTTTGCCGCAGCCACGCAAGAGAAGCGAGGTTGCGGCAAAATAGTTTTACTAAAACATCATCAGCTTTTCTATTCCCATTTCCGTTAAATCTATTTTATTCCTTTCAATTGGAATACTAACGAGATAAACGTCTATTGTAGAGGATGAGATGTTGTCGCTAATTTGCATGTTATATAAAGAAAAATCGCTGAAAGGATAAGCGAGCACGACTTTTTTGTTTTTCATGCTGTTGAATGCAGAGTAAGCCAATACTTGGTGAAGATCGTGCCGGAACGTGTCCTTAAGGTCTTCGCTATCAATGTCGAAGTTATATAGGTGGCTCTTGTATTTTGCATCAACGACATACTCTGTTTCGTCCCTCCGGATTAGCAGGTCCGGCTCCAAATAACTTAATCCCCACGAAGGTAATTTCCTTGCCATTACATGATAGTGCGCATTATTATAAATAATAGCATTATTTCTCCCCGCCACGTTGGAGAAGAGATATTGAACGAAGCGTTCGAAGAATTCGGCGTAATCCATCCTCCACGCTATCTGCTGATTTGATTTGCTGTTAAGGATAGCAATACCAATATTTTTCAGTTTCTTGATAATCATAGGATCTGACATGTGGACCTGTATGCCATTAGTCTGTTCAATCGGCAACTGTCTGATCAGTGCTGTCAGGTGCTGTATTCTGTTACCATAAGAAACTCTAGTCCTGATGGGTATGTTATGCGATTGCAGTTCTTTAATAGCAAGTGGCAGAATATAAGTTAGCTGTCGCCATTCTCTGTGATTGGTAGACAGAACGTTGGGGCGGAGATGTGAGTGGAGACAACTTCTCACGGAGCGGTATCGGCCTGGCCTTGGACAAACAGAAAGCGTACTCACTGGCGGGGAGCGAGATGCACTGGTGCC
>CAJLYG010000195.1 GCA_905210845.1 uncultured Prevotella sp.
GATGAATCAGCCAAGAAGAAAAAGAAGAAACGCAGACTTCGGGAATGGTACGAGGAAGACGTTCTCGAACGACTTCGTTGCCGTGGCAGCTTCAGGATAAGACAGCCATTCCTGGAACAAAGTAGAGAAGCTATTCCTATAAATCACTTTCCCAGTCTTATGGTCTTTCACTGTGATCTGTCCGTTTCCCTCCATGGGCAGCTCTGCCAAGTGTTGTCGCTTGCCATACCAACGTGGCATGACATTTAGTTCGTCGACGGATAGGTTTTGTTGTTTTACGTTACCTGCGAAATTGTAATCAATGCGCAAAGTGCGGTCTTCGAAATACTGGTCGAACTCTTGTGCATACGTAGCCGTTATGCAACAGAGCAGGCACAACATCGATAAGAGTCTTTTCATATTAATAAACTTTTAATTGGTCTCCAACATGGATTTGGTAATCAAGTGATAAATGGTTTTTCTTATACAAGCTCTTTAAGCGGATACCGTACTTCTGCGCAATGTCATACATGCTTTCCCCACTTCGAACAGTATGCGGTCGGTTCTTGTAAACCTTGTCGGCTTTCTTCCGCTTTTTCTTCAGATAGACGATGTCCCCGGCACGGAGGGTATCCTTCTTATCCCTTTCATTGTATTTGGCAAGGTCACGATAGGGCAGTTCCACTTCCTTTCCGATCGACTTGAAAGTATCCCCGTCACGGGCAACCAAGTAATAGTTCTTATTGTAGATATGGATAGGATGCAGCTTTTGCCCAGCTACAGGCTGCTCCACGCCCGACCTTTTGGCCATGAACTTGTCATAGCTACGTGCCCTGTCATATTGGTAGAGTTTATAGAGCTCAATGATCTCAATCAGTTTTGAGGCATACTTGGGATTGGTTGCATATCCACAGGCCTTCAGTCCGTATGCCCAACCCTGGTAGTCAGTCTCCTTTAAGTTGAACAGTCGACTGTATCTGGAGTTCTGTGAGAGGAAGCGGCTGTGGTCTTCATAGCTCTCATACGCATCGCGATAGGCCCGGAAGCACTCTTGTTTCTGGTCATCGTCGTGATAAACCGAGCCGCCTGTCCAGCCATGGCATTTGATCCCGAAGTGATTGTTTCCTCTTACCACAAGGTCACTCAGTCCTGCACGGCTTTCAAACAACCCTTGGGCAAGCGTGATGCTGGCAGGAATATGATATCGTTTCATTTGCTGGATGGCAAGATCCTTGTATTGGTTGATGTATGTCTGGTATTGTGAATTCCATCTCATTTGTGCCCATGTCGGGCACAAAGAAAAGAAAAGGAGCAATAGGATAAAATACTTCTTCATTCTTGAATACAGTTATTGGATTACAAAAGTAAACAATCTTGTCGAAAATATTGCAAATTTCTTCTATTTTAATGAAAAGTTACAAGGCTTTTAACGAATCATAGGCTTTCCAACGACTGGGTTGATCGTTGATTCTTGCATACGGTTCCTTCCTCTGCTTTTTCTCACTTAGGTTCTCCCTTCTTGGCATGTATCCAATAAAGAACAACTTTTTCAGGGGAATGATGGGACTTTAGGCTTTTTTCATTACCTTTGCTGGCACTTTGAACGAGCATAACTCCTCTTGTCAGGCTTGAGTTGTTGCTATGTAAAGAAATTGCCATCATGATAAACAAGATCATACTTGCGATAGGTTCCAATTACGATCCCATGGTCAACATGGATCAGGCAGAGATATACTTAAGGGACATCTTTGCCGATATACAGTTCACACGACGGATATGGACAGAGCCCATAGGCATCGACTCCGATCCTTTTCTCAACTGCATGGCCATGGCTTCCACTCAGGATGACTTTGAGCAGGTACAAGGAACGTTAAAGCAAGTAGAGTGGCAGATGGGGAGCACCCATCAAGAACATTGCCGAGGTCTTGTCAAGATCGACCTTGATATCCTCTTGTTCGGGAAAAGGAGATACCACAATGCTGATTGGAGACGCTCGTATGTGTCGACGCTGATCGAGGAATTACCGTTGCCCTGACTCATATTGCCGTAAGGCAGCCAACAGTTCGTTGTTCTCCGACCGTGTGCCGATGGTCACCCTCAGGCAGTTATGGCAAAGGGAGACCTTCGTCCGGTTTCTCACGATGATTCCTTTTTCCACTAAGTACTGGTAGATCACTTGTGCGTCTGTCATCTTCGCCAAGAAGAAATTGGCATCCGTGGGGTAGACCTTAACGCAGGTCGGTAGCTCCGAAAAGGCCTGGATCATGCGTTGACGCTCCAAGAGAAGTGTCTTTACCCATTTGACAGTCTCAAATGGGTCACTTAAAGCCTCTAAAGCCTGCTTCTGTGTGAGTGCATTGACATTATAGGGATATTTCACCTTATTGAATAAATCGATGATCTCTTTCCGAGCGAAAGCCATGCCCAATCGGATGGCAGCGCAACCCCAAGCCTTGCTCATGGTATTCAGCACGATCAGGTTGGGGTACAAGTCCAAGTCTTCTCGGAAAGTACGTTGATTGGAAAAGTCACTATAGGCCTCATCCACAATGACGATCCCATCAAAGTTGTCCAATACCTTCACAACCTCTTCTCGCTTCATGTTGTTCCCAGAAGGATTATTCGGACTACAAAGCCAAATCAACTTTGTGTTCTCGTCACAGGCTTGAAGCAGTGAGTCGGCATGCATCTGATAATTATCGTCCAGCAAAACCGGTCGGTAATCTATGTCATTGATGGCTGCGCATACACTGTACATGCCATATGTGGGTTCAATGGCAACAACGTTGTCTATTCCCGGGCGACAGAAAATACGGTAGGGCAGGTCAATGGCCTCGTCACTTCCATTGCCCAAGAAGATCTTCTCTGGAGCAACATGCTTGACCTTAGAGACCAATTTCTTCACCTCAGTCTGCAATGGATCCGGGTATCTGTTGAACGGTTTGTTATAAGGGTTCTCGTTAGCATCCAAGAACACGTGGGCGACATGCCCACTGTATTCGTTACGTGCACTACTATATGGAGTTAGATTCCATATATTCTCTCTCACCAATTCCTGCAGACCTTTCATATCATTTTTATTTAAGAGATTCTATTCTAACTGTCATGGCGTTCTTGTGGGCCTCCAATTGCTCAAGAGCGGCCATGACCTCGACAGCCTTCCCGATGCTTCTGATACCCTCCTCATCAAGATATTGGAATGTCACCTTGCGGTTATAGCTGTCTAAGTTAACGCCATTGTATGCCAAGGCATATCCGTGGGTAGGGAGCGTATGGTTAGTTCCGCTGGCATAATCCCCAGCGCTTTCGCAGGCGTATTTCCCAAGGAACACGCTGCCCGCGTTGATGACCTTGTCGGCTAATTGCCGGTAATCCTCCGATGCTAAGATAAGATGCTCGGGCGCATAGGCATTGCTGAGGTCGATAGCTTCTTGGGAGTCATGGACCAATACCAGTTTGCTGTTTTCGAGAGTCTGGCGTGCGATCTCCCTTCTGGGAAGCTTTTCCAACTGCCTTTCCACCTCATCCTTTACCTCTTCAAGCATCTCCTTTGAAGTAGAAATCAAGATGACCTGTGAATCTACGCCATGCTCGGCTTGCGAAAGCAGGTCGGCTGCCACAAACACAGGATTGCTTTTAGCATCAGCGATCACGCATACCTCAGAAGGACCAGCCGGCATGTCAATGGCAACATCATGCAAGGAGACTTGTTGCTTGGCAGCCATCACATATTGGTTGCCGGGACCAAAGATCTTGTAAACCTTAGGAACAGAGGCAGTACCATAAGCCATGGCACCGATAGCCTGCACGCCGCCAGCCTTGAAGATCTTCCCCACGCCAGCTATTTGCGCCGCCATGAGGATGGCAGGGTTCACTTTCCCTTCCTTGTTCGGAGGCGTGCACAGCACGATCTCCTCGCATCCAGCGATCTTCGCTGGTGTAGCTAACATCAGGACCGTGGAGAAGAGGGGAGCCGTACCTCCCGGAATATACAGTCCAACCTTTTGAATGGGAACGCTTTTCTGCCAGCAAGTCACTCCAGGTGCTGTCTCGATCTTCTTCCCTTCGAATTTCTGGGCTTCATGAAACTTGGCAATATTCTGAAGTGCCAACCGTAGGGCATCCTTCAATTCATCTGGAACCAGCGTGTTCGCTTCCTCCATCTCTTCGGGCGTGACCGCCAAGGAAGACAGTTTGACATGGTCGAACTTCTCCTCATACCTCTTTACGGCATCATCGCCATTTGCTTTGACGTCATTCAAGACCTCTTGAACAGTGGCCGTCAACTGTGAGACATCCAAGTGCGGACGCTTCACGATCTCGCCCCATTCTTCCTGCTTAGGATATAAGATCACATTCATATTACAATATCATTTTCTCGATGGGT
This sequence comes from uncultured Prevotella sp., assembly GCA_905210845.1. Lineage (GTDB taxonomy): Bacteria > Bacteroidota > Bacteroidia > Bacteroidales > Bacteroidaceae > Prevotella. Next base: position 4,367 of record CAJLYG010000195.1, read on the forward strand.
GAGACAAGGATACCCTGTGCGCCCAACTCTTTCAACTTCCCGATAATCTCCCAAAAGCGCTTTTCGTCAAGCACAGTGTGGATAGAGCACCAGTTCTCGTCGGCCAAGGGAATGATGGTAGGGCTCTTGATGCCCGGCAATACAGCCGTGATCTCCTTGATGCGGTCCTTGGGTGCGTTCATCATTACATATTTCTTGTCCTGCGCGGATCGGACTGCCTCGAAGCGGAACAGCATCTCATTCAGGATCTGGTGCTTCTCATCCGTCAGTTGCCAGTTGCCAATGAGCAAGGCTTCGCTCTGCATGACCACTTCCACTTCCCTGAGATTGTTGCTCACCAAGGTAGATCCTGAGCTGACAATATCGAAGATACCGTCTGCTAATCCAATTCCCGGGCTGATCTCCACGCTACCCGTAATCACGTGTATATCAGCGTTGATGCCCTTTTCGTTCATGAATTTCCTTAAGATATTCGGGTAGGAAGTCGCGATCTTCTTACCATTGAACCATTCCAATCCCTGATAGTTGTATTCCTTAGGGATGGCGAGTGACAACCTGCACTTGCTGAACCCCAGCCTGTCGATGATCTGCGCGTTCTCATTGCGTTCCACGAACTCATTCTCACCTACGATGCCGATGTCTGCCACGCCATTGGCTACGGTCTGTGGGATATCATCATCACGAAGATACAAGACCTCAAGTGGGAAATTTGACGACTGGACAAGGAGAGTGCGCTTGCTTGCGCTTACCTTAATGTCTGCTTCAGACAGAAGATTCATCGTGTCTTCAAAGAGACGACCTTTCGACTGGACGGCTATACGTAACATATAAAATTCTAATTTTCTTAAAAATACACTGCAAAAATACGCTTTTCTAACGGTTTTCGCAAATTAAGTAGTAATTTTGTGAGGTTTTACAATGGATTTCAAGTTTATATACATATTATTTGCAATTCTTTTCTTAACGGGTTGTTCACAGCAAAAGCAGCCTGTGGTCACCCCGTGGGGTACCTCTATCGGTGAGGATACTGTTCCTGCGAAGAATGAATTCACACTGAGCGATATCCAGACAAATGGTGAACTGATCATGCTGACCATGACAGGTCCTGAGAATTACTATGACTATCATGGGCATGGCATGGGCACGCAATACCTCCTTTGTGAGAAGTTTGCCCAGAAGTTAGGTGTTTCCTTACGGGTTGAGGTATGCAAGGATACTGCGGAAATGGTGCGGAGACTCCAGAATGGGGATGGCGATATCGTTGCTTTTCCTTTGCCCAAGAAGTTCAAGGGCATTCGATATTGTGGGGCAGGGGTTGATTCCCTGCATGTGCAGTGGGCAGTCCAGAAGGGCAATCAGGAATTGGCTGACTCGTTAAACCAATGGTTCAAGCCAGCGATGATCGCCCAAGTAAAAAGTGAGGAATCCTTCTTGCTGTCTACTCGCAGCATTACCCGCCATGTTTATTCCCCGATGTTGAACAGGGCTGAAGGTGTGATCTCACGTTACGATCGCTATTTTCAGATGTACGCGCCTATCGCCCGATGGGACTGGCGGTTGATGGC
>CAJLYG010000196.1 GCA_905210845.1 uncultured Prevotella sp.
GCGGGTTTACCTATAATTCCAACCGCCCGGAGATCTTTTTCATCGTCAGTCAGCTGTTGACGAAGGGGATTGACAAGGACAAGATCTATCGTAATGTATATAACAACTATAGTTCTTGGGCCATACGGTTGCGAGGGTATATGATGTACCAGAAGCTAAATGTCTTTGAGGATTGCCATGCGTCTTACTTCACGATTACCAGGAAGGACATGGCTACCTTCCACTATATCAAGGGCGATGCAGAAGGATTAGTCAATGAGCCCCTGAAGATCAAGGGGATGAAGTTGTCGATTTCCTTGCGGGAGGATGATCGTAGGGAAAACCTGATCTGGGTCAGCCTTCGGTCAGTGGATGATTTCCCTTGTAACGAGGTGGCAGAGCAGTTCTTCAATGGCGGGGGACATCTGAATGCCAGCGGTGGGAGACTCCTGTGCTCCATGGAAGAGGCAGAGAAGATCGTCAGGCAGGCGATCCTGCATTACAAGGAACGGCTACAGAAATAGGTGATCGCCCTTTCGCATGGCGTCTCGCCAACAGTCTGGCACTGGAGGGTATACCAAGAGTACCTAAATCGTGTTAAATATTAGAAAAAAGGAAGATACCCTTCTCTTTCTCTCTTCTCTTTTTATTAACTTTGTCGAGAATTTTATTACAGAATATGAGAAAGTTAATTTATGCCCTTTTAGTGCTGGTCATAGCAGTGGTTTCATTTGCTTCTTGTAGCGATGGCGAGACCTATGCCGACCAGAAGAAAAAGGAGAATGCGGCTATCAATGCTTATATTAGGGATTCAGCAGTGAAGGTGATCTCTGAATCTGAATTCAAGGCACAAGATTCTACGACAGACGTGAGCAAGAATGAGTTTGTCCTTTTTGAATCGACGGGTGTCTATATGCAAGTGATTCGGAAAGGATGTGGCGAGAAAATCAAGAGTGGGGAGACGGCTACGGTCTTGTGCCGGTTTAATGAATATAACCTGTTGACGGATTCCCTGATACTTTCCAATAATGTCCTGTACTATTCTTCTATCGTTGATAAGATGACGGTGACCAACACGTCGGGTACCTATACGGGCGTATTTATCAGTGGGTCAAGTATCATGGCATCTGCATACAGTAGTACTGCCGTCCCGTCTGGATGGCTGGCAGCCCTGCCTTTCGTCAATATTGGGCGACCTTCCAAGGATGGAGATGAGATCGCTAAGGTTAAGTTGATCGTGCCTTCTCCTCAGGGTCAGGCAAGTGCGATGTCAAGTGTTTATCCATGCTTGTACGAGATAACATTTGAACGGGGACGATAATTATTTCTTTTAGTTAACTTATATGACACTTATTAAATCTATTTCTGGTATCCGCGGAACAATTGGCGGGCACACTGGGGACACTTTGAACCCTTTGGACATCGTGAAGTTTACTACGGCTTATGCTACGTTTATCCGTCGTAGCGGAAAGTCGACAAGTAATAAAATCGTTGTTGGACGTGATGCCCGCATCTCTGGCTTGATGGTTAAGAATGTCGTTTGCGGCACGCTTATGGGCATGGGCTACGATGTCATCAATATCGGCCTGGCAACGACACCTACGACAGAGTTGGCTGTCAGGATGTCTGGCGCTGATGGCGGCATCATCATTACGGCAAGCCATAACCCTCGTCATTGGAATGCGCTGAAACTTCTTAATCATGAAGGGGAGTTCCTGACGAAAGCTGATGGGAACGAAGTGCTGGAAATCGCTGACAAGGAGGATTTCGAATATGCCGACGTTGACCATCTGGGCAGTTATACGGATGATGATACGTTTAACCAGAAGCATATAGACAGCGTGCTCGCCTTGAAGCTCGTTGATGTGGACGCAATCAAGAAGGCTCATTTCAAGGTAATTGTCGATAGTATTAATTCCGTGGGTGGGATCATCCTTCCTGAGCTTTTGAAGGCTTTAGGGGTTGAGTATAAGTTCCTGAATGGGGAGCCTAATGGTGATTTTGCCCATAACCCAGAGCCATTGGAGAAGAACTTAGGCGGTATCATGGGTGATATCGCCAAGGGTGGCTATGACTTAGGCATTGTTGTTGACCCGGATGTCGACCGGCTTGCATTCATTTGTGAGGATGGGAAGATGTTTGGCGAGGAATATACCTTGGTCAGTGTGGCTGATTACGTCCTTTCTCATACTCCTGGGAATACCGTATCCAATTTGAGTTCTACCCGTGCGCTTCGGGATGTTACCGAGAAGCATGGAGGCGTTTATACGCCGACCGCCGTTGGCGAGGTGAATGTAACTACCAAGATGAAGGAGGTACATGCTGTGATCGGTGGCGAAGGCAACGGTGGAGTGATCTATCCGGAAAGCCATTATGGACGGGATGCCCTGGTGGGTATCGCCCTCTTCCTGAGCAGCTTGGCACAAAAAGGCTGTAAGGTGAGTGAGCTGAGGAAAACATTCCCGAATTACTTCATTGCCAAGAACCGGATTGACTTGACACCGGAAACGGATGTTGACGCGATCCTGAGCAAGGTCAAGGACATGTTCAAGGATGAGCAAATCACGGATATCGATGGTGTGAAGATCGACTTCCCTGATAAATGGGTTCACCTCCGCAAGAGCAATACGGAGCCAATCATCCGCGTCTACAGCGAGGCGAAGACGATGGAAGAGGCTGACGCCTTAGGCAAGAAACTCATGCAGGTTGTCTATGATATGCAGAAATAAAGCGATTCTATAAAAGCAAAAAACGGTATCAGAGGTTCTTCTGATACCGTTTTTTTTGATGGCCCTGCCTTGTGGATTTTCAAGAGATGACCTTTCGTCTTGTGATAGATGACCTTTTAGCGTGCGTTAGATGACCTTTTAGCGTGTGTCAGGTGACCTTTTGCAAGGCAGGAGATAACCTCTATGAAACCAGGGTCATTCCTTCTTCTCTACCGCATGTATGTTCCTCATGAGCCCGCTGTATTTCGCCCTTTTGACAGCACTGCCCCGGAAGAGAGCGCGATATTCTTCTTCAGTCAGATTCTGCCATTTTTCCTTTGTCATGTTCATCAGCTCGGGCCTGGGCTGCAGTTCTGGCGTGTGGTTGGGTTGGGCAAAATGATTCCATGGGCATGCTAATTGGCATCTGTCACAACCATAGATCGTGTTCCCCATTTTGGCAGCTACCTCCGGCGTAATGTCACCCCGGTTCTCGATGGTAAGATAGGACAGGCATCTTCTGGCATCCATTCCTTCTCCTTCCTTCAATGCCTGCGTGGGGCAGGCATCTATGCAACGATGGCATCTCCCACACCTGTTCTTCATGGGCTGGTCGTACTCAAGTTCTATGTCTAAAAAGAGTTCTCCTAAGACGAACATCGTACCTGCCTGTGGAATGATCAGTTGTTGGCTCTTCCCTTTCCAACCTATCCCGGCCTGTACCGCCCAATATCGTTCCAAGACGGGAGCACTATCGCAAAACGCCCGGTAATGGACGTTCCCGTCATCAGCATGGCTTCCCTTGACATCTAAGCATTCAAATCCAAAGCGTGCAGCCAATTGCCGTAGTTTGTTCTTTACGATATCGTGATAGTCCTGGCCATAGGCATAGGCTGCCAATTGGTATTCATCATCCGGCATTCTCTCGGCTGGGGCATAGTTGAGGGCAACGCATACGATGCTCTTAAGTCCTGTCATGAGAAGCCTGGGATCCAAGCGCTTGTCCGTGTAGTTGTTCAGATAAGCCATTTCCCCGTTCTTCCCCTGGGCTATCCACTCCTTATACCGAGTGGCAGTCTCGTTGTCCACGGCATCAGCCTTGGCAATCCCACAAGCATAAAAGCCGAGACTTTGTGCCTCGGCTTTTATCTTATTCGAAAGTTCTGAATTCATATCCTTGTTCCCTTAGCCATTCCAATGCTTCTGGCAACGCATAGTGTAGCTTGTCTATGCTCTTCAATGAATCGTGGAAAGTAATGATGGAACCGTTGCGGGCATATCTCTTTACATTATTGAGGATGTCCTTTCCAGTCATCCATTTGGAGTAATCCCGCGTGACTAAGTCCCACATGATAATCTTGTATTTCCTTCCTAACCATACGTATTGGTCGTGTCTCATCCATCCATGAGGAGGGCGGAACAGGTTCGTATGGAGCAATTCATTGGCCTTGTCCACATTGTTGCTGTATGTATGGATCGTATGCTTGGCCCCACCGATATGGTTGAAGGTGTGATTCCCGATCCTGTGCCCAGCGTTTACGATGTCATGATAAAGGTCGTGATAGCGGAGGACATTCTCCCCGACCATGAAGAAGGTGGCTTTGGCATCAAATGCGTCGAGTGTCTTCAGGATAAAAGGGGTCGACTCGGGGATAGGACCGTCATCGAACGTCAGGTAAACTGCGTGTTCGTTCTTGTCCATTCTCCAAGTCGCCCTGGGATATAACCAGCGCAGCCATTTAGCAGGTTGCTCAATAATCATTATTCTTCCGGAATTTGACCGCCTTTCCCGCGATACCTATTATAGAAGGAATTGAACTCTTTCTCCTGTTTTGCGGCGAGTTTGGTATCAAAGAGTCGGGTAATCTGGTTCAATTGCTGCATGATATACATCTGCTTGATGCAGTCATTCATGGATCCTTGGAAATTGCTTCCATCCAAAGAGAGATACCAGTTCCAGTATTGGGAGGCATTCTTCCATAGGATGTCCACGATGTGCTTGGCCTTAGCCTTCTCTCCTAAGACGGCATAGGCACGTGCCAAGTCCATGCTGCCACTGTCAAACTTGTGGGGGATATTGTATTCGGGAAGTTCCTTCTCCTCTTTGTCTAACACTTTCTTTGCCTTGTCTAACTTGTGTTCGGCAATGAGCTGCAAGGCAAGCTGTGCAAACAAGTTGCGGTGGGTGTAGCACATTCTCATGACTGTCTCGTCGATGTAAAGCCCTGGCTTTCTCAGTCCTCCATACTTATACCGGAACATGACGTTGCGATATGCCTTTTCTGTGTCGAAGTTCTTGACGCCAGGATTCTTGGTCGTGAACGGCGTGATACGGTTAGCGAGTCCTTCTTGTACGAAGTTGTCACCAAGGTTCATGTAGTTCTCCGGTCCCACTGTGAGTGCCACGTAGATCGGACGGGTCCAATTGCTTTGCGCGAGCATCTCAAGCATCATGAGATCGCCTTTGTAAAGGGCATTCTTGCCTGCCAAGGAGATGACCATCTTGTCTGGAATGGAATCGCCAGCCATGAGCATGCCGCTCTTCTTGACTGCATTCTTGTCAATGGTGATGTATAAGGTATCGGTCGGGATGAAGTGCATGTTGGCATCTTTCGACCGAACCCAATATTTCATGATGTTCTTCACCTCAAACGGATTGTCGCCAAACTGTGCCTTTGCCTGTGCTGGGTTCTGCTTGTAGAAGTCCAGAATCTGCTGCTTGGCTTCCGCGTTGATCTCAACGTATTCGTTTGTCCCGGAGCAGTAGTCGAGTCGAGGCCAGGAGATAGGCAGGGACGGTGAATTATAAGCGGGGCGCTTCATCTGGTCGATATACCAGTCGGTCTGCAAGTAGCTCAGGTTGCAGACGCGGGCATCCGTGCGCACTCCTTCCACGTCTTGGTTGTACCATAGCGGGAATGTGTCGTTATCACCATTTGTGAAGAGGATCGGAGCGCCTTTGTCCTGTAAGGTCATCAGGTAGTTCTGGCCAAAGTCACGACAAGTGTACCGCCCGCTCCTGTCATGGTCATCCCACGTCTGGGATACCATTTGGATCGGTACCAGCAGGCAGAGAATGGCAACGATGGTCGCGATGGAATCTGCTTAAATGTCTGCCTGTTTGCCGGAAAATATTTTGCCGGAAGGGAAAATGAAATTTTTAGCTTCATCACTCAATGAATTATAT
>CAJLYG010000197.1 GCA_905210845.1 uncultured Prevotella sp.
GCTTAACGAAATAAAGGGAAAGGATTGCAAAGTGCAAAATATCAAAAAAGGACAGCGCAGCAATAAAGCTCCGCTTCCTTTTACGACCAGTACTTTGCAGCAGGAGGCTTCAAAGGCTTTGAATTTTCCGATTTCAAAGACAATGCGTATAGCTCAGCAGCTCTATGAGGGAGTAGACATAAAGGGACAGGGTACGGTAGGTATCATCACATACCTGCGTACCGATTCTGTGCGTGTATCAGATGAGGCCGAGGCCATGGCAAAGGATTTTATTTCAAAAAGCTATGGAGACAAATATCTTTCCACCGGTGAGGGAACAAAGAAGAGCAGCAAAAATATCCAGGATGCCCATGAGGCAATCAGGCCAACTGATATAAACAGAGTGCGGGTCGAGTTCCGCCAAGATAGCGGGTATTGCTTTTTCCACCAAGGAATCCATGTTCACATTATCCACGTATTGGTCGTCAATGATGTGCAACAGGCTGTTCAGGCGATTGCTGCCAGAGTTGATAATGTTCAATCGGTTACCTGAGAAATGATTCGCGTAGAAGGTTCCGATGATGATGCCCACGACCACGCAAAGCGCCATGATGATGGGCATGAAACGATTTGTCTTATTTGGGTTCATTTTCTTCGTCTGGATTAAGATATAAAACTTCAATGTTCGCTCTCTTCAGCAGTTCAATGCCGTCGCTCAGTCGGTATTTCTCGCCATAGACGACGCGCTTGATGCCTGCTTGGATAATCAATTTTGAGCATTCTATGCACGGTGAAGCCGTGATATAGATAGTAGCGCCATCGCTGTTGTTGCTGCTCCTTGCCAGTTTCGTGATGGCATTCGCCTCGGCATGTAGGACGTAAGGCTTGGTGACATTGTTGTCATCCTCGCATATATTCTCAAACCCACTGGGCGTACCATTGTATCCATCGCTGATGATCATCTTGTTCTTGACGACCAATGCCCCCACCTTACGGCGTTGGCAATAGCTGTTCTCAGCCCAGATACGTGCCATTCGAAGGTATCTGTAGTCAAGCTTTCTTTGCTTCTCCTCCTGATAGTTCTCTTTTAATTCCATTTCTTTCCAATAATGCGTCAATCGTTGGTTCTTGTCCACGGAAACGCTTATAGAGTGTCATCGGGTGTTCCGTGCCACCCTTTGACAAGATATTGTCTCTGAAGCTTTGGGCAGTCTTCTGGTCGAAAATACCGTTCTTCTTGAAGACGCTGAAAGCATCGGCGTCTAAGACTTCTGCCCATTTGTAGCTGTAATAGCCTGCCGCGTACCCACCTGCCATGATATGGCTGAACTGGACGGTCATGCACGTATTCGGCAGTTGTTTGGTGATGATGGCATCTTTCCATGCCTTTTTCTCGAAGGTGATGATGTCCTCGTCGAACTCTTCTTTCTGTGTATAGTAAGCCATGTCAAGGAGTCCGAAACTCACTTGGCGCAGGCAGGAGTAAGCTGCCATAAAATTGCGGCTCTTGCGGATGCGATCGATTAATTCGTCAGGGATGGGCTCTTTCGTCTTGTAATGGAAGGCAAACGTTCGGAGGAAATCTTTTTCCACGGCATAGTTCTCCATGAACTGTGAGGGGAGTTCCACTAAATCCCACCATACATTGGTACCGCTCAGACTCCCAAACCTGGTGTTGGCAAACATCCCATGCAGGGAGTGACCAAACTCATGGAGGAAGGTCTCCACCTCACCTAAGGTCAGCAATGCCGGCTTCTCGTCCGTGGGTTTGGTGAGATTCATCACCACGCTGACATGTGGGCGGATGTTCCGCTTCTTGTAATCGATGTGCTGTCCTTGGAATTCTGTCATCCAGGCACCGCCCTGCTTTCCTTTCCGGGGATGAAAATCAGCATAGAAAACGGCTAAGTACGAGCCGTCCTTGTCGAATACCTCATAGGCTTTCACGTCGGGGTGGTAGACAGGAATGTCCTTGTTTTCCTTGAAGGTGATGCCGTAAAGACGATGGGCGAGCCCGAAGACGCCTTGGATGACGTGCGACAGCTCAAAGTAAGGGCGGAGCATCTCTGCGTCAATGTTGTATTTCTCCATCTTCAATTGATGGGAATAGAAGCTGAGGTCCCAGGGCTCTACTTCGAAGTCCTCGCCTTCTGCCTTTTTGGCTGTCCTTTCTATCTCCTTTACTTCTTCGATGGCAGTTGGCTTATAGGCATCAATGAGATCGTAAAGCAATTTATAGACATTCTTGATATTGCTTGCCATGCGCTGTTTCAGCACATAGTCGGCATAGGTCTCATATCCTAAGAGCTGTGCTAATTCTCTTCTCAGGTTGATGAGCTTCTTGCAGATCTCTATGTTGTTCTCCTTGTTGTCATGTGTACAGACCGTATTGCGAGCCATGTACATCTTCTTGCGAAGTTCGCGCTGGGTAGAGTAGGTCATGAAAGGAGAGTAACTGGGGAAATCGAGAGTGAAGACCCAGCCTTCGAGTCCCTTTTCCTTGGCGGCTTGGGCTGCTGCCTCGCGGGCACTCTCAGGCAGCCCGTCCAATTGCTCCCTGTCTGTGATATGCAGTGTAAAGGCCTTGTTTTCCTTCAACAGGTTCTGTGAGAACTGCAATGACAGCATGTTCGCTTCTTCCGTAAGCTTGCGGAGCTTCTCCTTGCCTTTCTCGTCAAGGAGGGCACCACTACGTACAAACCCCTCATAGCCTTTCTCTAACAAGGTCTGCTCTTCTGGCGTAAGTTCCCGGTGATGCTCATAGACATACCGGTAGCGGTCAAAGAGCTTCTTGTTGAGGATCACGTCATTTTCATGCTGGGTGAGGATCGGGCTCATTTTCTGAGCAAGCGCATCCAGCTCATCATTGGTCTCGGCACTTAACATGCAGCTGAAGACGTTGGATACCCTGTCCAACAAGTCATAATAATGTTCCCCCTTAGAAACATCGACCCTGATGATCGTATTATCAAACGTGGGTTCGGCTGGGTCATTGACGATCTTGTCAATCTCCTCGTTATCGCGCCGGATGCCTTCCATGAATGCCTCCTCGTAATCCGAGATCCTGATACGGTCGAAAGGAACCGTGTCATGAGGCGTATTGTAAGGCTGCAAAAAAGGATTTATGTGAGTTTCTTTCTCTATCTTCTCTTCACTCATACTAATTTCTATATTTGCTTGCAAAAGTAGCAAAAATATTGCGATACCTTATATAATAAGCAAAATTTAACATAAAGTCTGTCTAGTGCAGTCTCTATTTGAGCAGGTCCTCCATGGCGGGGACGGTGATTTTGCCCCTGGATAATTGGATCAATCCTTTGTCCTGTAAGTGGTTCAGGGCAATGGATACGTCTAATCTGCTGTCGTTCAGTTCTTCGGCGAGCCGGGTCATTTTAATGAAGATCTCTTTCCTGCCGGCTGGACGGATACACCTTTGTCCAATGAAACGGACGATGCGCTCCTCTAAGTTCTTGGGGACGCTTTTCCACGGTTCCCTTGCACATACTTGCACTTCTCTTGAGAGAAGATTGAGGAGATTCAATTTGAAGATGAAGTAATTGTCTGATAATTTCAATGTCTCTTCCTTGTCGATCCTCACAAAGCCGCAGGTCTCTTCGGCAATAAAATCGTGTGAATAGTGTTGGGTGAGCCCGAAGATACGTTCCGGTTGAATCGTATAGGGGGCATGGATATGCTCTACAAAAGTGTATCCATGGTCGCTTGCAGGCGTCCTTACTTCTAAGATTCCATTGAGCATGAAATAAAGATGGTCACAAATGTCATTTTCATGCATGACGGCCTTCCCCTGTTCCACTTTGATAAAGTCGAATTTGACATAGCCAACGATCTTGGTTAGGTCGTCTTGGCTCATCCCTTGGAATAAAGGAAATTGCAATAGTTTCCTAAAAAGTTGTATTTCGTATAGCCTTTCCATCTACTGAGCTTGGATCTTGTCCTTCAATGAGGGGGAGAACCATACCGCATTTTTCCCGTTCTTGTCGGCATAGATAAAGTAGGCCATCAGTTCCGGATGTCTGTCAAGGATCTTCTTGGCTTTCTCCAATCCTAATACCATGAACGATGTGGCATAGGCATCTGCGGTCGCGCAGCGGTCGGCAAGCACGGTTGAGGACAAGATATTGTGCTGCACGGGATATCCCGTCTTGGGGTCAATGGTGTGGGCGTACTTCTTTCCATTCTTGTAATAGAAATTCCTGTAATTCCCACTGGTTGCCATAGCCTTGTTCGTTACATTGATGATCGTTTGGATCTCCGTGTTCTGGTCGAGAGAGTCATCCGTTGGCTTGGTGACCCCAATCTTCCATGGCAAGCGTTTGCTGCTGATGCCCTTGGTGACAATTTCCCCTCCGATCTCGATCATGTAGTTCTGTATGCCGAGTGATTCTAAGTATTGGGCTACCACGTCACTGCCATAGCCTTTGGCGATGGCAGAGCAATCGAGCATGATACGCTTGTCTTTCTTGACGATGTGGTCACCCTTGAGCTGTACCTTTTGGTAGCCAATGATATCCTTCAGGCTATCGATGACCTGCTTGGTGGGCGGAACGCCATGCTTGAACCCGAATCCCCATTCGTTTACCAATGGGGCTACCGTGATGTCGAAAGCACCGTCTGTCTCTTGGGAGATTTCCTCAGCTAACGTGAACACTTCCTTGAACATCTCGTTTACCTTCACGTCCTCGTTCCTGTTGATCGCGGAGATGATAGATGCCTTGTTGAAGGGTGACAGGGAATAGTCTACTTTCTGGAGTTGTTCTACAATCTGGGCGTTGATATCCTTGTCGTATTGATAGGTGACATTGTATATCGTGCCAAAGATAAAGCCTGTATCATGCTGGTAAGGCGTATTGTGTTGTTGTCGGATGATCAGAACCGATCCGATGATCAAGAACAGCAGAAATGGTATCTGCCATCTGAGTCTCTTATGCTGCTTGTCTGTCATGTCAAATCTCGAATGTAATATTAAATGTCCCGCCTAAGCGTGAGTTGCCTTGTTTCCCGAACCCGGGCACATACCATGTCTTGCCCATTGTCCCTTCATCGTGCATCAGGCGTCGCTTGTATCTCACGCTCCAGCCAAGTCGGATTGGACCCCATATCTTGGCATCTACGCCTGCCACGAACTCCAGCCAATGATAGTAGCATTTCATGTCCTTCACCTTATATTCCACTTTCTCCTGCCATACAGGATCGGTGACACCCGGGCAGAAAATGTCTACTTTATAGTTGGTATAGGCATACCTCATGCCTCCGAATATCCTGTAAATGTCATGCTTGTTCTTCATCAAGTTAACGTCGATGCCTGCCCGGAGGTAGGGTGCGCTCGTTTTGTAAGAGAGCCGTGTAGAGACATCCTCAGCGTCGGCTTTTCCGTATCCTAACTCGATGATGGGGAAGTAATGGTCTTTCAGGTTGACCCTCACGGCCCCCTCATATTGCCCATAGTCGCTTACGGCTAACATCAAAGGACCTACGGCATCCACCGAGACGGAGACGCCGCGAAAGAATGGGATCGTGTCAGGCTCGGCGATCATCACCTTGCCATTCACGACCTTCTGCTTCGGGGCTTTCTTCGCGTCCTTTTGTGCAAGGACCGGGGAACAAAGCAGCAGGCTACTGATAATCAGGAGCGTTTGACGTATCCTTGAAATAGATATAGAAATTTGCTTTTGTCGAGTCATACGTTACGTAAGAATTTTGGATGACAATGGAGTCGATGGCATGATGGGTAGTCTGCACTCCCGTCAGGGTATGGAAGAAGGACGGATTGCAGTCGAC
>CAJLYG010000198.1 GCA_905210845.1 uncultured Prevotella sp.
GATGTGCCTGTGGTACTCCCGAGAGGACTACCGACGCTGGCGGTATGGCGTATGGGGTATGTTTGTCCTTGTATTTATCGCCCTGTATTTCCTAAAAGCGGGCTCTGCCCATGGACGTTTGCTGACATGGCTGGCAAGTCTTTCCTCCTGGAGCCATGCCCCGTGGCTTGGCGTAGGAGTCGGAGGATTCCGTCATGCTTGTGCGGAGGGGATCGTAGAAATGTATGCCTCATCCCCGTCGTGTGGACTCTTTACCGACGGCAATATCGCGGAGTATGCATTCTGCGATCTGTTGAAAGTCTTGACAGAACAGGGCATCATTGGAGCCTTGGCATGTCTTTTACCGGTCACACTTTTGTTACGTCAGTCCTTTCATTACTACAAGCCTCTGTTCTTTGCCTTGCTGTCCTTGTTCCTTTTCTCACTTTTCTCCTATCCTTTTGAACTGTATCCTTTTCGGTTTTTCACGGTCATGGTAGCAGTCGCCTCCTCTCCCCAGCTATCATCTATTCATCCTCGGGGGAAGAGAAGGCTCGTGGCAGTGATCCTCACGGGCTTGGCTATCGCAGGCTGCTCACTGTTCGTGGCACGGGAGGTAGGGACACGCAGGGCTTCAGACCAGGAGACGGGGCTCTTCATGGGCTCATCCCCTCTTTTTATCAAGGACCAGTATATATTCTTGCCAAAAGAGAGCGATCATCCACAATTTTTGTTTATCTTTGCAAAAGCACTGAGGCAGGCGGGAAGGTACAATGACAGCAATGCCATCCTGCGCCAGGGCACCTTAATAAGCAACGACCCTATGTTTTACCTATTGCAAGGAAATAATTATAAAGACATGAAACAGTACCCGCTTGCAGAACGGGCCTACAGGAAAGCCTATGCTATGATGCCCAACCGGATCTATCCCCTTTACCAGCTCATGCTGCTCTATCAAGTTTCGGGACAACGGGGAAAGATGAGGCAGATGGCAAGGAAAATACTGGAGTTCCGTCCGAAGGTGCCTTCTCCTGCCACACGGGAAATTAAATCTAAAGCGAAAGAAGTCCTATGAGAAAGATATTGTCCTTGGTCATGTTGTTCGGACTGACGGTGAACGCGCAACAGCTGACCTTACAGAATGCGATCACCATAGCACAGGAGAACTCCTATGACACCCAGTTGGCAAAGTTCGCCTTTATGTCAAAATACTGGGCATACCGCTCTTTCCTGGCTGACCTGCGCCCATCGGTCAACCTGAATGGAAGCGTGGCGAACTTCGACCATTCGCTGGTATCAGTGAGAAACTATGATGACGGACAGGTGTCTTATGTCAACAACAATTCCCTGTCCAACAGCCTCACGCTTTCTGTCGACCAGAAAATCGCGGCTACCGGGGGAACGGTCTCCTTACAGTCATATCTCTATAGCCTGAACCAGTTCTCGTACGATGAGACGACCTTCAACTCACAGCCGGTCAGGCTTAGCTATACGCAGCCCTTCAAGGCCTTCAATACTTTGAAATGGGACAAGAAAACGGCACCGTTAGAATACCAGATTGCCCAGAAAAACTACCTCGCCTCCATGCAGCAGATCACCATACAGGTTACCACGCTATTCTTCGACGTGTTAGCGGCACAGTCTGACTATAAGCAGAGCGCGGCAACGGTCAAAGACCGGGAACAGTTGTTCGAGATCGCGAAGAAAAGGCTCGACTTAGGCACGACGACAAAGAGCGAAGTGCTGCAATTGGAGCTCTCCCTCCTGAATGCAAGAGTGGCGGAGAGCAAGAACAAGTTGGCGTTAGACGATAAGATGTACCAGCTCTTCTCCTACCTGCGCGTCAGCGACTACAGCCAAGCAGAGCTGGTGCCGCCTTACCATGTCCCGGACATGTTGCTGAACGTGGAGGATGTCCTGAGGAAGGCGATCAGCAATTCTTCCCATACCCTGGAGCAGAAGCAGGAAATGCTGAAGGCGGAACGAGCCCTGGCACAGGCAAAGGCAGGACGAGGACTGCAACTGACCTTGCGCGGGGAAGTGGGCTTCACGAAAACTGCACATTCCTTCGGGCGGGCTTACCAACGGCTCAATGACAATGAGATCGTGGGGCTTACTCTCTCACTGCCCATCTTCGACTGGGGCGTGAGCAAGGGAAAGGTGAGGATGGCACAGGCAGAACTGGACCTCGCCAAGACCAAGAACGAACAGGGGCACCTCGACTATATGCAGGAACTACGCAGGAAGGTGATGATGTTCAACACACAGCCCGCACAGTGCCGGGATGCGCTCCGGGCACAGGAGATCGCCGAGGAGAGGTATGGAATCACGAAGAAACGCTTCGAGACGGGAGCGGTGTCCGTGACGGAACTCAATACGGCACAGCAGGAACTGGAATCGGCAAAGACTCAATATATCGCATTGCTTCAGACGTTCTGGACTGATTACTTCTCTCTGCAGAAGGCAACGCTCTACGACTGGATCAATCGCTCGGATATACATGTTGATTTTGACAAACTAAGAAATACGAAATAAGAACGATGAAAAAGCTGGATTTGATACTTTGCGTGGCCTTGTTGGCCGTGGGCTTGGCTTCCTGCAAGCAAAAGGATGGCAAGGAGCAAGATGCGCCGTCGCAGGAACAGGGACAGACGGTCGTGGAGGTGGACACGATGAACTTGAAAAGTCTGACATTCCAGAAGCAACTTCTGTGCAACGGGAAGCTCGTGGCCATCCGGAAGGCAGACCTGCAATGCAGCAAGCAGGGGGAGATCCTGCAAAGGGTGGCTGTGGTGGAAGGCCAGCGCGTGGCCAAGGGCGCACTGCTGTGCGTCTCGGAAACCCGCGATAAACAAGCTGACCTGGAAAAAGCACAGCACGACCTGGAAAAGGCAAGGGTGGAACTGCAGGATAAGTTGATTGGGCTGGGCTACGACGGCAACCTCACAAAGGTACCTGCGAACGTGCTTCATAGGGCAGAGATCGTGTCGGGATACTATACGGCAAAGTTCCAGTTGCAAGCTGCCAAGAACAACTTGGCTGCCTGCGAGCTCAGGGCTCCTTTCGCTGGGAGGATCGCCAACCTGCAGGCGCGGGCCCACCAACCCGGAGACAAGTTCGCCACACTTATTGACGACTCTTTCTTCGAGGTGGAATTCAGTATCCTGGAGGCTGAGCTTGCCTTCGTGAAGCCAGGACTGGCCGTGAAAGTCACTCCGTATGCGGATGCCAGGGAAACCTACACAGGAATGGTGACGGAGATCAACCCAACCGTCGACGACAAGGGAATGGTGAAGGTGACCGCACGGGTGAGAAACCGCTCGTCAAGGCTCATGGATGGAATGAACGTGAAGGTGATCGTGGAAAGGGCAGTGCCCAACATGCTCGTCGTGCCCAAGGAGGCGGTCGTGGAACGAGATGGATATCACGTAATCTTTGTCTATGACAAGGAGACAAAGCGTGCAGTGTGGACCTATGTCGACATCCTGTACAGCAACCTGACCAGCTACGCCATTACCGGGTGTGCCCGGAAGGACACCCATATCAATGCCGGGCTGACCGTGATCATATCGGGCAACCTGAACCTCGCAGACGACACGGAGGTCAGAATTGCTGACAAGTAACGTTCGCTTGCGCACCTTTTCTCGCCATGGCAGAGCTCAAGCGAGCTTGGCTCTGCTCATCTGGCTTATCGAAAACGTTGGATTTCATCCTTCCAATATACTCATGTTATCGTAAAAACTTAGTAAGACAGTACATGTTCCGACAACTTCTCCATCGCCCCATCGCCGTAAGCATGATCCTGATTGCAATAGCTGCTGTTGGGGTTCTCTCCTTTACCTATATTCCCGTATCCTTGATGCCGGAGGTGGACATCCCTCGCATCACGGTCCAGATGCCGAGTCCGGGCTCCTCCGTCGAAGAGGTGGAGCAACAGATGGTAAGACCCATGCGCCAGCAACTGTCACAGGTGGCTGGGCTGAAGGACATCGAGACCCAGTCGAGGATGGACGCAGGAAGCATCACGCTTTCCTTCGAGCCGGGTACGGACATGGATCTGCTGTTCATTGACGTGAACGAGAAGATCGACCGCGCGATGAACAAGATGCCGAAGGACATGCCGCGCCCTAAGGTGATCAAGGCAAGTGCCATGGATATCCCTGCTTTCTATGTGGATATAACGATGAAAGGACAGAAGAAGAATGGCATGACACAGTTGTCTCGCCTGGTCCGCAACGTGATCACCAAGCGGATTGAGCAACTTCCGCAGACTGCCATGGTGGATTACAGCGGGACCGTGGGGGCTGAGGTGGACATCGTGCCCGACCAGGCAAGGATGCAGTCGTTAGGCATCACGTTGCAGGACGTGGAGAAAGCCATCAACGATAATAATATCGTACTTGAAGCCCTTAGCGTGGTGAGCGGTATATACAGGTACAGCATCCATTTCGACTCTCAAATCCTCACCAAGGAGGATATCGAGAATATCTATATCAGGCATGAGGGCAGACTGTTGCAACTGAAAGACATCTGTGATGTCGAGGAGCGGACGGGCGTGCGAAACGGTATCGTGCGCCATAACGGGAAAGACGCTGTATCCATCGCCGTCATCAAGCAGAACGATGCGCAGATGGCAGACCTACAGAAAAATATCTCCGGTCTGATGGAAGACTTGCACAAGACCTATCACAACCTCGAGTTCAGCATCACCCGCGACCAGACGGAGCTCTTGAGCTATTCCATGAACAACCTGGAATGGAACCTGGTGCTCGGGGCAATCCTCGCCAGCGTCATCCTGTTCGTGTTCAACGGGGGATGGAGAATCCCTGTGTTAATCATCATCTCCATCCCGCTGTCGCTGATCCTCACTCTCCTGTGTTTCTATCTGATGGGGATCTCGCTGAACGTCATCTCCCTCTCTGGGCTGATCTTAGGCATTGGCATGATCGTGGACAACTCCATTGTCGTGATCGATAATATCCAGCAACGAGGTGACGTGGTGAAGGGCACGCGGGAGGTGTTCGCTCCGATGCTGAGCTCCGTGCTCACTACCTGCTCGGTCTTCATCCCGCTGATCTTCCTGAGCGGGACAGCCGGTGCCTTGTTTTACGACCAGGCCATGGGACTGACCATCGCGTTGTTCGCCTCGTTAGCCGTGGCAGCCGTGGTGGTGCCTGTCTACTATTATACCTTGTTCAAGAAGAAAGGCTTCCACCTGCCCCAAGAGAAAAAGGCGGAGAAGATGCTCATGGGCATCTATGAGCCTGCCATGCGGTGGACCTTGAGGCACGGGAAATGGTGCATGGCATTCTTTTTCCTTTGCCTGCTGGCGATCGCGGTGGTCTTTCCCTTCATGAAGAAGGAACGCATGCCCTATGTCGCGCACCAGGATGCCTTGATGACCATCGATTGGAACGAAGGCATCTCGACAGAAGAGAACGACAGAAGGACGCAGGAATTGCTGGACGCAGCCAAAGGCAGGTTGGAGACGACAACGGCGATGATGGGCACGCAGGAGTTTATCCTCTCCCATACCAAGGATATCACGAACAACGAAGCTGTGGTCTACCTGAAGGCACACAGCAAGGAAGCCCTCGACTCGGTGCAGTCGACGTTCATGGCTTATTTGCAGAAATACTATCCCGATGCCAAGATGGAGATGAACATCTCGGGGAATGTCTACGACTTGATCTTCCAGACCGACAAGCCCGACCTGGAGATACGGCTCCAAAAAGAGGATGTGCAACAAAAAAGAGAAAAA
>CAJLYG010000199.1 GCA_905210845.1 uncultured Prevotella sp.
CAGTCATCAACCGGCATCAGAGAAAGGACGGGCACCGTCCCGCTGCAAGCGTTTGCCATGCGGTGTCTATAAATGTAGTGAAGCATGACGGCGCAAATGCGAAGCCTTGCGACTCCATGCAAAACGAAATGGAAAGACACGGCATGGCAGAGAAGTAGGAGTCCCCACCTTTTCCGCTAATATCTTAATATTCAATTGCTTTTAATTCAAGGAAATCTTTGTGTACCGTATCTGTACCGCTTTTCAAACCATCTACAGACCCTATAGAAACCACTTCCTAACCCTGCAAGACTTGACAGAACCACCCGAAAGCAGTATTTCAAGCCGAATTTAAAGATCTTTTTTTATTTGGGTTCAAAGTTAGCAAAAATGAACTAACCACCAAATATTTGAGAAACAATTTTTTATCTTGTGTACCAGGGCAAGCCCGTGGTTTGCACTCCTGCACACCGCCTAATGGTCTGCCTTATATGCTATGGAATCTTCTTGCAAGTTTTGTCATGAATTCCAGTAATGACAAAATAGTCGGGCACTTCCAGCTCTAAGGATTAGATACAAGCAAAATAGACATGAATACTGAAAAATCGCAGTTTGTGGAGAACGGCATACTCGATATGCGATACGGAATAGCTGTATAAAAGTAAGAAAAAAGTTGGCAGCATGAAAAAATATATGTAACTTTGTGGAGACCAAAAACAACAAAGGCTTGCTATATAGCAAGTTTAGGCATGGTAGGAGTGAGTCAAACTCCCCTTCCTGGTTCTGAATTATATTCTTAAACAAAAATAAAACCCTGTCGAAAGAGGGGAGTATAAATCACTAAATCAAAGGAAGAATATGAAAAAATTATCATCGGCCATGTTATTTATAACATTTTTGGCATTTGTGCTTTCATCATGCACCAAGAGTACAGAGGAAAAAGCTAAAGAGCTGTCTGAAGCTAAAATAAAGGAGTCTTTTATCATACCAGACAGCTATGATCTGGCATCGATTGAGGTTGACAGTGCATTTACACCTTATGACGACCCACAATTTTATGAACTGACTATAGAGTTGGCAAAAGACGGTACGGCTATAGAACAGGCAAAAAGTGACAAGGAAGAAGCCCAGTCTCGCATTACCTTGTGGGGAGGTCCTTACCAAACATCATACGGACGAAATGAACAAAATCAAGCAAAAGAGAAATATCGGCAAGCAAAAAAGGCCGAATCTGATGCAACAGAACACGCAAGAACCATTGCAGAAAAAATGAGAGTGATGTTCTCCAAAGATCCTGAATTCATCGGGATGAAGGCAAAGGTTAGTTATAGGGCTAAGAGCAATAATGGCAATGTTCAAATGGGAACTGCAAAAGTCCTATTCTACAAAGATATGACTAAAGTCATTAATATTTACGACATGGATGGAGAAGAATATCAAGCTTTCATAGCTGTGTGTAATGAAATAGAGAAGAATACTCAGAAATGATTGGAGTTAATGACGATTATTCTGTAGAAGTTACATGCACATATAAAGGGGAAACCTATCATGTGCGTGATAACGGGGCTGTCTTTCGCGTACAGAAAGGGGAAAGAAAGCGAAAATACGATGGATTTTGGACTTTCGGAATTAAACATATTGAGAACGGCTATATGTATATTTCTCAAGAAAGGGTGCACCGTATAGTTGCGACTGCCTTTCACGGAGAGCCAAAAAGTAAAGATTTAGTTGTTGACCACATTGACACTAACCGATCGGTTTTATCTATATAGATATAACCGCCTTGTATGATTTCAGAGAAAGTCTGAATCCTACAGGATATCGTCTTGTCGTCTGTTCCATATCTGCTCTTCTTTAATCAATACTTTTGCAAGATAAATAAAAAGACGGGTATCCGCAAAATTTTATAAAAATCTTTCTTGCTAAACAAGAAGTATTTCTCTGCAACTATTTATCTCTCAACATCATCCTCCAATGTCTTGATTGGCTTCGCAGGCACTCCTGCTACGAGGGTATTGTCAGGGATATCATGCGTTACGATGGCTCCTGCAGCGATAACGCAGTTGTTGCCGATATGTACACCAGGGAGGATTACAGCCTTACCGCCAATCCAGACATCATTGCCAATGTAGACCGGTTTGATTAGGCTAAGATGTTTGCGACGTCCGGATGGAACCATCGGATGGTTAACAGTGGCGATAAGCACACCAGGACCGATCATGCAAAAGTCGCCAAGATGAACCTCATCGACGTCGAGAATAGTTACATTATAATTGATAATGATGTTCTTGCCTGCATGGATATTGCTGCCATTGTCGCAGATGAAGCCTGGGAGAACATTAGGATTTTCACCTACACTTCCAAAAAGCTCACGTATAGCGGCTTGCTTGGCCTTTGTGTCAAGAACATCTATCGACTCCAGCTTTTGGCAACCTTTCACGGCATGAAGTTTCAATGCGTCAACCTCCGGGTCATCAAAACAAAATGGAAGTCTAAGGTTTTTCTTTTCAAGTTCTGTCATAATCTCTTTTATAATTTATCTTAATGGCATAATTTGGCTTTAATAACGATGCGTACCAATTGGTACGCATCAAGATAAAAGCCTTTTACTTGTAGCTTCTCTCGTAAATACCAAGATAATCCTCATTGCTCAATGTCAGAGGATCAGCAGTGGTATCGCCGCCAAGCACATCATGAACATGCTCAGAGAACATCTTCAATTCATCGCGCTTGATGCCGACATCACTCATCTTTAGGTCTGCGCAGCCTACAGAAGCCACGAGCTTGTCAAGAGCCTTGATGAAGTCCTTGCCACTTGTCGGGTTCTCAACGCCCATAGCCTTAGCCATCTTAATCATTGGCTCCTCAGCGGCCTTGCGCTCAGCAAAGAAGTCGAAGTACTCGTGGCAAATCATAATCAAGCCTGCGCCATGAACAAGGTTCTCATGGTATGAACCCATGACGTGCTCCATAGAGTGCTCAGAAGTGCATATCATGTAGTAGCCGGCAAGTGAGTTGGCAAGTGCCATATTGGCGCGAGCGTCCTTGTTGCTGCCGTCCTTGTAAGCGACAGGCAGGTTCTTAGCGATGAGCTCGATAGCCTTAAGAGCGAACATCTCACCCATTGGGTGCTCCTTGGTGTTGATGACACTCTCGGCTGCATGGAAGAAGGCGTCCATGCCCTGGTAAGCGGTGTACTTTGGAGGAACAGACATCATGAGGTTAGAGTCGACGACAGAGAGTGTAGGGAACATAGAGATGTCGAACACGCCAGTCTTCTCATGCAGTTCGTCATTGCTTATCACAGAGAACATGTCTACCTCTGAACCTGTGCCTGCATTAGTAGTGATGGCGATAAGAGGCTTAGACGGATTGATGAAGTTCTTGTGTCCGCCCTTTGCAGAAAAAACGTAATCCCAAAGGTCGCCAGGGTTGACCATCATCAGAGCTATGCACTTAGAGCAGTCCATGACAGAACCACCGCCGAGAGCCACTACGAAGTCGCAGCCTTCGGTCTTTGCCTTAGCAGCGCCATCCATGACGTTCTGCTTTGTTGGGTTAGGACGAACCTCGTCGAAGAGTACGTGCTCAACGCCTGCAAGGTCGAGTTCCTTCTCAGTTGCGGCAAGATAGCCGAACTTTTTTGTGCTCTGTCCATTACTTGTCACGATGAGAGCCTTCTTGCCAGGCATCTGCTCGTTATGGAGATTCTGTAACTGGCCTGCACCAAACAATACCTTGGTGGGCATGTAGAATGTGAAATTGTTGTACATAGTAATGTATAATGTTTAATGTATAAATACTAATTAATAGTTCTCTTTTTTACGCTTGCAAAATTACATCAAATTACGGGAAAGTAGTTTGTTGAAAAGCTTTTATAACTTTTCTCAGAAGTTTTTACCGAAATAACTTTTCAGTAAAGTAAGTTTAACTTTTCAACAAAGCCATACACATTATTTATATATAACTTTGCAGCAAAACAAAACAGCATGGATAAGAATATTACTATTTACAACTTCATGGACACCTTCTATTGTTGCGAGGTGTTTCGTGACAAGTTTTGTGAGGAGATGGTAACAGAGCACATGCTCGTCTATCTTTGCAGTGGTGAACTGGACCTCATAGCACCCAACAAGAAGCAATATCACCTGGAGAAAGGACAGAGTTTCTTCCTGCCACGCAACCACAAGATGGTAAAGATCAAGCACCCATCAAAAAACGGTGAGCCTTTCAAAGGTCTGTTTCTGCAACTGAAAACACCATTTCTGAGGAAAATGGTTAGCGAAATAAACTTTGACCCTAAAGCAAAGCGGTTGAGACCAGAGACTACACCTTATATATTATTACCCGAACACCCTTTCCTTAAAGGTTTCTTCAAAAGTCTGGAGAGCTATTTCGATGCACAGGAATATCCGTCGGAGGCACTGATGGAGAACAAGGAGAAAGAGGCCGTGCTGACATTGCTGCAAGTAAAGCCTGAGGTTGTATCTTTGCTCTTCGACTTTGCCGAGCCTTTCAAGATAGACCTTGAGAGTTATATGAACGACAACTATAAGTCGGACCTGGACATCAGTGAGTTTGCCCACTACACTGGCCGCAGCCTGTCAGCATTCAAAAAAGACTTTGAAGAGACTTTCCATCTCTCTCCTGGCAGATGGCTCACAAAGCGCCGACTGCAAGAGGCTAGGCGCCTTATGGAGAACGGTGAGAAGCCTCTGGAGGTTTACCTGCAAGTGGGCTTCAAAAATCTCAGCCATTTCTCCACGGCTTTCAAACGCGAGTATGGCTTCCCACCTTCAGAATTGGAGGCTAAAGCTAGTTAGGAGTTAGGAATTGAGAGTTTAGGCTTCATTAATTTTGAATTGAAAGAAGAGATACATTCTTGTCCTGAGCTGATGGACTATATAAACAAGATTGGATTCTTACCACTGTTGAACCTCGGCATATCCGGATGGTCGGCAGACGATGTCGTAGACGAAGATTGTGGCTACACAGTATTCCCTGATGGTAGCTACGAATGGCCGCTATGGGACTGGAAAGGAGACATCATACGTGAAACTGGGTGCGCCTACGGCAAATTCATCAAACGGAAGGTGTCATTCATCAGCAAAGAGTGGTGGCCTGACTTCTGCAACTATCGCAGAAGCCTCATGCCCTATCCTGCCGAAGACAGCATAGAATATGCAATACTTGAAACTTTGCGTGAAGGCGGCAGTATGATAACCCGTGACCTGCGCCGTTCCTGTGGCTTCACCGGAAAAATATGCGAGGGAGGTTTGACAGCTACGTTTCAAAAATGCAGATGAGCGGTTACATTGTCACAGAGGACTTTGTCTATCCTCACGACCGTCATGGTAAGAAATACGGCTGGGGATGGTCTCTGCTGGCCACGCCGGAAGATAACTTCGGCAAAGAGGCATGTCATCCTGACCGTACGCCACAAGAGTCTTACGAAAGAATAATGGAGCATTTGAAGCAAATATTGCCAGACAGCAATGAGAATACATTGAGCAAACTGATAAGCTAAATAGTATAACTATACTTTTACTAAATAGAATCATTAGTGTCCCGTTAAAATCGGGACCAGTTAAATATTAATCAAATAACCCCGGAA
>CAJLYG010000200.1 GCA_905210845.1 uncultured Prevotella sp.
GGGGGGGGGTAAAAGCCCAGGTTCCTGCTTCGGGTACTTACCGAATTAAGTCGGCTTCCGGCACTTATGTGGAAGTCAAGGGCAAGTATTATGCGAAACCTGATGCCAGTACAACGAATGACTACACCCAGATTGGGGTGGGTATTGGTTACAAGACCGGAGACGGTTACCGTGTTTATTCCTTATCAGGGAAGAATCCGAAGGACAATTCTTCCATCGAAGTTTACAACTATGTAGACAAAGCCTACAAGATCGTGTCTGAGTTCGCGCAGGCTGAACTCAACAAGAAATTAGGTTCCTTGCTTTCCAGTCAGGGCGGAAGTACTGACAGTGACGTGAAAGCGCAACTTCTGCCAGCCCTTAATGCCATGGCTGACTCCATCTGCAAGATTTACACCGACGATTATGCTTTTATGACACTTGTGCCACAGGCTCACTATGGCAATAAGTGGATCGTACGCGCCAAGGCGACAGTGCCTGCAATCCCCTACACCATCCAGGCTGTGGGCAACTACATCGTTGTTGGCAATGACGTGCGGGGCAACGGTTACAAAAGTAAAGACGTATGGGACTGGGCCAAGCAGCACGTGCTGAAGTATCTTGACGAGCATCAGACGGATGCGAGCCTAAAGGCCTTGGTTACGAAGTATCTCGATCAGGTGAATCCTGGGACCACCTATTACCTGACCTATGAGTCTAAGGATAACTCTTTTGGCTACGAGACTAAACCTACTGACAACAGTCTATGGACGATGGAAGAAGTCAGTACGACTGCCGATGGTCTGATACCGGGCGTGGTGAACATCAAGAACAACTCCACCGACCATTACGTGAATGTCACCGGTAAGTATGAGGCAGAGCCTGACCTGACGCTCAGTGACATTGAGAGCAATGCCACTTATCAAAAGAATGCCGCCATCACCCTTAACTTCGGTCGCTACGACCGCAGCAACGACAAGCTCTATCGCATTACCGAACTGTCTAACCAAGGACAGGATGTGGTGGGCTATCTCGCCAAGGGCATGGACAAAGTATTCAGCATACTGGATCAGAAACTGACGGAGAAAGGTCTGTACGCTTTTATTGCCAAGACTATCAACGGTAAGTTGGCGGAAAAGAGCATTAACTACTCGATTACCGCCGACAATGTTCGCGCTGATGTGAAGACCGCCATCGACCTTTGCTCCGACTACTATGCTTATATGAAGCTGATCGACAATGGAGACAATACGGTATCCCTGCGCATGGATGTACCGAAGGTGCCTGCCCTACTCGACCTTGCCGTACAGTTGTTGAAGGACCAAGGCACGACCTTTGAGGATTTTGCCAAGGACCAGATCACAAAATACTTTGAGAGCAGCCAGACTACCGAGGCTCTCAAGAAACTCTGGAAGCAGAACAAGGACAAGTGGTACTTCGGCAAGGTTTATTATCTCTCTGCTGAGTCAAGCTACAATACCTTTGAGTTTACCGAAAACGGCAAAGATCCTGCTGCTAAATGGGTCTTAGCTGAATTGAATACTTCAAATAGCACAGCCAACACGAATCCTTATCAGGGTTACTTCCGCATCAAGAACGTAGGAGGCTTTGGTGACCAGCGATACATCGAAGTTCGCGGACGTGCCACGGCTGATGTCGCAGCTACAAACAAAGACAAGGTGACTAAGCCGGGTACCATCCTCTATGTCAACCTGAACGCTGCCCCCACGGAAATCTCTTCTCCCTACAAGCAGGGCGAGACGGTGAAGGCATACGAATTGATGAACGTACGCAGCCAGGGCATTGACGTGATGAATGGCTGCGAGGCTACAACAATGGAAGAACTCGCCCAGATGTTGGGAGATGAAGTCTCATTGTCGACTGCCTACAATGGCTATGTTGGTTTCGGGCGTATGCTCCTTAGCATGGGTGCTTCTTTCGCCGATGGTATAATAGGACAAACTATTACAGATGCAACCCAAAAGAGCAAGTTCAATGCCTTGATGGAAGACTTCAATGCTAACTATCTCCCGAGCCTGAAGTTCCAAGTTTATCTGATTCCTGTGGACGGACAGAAGGATACTTATCTCGTTCGTTCCATGGTACCTTCCGTAAAGCCTATCGTTGACTTCTACAAGGCCAACAAGACAGATATGGATGCCGTTGTTGTTCCGGCTGTGAGAAACTTCCTCACTGCTCATTCTGGCTATACAAGCAAGATCGGCTTTACCGGTGAGAAATTCACGGCTGATGATGATGCCATCATCAACACATGGTATAGTGCTGATGGCGGTGAATGGCACGTAAAGAATGCTTGCGAAAAGAATGCTGACGGCACATTGAAGGGCAGCGGTACAGATGCTGATCCTTGGACGCTCTCCTACTCCACCATTCTCGGCAGCGAGCAGATTATGTTCGACTGGCTTAAACTCCAGATGATGAAGGCATTGAAGGCTACAGGGCGCGACCATACACTCGGTGGCTATGTGAACATGATCCATTACAAGACGCCGTATTACCTCATCGAGGGTGACAACCACGATGCTGCAGGCAACCGCGTCTATACGGGCAATGCTGAATTGGGCTTCGCCAACGACGGACTGAATGCAGGCACGGCTTTCGGTGGCTCTCTCCACGATGACCTGACAAATGCAAAAGAGCACGCTTACTGGACACTCGAGCCTGTGGATGAGACCAACTTCTTCACCGTAAAGCCCAACTCTCATCCGGGCAAGAACAGCAAGTATTACGCTTCTACCTATCTCGACTTCCCCTTCCAGATCAAGGGCAGCAACGTAAGCGCGGTCTATACGCTGAATGCTGATGGCGTTAAGGAGGGTACAGATGCCGAGGGTAATGCCATCAAGTATGTTACCTTCGACAAGGCTACGGGTGTTATCCCTGCTGCTACGCCTGTCATCATTGAGTATAACTCCAATGCAGTCAGCAGCGACCTGGCTCTCGAACCTGTCCTGGACGGATCACGGAACACCACGCAGAGCGACCTCATTCAGGGAACTTTCTTCGGGGGCAAGCATAATGTAACCTATCCGAATTATGGATCAGGAACGTTAGCAAGCATCAAGAGTATGGCATATGCAGCAATAAAGGGTAATATCGACGACAAGTTTGGTACGACAACCATGAACAAGAACCTCTATCTGTTTGGGTACAATACAGAGGAGAAACATAATCCTTATGGGTTCTGGCTGTATAGTGCACACAACGCAGACGATACTACCATTTCCAACAATAACATCCCTGCCAACAAGCCTTTCTTGCTTCAGGATCCTGAAATGAATGCGAAGATCTACGTGATGTTTGGTAATGAGGAAGCAACAGGCATTGAGCATGTCATCAACAATTGCAATACGACAATTCCTGCTCATGCACCACGTTATAATCTCTCTGGTCAGCGTGTAGACGAGACCTATAAGGGTATCGTGATTGTGAATGGTCATAAGTACATACAAAAGTAAGACTTTGAAGCGATGAAAAAAACATATATAAAGCCGAATACCACTTTTGTGGAACTAAATCTCCAAGGCAGTGTCTTGGAAGGTACAGCGATTGCAGGACAGTCTAAAGTCCCAGTGGGAGAGCCTGAAGATCCCAAAGACGTAGAATGGAGTTCCAAAGGCAATCGTTTCGACGATGATGACTGGTCGGATGACAGTTCTTGGGAATGAAAATGAAGATCAATAACAAATAACAATTGCAAGTCTCGCCACCTTTGAAGGATTCGACGGGACTTGCTTTATGAAAGAAAGACTTATGAGAAAATATATACTCTTAGCCCTTGCTTTGTGTTCTACCCTCGCTATCCATGCGCAGCTGAATGGCAATGGCTACTATCGCATCAAGAATAAAGCAACCGGAAAGTACGCTACCCTCGCTTCGGATGAGATGAGCTATCAAAATGTTGTCGATGGAATCGGAGGAAGAAAATTGATGGGTGATACTAATATCTTCAGTAGAACTCCGTGGGATCCAAGCAAAAACGGTGCATACCCCACGGTCATTGCCAAGATGGGCTGTTATTTAGAGAATGATATCAGACAAGTGAACGATGGTGCCGCAAATCCTGCATCTGTTTTTTATTTAGAGAAAAATAACAGCCAGTATAACCTGATGTGTGAGGGAACAGACTTAAAAACTATCACAACGGGTCAGTATATAGCCACTATCAGTGTGGAATTCCCAGGCTATTATACGAACATAAAATCCTTGAGCAATAATTTGTTCAATATTTATATTCCCGTTAGTGCATCAGCAGGTTTGACCGTAACTGTTGGCAACTACTACTTCTGCGACAACGCCGGCACTTTTGGCGTAGAAAAGGATGCATCCAAAAAGGAAGAAGCGCAATGGTACATTGAACCCGCTACGACCTTCAACGTGAAACCCTTGGAGAAAGTGAAGGATACTGAAGGGCATTACTATACAACGCTCTGCGTGGACTTTCCTTTCTCAATACCTTCCACGGGCTCTACCGTCCTCGCTGCCTATATCGTGTCCGGAAAGGATGAAGAGGGAAATGCTGTATTAAGCAGGGTAAACGGTACCGTTGCCGGTGGCACTCCCGTCGTATTGGAATGTTCCTCTGCTGACGAGGCAACCAATATCCTCAACATCGAAAAGGATGCACCTGCCAATAAGAGTTGTGCGAATGGCAGTACGATAAGTTCCGATGGAAACGCCCTCATGGGACGCTATTTCAATGCACCTGCTGCCACTTATCAATACAAGAATTATCTGAATCAAGTGAACAACCCTTCCACTGCCAATTTCGGCACGTCTGGCAACGTCTTGAAGAACGACCAGGCTAACTACCGTGTCCTGAACTGCGTGGATGGCAAGGTGGGCTTCTATAAGCTCAAAGGTACGGCTACAACGATGACTGCCAATAAGGCGTTCCTCGATATCAGAAGTCTGAAGGAAACGACATCTGCTTCCGCCAAGTCGTTCGCCATCGAGGATGCCCAACAGGCAACAGGTATCCATGAGATCGATGCCAACCATCCTAAGCATGATATCATCTATGATCTGCAGGGACGCCGGGTAAAGCAGCCTGCACAACACGGCATCTACATCGTGAATGGCAAAAAGGTAATATTTTAAATGGCATGACCTATGAGAAAGATTTATATCACTCCACAAGTATTCATTGATAAAATCCAAATCGAACGTCATTTCCTTACTGGAAGTGGCGAAAAGACTGTGCCTATTGGCGATCAAGAGGTTGAGGAACAGGGAGCCAAAGGCAATCACTTTTGTAATGATGACAACCATTCTGACTGGGATGATTAGCAGCAGGTGCTATTTTGTCTCAACATGTCAAAGAACGATGCGCTGGGAGGTGACCTTTCACGCTCTGTGAGGTAAGCTTTCACGAGGCGGGAGATAACCTTTTGCAAGGCAGGAGATGACCTAACGGACGCTTATAGGTGATCTTTCGCGAGGCTGGAAGTGACCTCTTGTAGACCAGGTCGTTAACAATCCTGTCTGACGACCCTTCCCACCGCCATCCACGCCGTCGCGCCGCCCGGCATCTTTTGTGGGCTTAGAAAAATTAAAACCAAAATTCAAAAACCCATCG
>CAJLYG010000201.1 GCA_905210845.1 uncultured Prevotella sp.
AGAAATATTGTATACGTTTTTTCGGTATGCCAATGCCACAAAAAACAGAATATGGAAGGTTCAGCAAAGGACTTGCGAAAATGCTAAAGATTCGTTTGTATTTACATGAAACGGCAAATTATAATTATCCTGAAGGCGAGACGACAGGTGATAAAGCCTATTATAATAAAGTGGAATCTTTGGCACGTGAACTGAAGACTTCCTCTTATGGGTATTCTCTTCAAAAAAATTATGTCCAGATGTTCAATCAAGGTGGTCAAGGGAGCAATAATAAGGAAATCATATGGGCCTTGCCTTGTTCGTATGATGGGCCTTCCTACAATCAATGGCATATGATGGTTCTTCCGACTGATTTTGAACAACATGGAATGTCAGGAGGATGGGGAACTGTTACAAGCACTTGGAAATTCTATGATTCCTTTGAGCCTGATGATGTTCGTAAGACGAATCTCTTGACGTCTTATACAAGTTCTACTGGCGAGGTTATCAATCGTGAAACTGCACAATCCGCTATAGCTGATGGACCTATTGCTCTGAAAATTGGATATGATACAGGCGTGAAAGGCTCGGGTGGCTATTCCAACATTGATTTAATTATTTTCCGGTATGCAGATGTATATTTGTCTTTGGCTGAAGCCCTATGTGAAAAGCCTGGTGCTACGACAGCCGATCTTCATGAGGCAATAGATAATGTCAATGTTATTAGGAACCGAGCTGGTCTTGCTAATTTGCAATATGCGGATTATGATACTCCATCCAAGCTTTTAGACGCGATTCTCCTTGAGCGTTGGCATGAATTCTGGTGTGAAAATGGTCAGTTTCGTGCTGATTTGATACGTTATCATAAACTGATCCCATGGGTAAAATCAATCAATGATTCTCCTTATGCAGAAGAATATAAGGAACTTTATCCACTCCCATTGAGTGTTATAAGTGATGGGAAAGGACAAGTAAAGCAAAATCCTGGCTATTAATAAAAAATGAATGTCATGAATAAATGTATAAAATATATCGTCTTGTTGCCATTTGCACTATTTTCATCCTGTGGGAGTAGTGGCAGTCCTGTGAACCCTGTTGAGCCAGATCCAAATCCCTCCACAGAAAAACAAGTGATGAAATCAGTCGTCTATTCTGGTACAGAAGATACGTTTGCCAATCCTGAACGAGGTTTTTATACGGAGATAGAATGTAATCTCAAGGATGCAGTATCAGAAATGCGATTGAAAGATCTTAGGGCAAACGGAAAGACATTAGTACAATTGCTCTACTACCTAAACGATTATACGGATGTCTCACTTCCTTCAGAGGGACTTACGAAGTTAGATATGGATTTTGGGCGAGTTCGAAATGCTGGTCTGAAGGCAATTGTAAGATTTGCCTATACAAATGTCCAAACAGGTCAGGATGCTCCCATGGACATCATTTTGGGGCATCTGGATCAATTGAGATCAGTACTGACAAAGAATAAAGATGTGATTGCCTGCGTTCAGGCAGGGTTTATTGGCGCATGGGGTGAGTGGTATTATTCTTCGAATAATCTGAATAATGCCAATTCCTATAAGAAATTGTTGGATAAATGGCTGGAAATCCTTCCAACTGATCGCTGTATCCAGGTAAGGACTCCTAAATACAAGCAAGATTATTTAGGACTTTCAGATCCCATTACTGAGTCACATGCTTATGATGGTACTGCTATAGCAAGGATAGCGCATCATAATGATGCCTTTATGTCTGACGAAACTAATATGGGTACATATCAGGATGTAAAAGAGGACAAGGCTTATCTGGCAGTGGAAGGATTGTATCTCCCAATTGGAGGAGAGACCTGTTTGCCTTCCCCAACTGCAGCGATAAGCAATGGGGCCTCAGCTGTAGCAGAGATGCAGAATCTTCACTGGTCCTTCTTGAATGATGCTTATGATAGGAAGGTCTTGGATAAATGGGAGTCAGATGGGGCTATGACAACAATCAAGAATAAATTGGGATATCGCATTCAGTTAGTTAAAGGAGATTATTCCACAAAGCATATACCAGGAAGTGATGTCATTGTTAAGTTAACATTGCAGAATGTTGGATTCGCAGCTATGTATAATCCACGGAAAATACAGATGGTCCTTGTGTCTGCGGATGGCCGTAAAAATTATGTTGCCACATTACCTGAAGATCCCCGTGCTTGGAAGCCGTCCAAGAGCATCACTCTTGAAGAATCTGTGGCTCTGCCTACGGATATAGCCGTCGGGGCATATAAGTTGTACTTATATCTCCCAGATGCAGAATCGACTTTAGCAGCTAATCCTCAGTATGCAGTCCGACTGGCAAATAAGGACATTTGGGATCCTGCAACAGGCTATAATGACTTGAAAGTTACGATCAACGTGACAAGCTCTTATCATCTGAATAAGAGTACTTCAAATATTAAGTTTACAGAAAAATAAGGAAAATTATGGCTACATCTTCTACTGGACAGAATGTTTTGGGGCAGCGACTTCTTTCACTTGACGTGCTGAGGGGATTTGATCTTGCCTTGCTTGTATTAATTCAGCCTGTCATTTTTGCTTGGTTGGAAAAAATGCAACCGGCGCAAGGTTCTTTCCTTGGATTTATTTTTTCGCAGATAGAGCATTTGCCATGGGATGGCTTCTGCTTTTGGGATATCATTATGCCTTTGTTTATGTTCATGTCGGGAATCACGATACCTTTTGCTATGTCGAAATATAAAAGTGGTAGCCCTGTTATCGGACATCGTTTCTATTATAGAATCATCAAGCGTTTTGTCGTGTTATGGATCTTAGGCATGTTTTGCCAAGGTAATCTGATGGACTTAGACATACATACGTTGAAGTTATATTCCAATACTTTACAGTCAATTGCCGTCGGTTATATTGTTGTTTCTTTCTTGTACGTATTTGCTTCTGTCCGTACCCAAATATGGGTAGTGTCTTTCTTTTTTGCTGCTTATATTGCGGTTTTTGCTATATGGGGAGGGATGGATTTCTCCATAGGCACGAATATTTGTCAGCAGATTGACAATGATGTATTGGGGCATTTCCGTGATGGAGTTACTTGGCAGGGATCTAACTGGTCTTTCGATCCTGATTATAATTATACATGGATATTAAGCTCTCTTAATTTTGTAGTCACTGTATACTTGGGTTGCTTGGCGGGTTATGTCTTGAAAGGTGAACAAACAAAGAAAAATAAATTCTTAATACTTTTGATAGGAGGCATCCTCCTGATAGCAGTGGGACTTGTCATGAATGAGTGGATTCCCATCATTAAGCATATTTGGTCAAGCTCTATGACTTTATTCTCTGGAGGAATTTGTCTTGTCCTGATGAGTGTCTTTTACTTCGGCATTGACATCCAAGGCTGGACGAAGGGAACGGAGTGGCTTAGGATCTATGGCATGAACTCTTTGGCAGCATATGTGATGATACATATTCCTTTGGATTCCATAACGGATTGCTTTTTCCATGGATTCCGGCAATGGTTGGGTATTTACTATGTTGTGTTGCAGGTTGCAGTAGAAGTGATGGTCATCTTCTTCGTTCTAAAATGGATGTATAAACATCAAGTCTTTATCAAAGCATAACAATTAAATCTTTTTATATAATGAAAAAACTAAATTTATTGATGGTATTTTTCTCCATGCTTCTTTTCGCAGCATGCAGTGATAATGATACCAATGGGTCCAACGAGAAAGATGGTCCTAAACCATCAATGGATCTGGCTGTGTCTCCACAGAGTGATCTCAATTACGGAGATAACATCTATGTGTCTGGACTCATGGGCGATGAGCGCAATCTGGAACACTATGAATTGATCTTGTGTAACAGCGCAGGCGATACACTCGCAACAAAATATCAAATGTTGCTGGGGCAGGAATTTACCTGTAATGACAATATTCAGGTACCACTACCTAAGAATGCATCAACGGATAACCTGAATTTGCAAGTCAAACTGGATAATACCCGTAATGGGGAAGAAGTACAATCCTTTGATATCCAGAATGTAGGCATTCCTGAATTCGAGACCTTACATTTAATCCTTAGTAATGGGATGATTGTCGATCTGATTAAGAATGGTAACATTTATCAAACTCCTACGGAAAGTGTTTTCCCTGCTCATATCAAAGGAATTATCTCTACAACAACCAGTAAAAGCGGAATCTGGTGGGGAACGAGAAATGGAGAAATCGCCTCTATGGCTAAAGATTCCATTACTATTGGCGGTGATGTAGAAGCTTCTTTCACGGTTTCTTTTAATCCGGTTTCTTTTGATTTAGTTGAAGGTGAACATCATATCTGGTCACCTATTGATGCAAGTGATTGCTATTATCTCTTAGGTACAATCAGTGGGCATTGGATGGATGGTGAGATTACAACTGAACGCTCGAAAATGAAGATGAATGGCTATGAAAGTGGTAATGATCGCTATTATACTTGGACAGCGCCAGAAGGCGATGACCCAGAGACGGGCATGTGGGGATCCACTGCGGCAGGAGAGTTCCGCTTAAAGAAAGGTAATAGTGGGAAATATATCCTATGGGATGGAAATAAAATCATAGAAAGTTCTACGGATGATAAGTCTAAGAGCTTTCCGCTGACAGCAGGAGGTCCCTTTACCATCAAGGCTAATTTTACGGATGGAAAGTGTTCGTCTGTTGATGTTTCAGGTGGAGGAAAGTCGATTACTTTCAACGATGGACAAGTGATAGTCAATGGAATCCCCATGACACCTTTCATTAATTTTTCAGGTAATAGGCTCCCCATAAAAAACGGAGCGAATTATATTTATGAGGGATTGGTCTCTTTAAAGAATGGACAAACAATCTCTTCTGAATTTGATTTATCTTCATTTACAGCAAATCCTGATCTATTTAATGGGGACGGCAATGCCACATGGACATTAAAGTCCATCAGTGATACATACTCAATTAGAATGGATCTCTTTAGTGGAGCATTCTATGCTTGTCCAACAAGTGGATACCCCAATGTAATCTATATGGACGGCTGGAGCTGGGCTCCGAGAGAATCTTCAACTGCCGTAGTCTGGGACGGAAATAATGTATTGCCCTTAGTCAGAACTTCTTCCGGGACGTACGAAGGTACGTTCTATGATTTTGGATGGGGTGGTGATGTCGCTTTTTATGTAACATGGCCTGGAAGCGGTAAAACAATAAAGATTCCTATCACTAATTTCTCTGGTGCTTATTTGAATCCCTCAAACGGTGATACCAGTTTCCTCATTCCATCGGGTGCAGGATATTACAAGGTTGTAGTTGATCTGAAGGAAGGCATTAACGTTAGCCCTGAAGGTACGGTTACTCCTAAGGGACAGTCTAAGTTCACGCTAAACTATATCTCACAATAAGGCAAAGGGAGGGTGTATCAAAATTCTGATGCATCCTCTATTTCGTATTATTTATGCAAACAAAGCCTCGACTTTCCCAAGCCGGGGCTTTACCATATCACAAAAATTATGT
>CAJLYG010000202.1 GCA_905210845.1 uncultured Prevotella sp.
TCATTGCAAAAGAAAAGAGGATGCATCATAAAACTTAATTTTGATACACCCTCTTTTGTATGACTTGATTAATCCCAATTTGGATTTTGCTTCAAGGTTCCTTTCGAGAGGTCAATCTCTACCAAAGGTATCGCCCAGAGGTAATCACGGTCTGGATTAAACTTACGTTTCTCTACCAAGAACGAAGTTCCATCAGAACGCACGCCATAAACAGGCTTCGTTACATCTGCCTCCGTGGTGCGGTAACTGCGGGTATCAAAGAGGTGGATACCTTCGAATGCCAATTCCAGACGACGCTCATGACGAATGGCTGTCCGCATCTCATCCTTAGAGAGCCCTGTAGGCAGAGGAGGAAGGTCCACGCTGGGACGCTGACGGATGGCATTCACCGCGTCATATACTTTCTGGTCGGGCGCAGACAAGAGTTCATTACGACACTCTGCATACGTCAGCAATACCTCTGCATAACGGATGTAGATGAAGTTAGTCCAGTCATAATTGTTGATTCCATCGTTGTCTGGATTGATATACTTACGCATGGTATATCCCGTACGGGTATGGTTTCCATCCCCGAGATTGTTCGTCCGATAAGTTTTCCCGGCAATCGTGGCTCCATTCCATAGGATAGAATAAGCCAAACGTGGGTCACGGTTCTTGAAGGGATCCTTGGGATCATACAATGGAGATTCCGTAATCGACTTTCCATCGGTGCAAGGATAAGCGTCCACAAGGTCTTGCGAGGGAGAAAGAGCCTCCCATCCACCTAAGATGATCGGTGCAAAATAAAGTCCGATAACACTGCCTTCCTTGCTGTTCTTCGCATCTTCCATATACTCGCGGTCGAAAATGATCTCGTCACTGTTCTCGCCTGCAGGTTGGAACAGGTCACCGTAGTTGTTGTACAAGTGGAATGCACCCGACTGCATGACCTTCTCTGCAGCTTCCTGAGCTACATCGTACTGATGCTGATAGAAAGCCACGCGAGCCTTCAAGGCATAGCATGCACCAGCACTGGGCTTACCATGATCAGCTTGTTCGCGTATCATCGGTAGATCGGGGGCAGCAGCATCCAATAACTTAATTATGTAATTGTAGGTCTCCTCTGCTGTATTACGAGCCGGGATGGTCTCGTTCAGTCCCAAGGGATGGTCAAGGATGGGCACGCCACCCATATATTTCAATAAGGTAGAATAAAAGAAGGCCTCTAAGAATTTCACCTCAGCTGTCATCCTTTTCCTTGCGGTCTCATCCATCTGTACCTGTGGGATGTTCTGATAAAACACCAAGCAGCGGCGGATACCAGAATAGGCATCTGTCCACAACTGGCGGAAATGCGAACAACTTGACGTTGCCGTACCTGCCGAGAGCTGTCCCTGATCTGCATCAACATAAACAGGAACGGCATTATCTGTGTAGCACTCTGTCATGATAGTATGGTTCTCGGGCTGTACCAGATAACGGTAGATGCTATTCTGGAACTCTTGTGCGTCACTTTCCGTATTCCAAAAAGACTCATTGGTAAGCTTGTCTTTTGGATTACGGTCAAGAAAACTGTCGTTGCACGACGTCAGCAAGACTCCTCCTAGGAGGATCGTTGCCATGATTTTATATGTCTGTCTCATGGAATTCTGATTTAGAAAATTATATTGAGTCCAAAAGTATAATTGCGGGTCAATGGATAATAGGATCCAGTGACCATTTCAGGATCGACACCATCAAAGTCTGTGATCGTGAAGACGTTGTCTACACTTCCATAGATTCTCAGCTTTGTCAGTCCCAATTTCCCGATGATATTCTTGGGAAGGCTATATCCAAGCTGTAGGTTACGCATCTTCAAGAAGCTGGCATCCTGTACCCAGAAACTGGAAAGCGTACGGTTCTTGCTGTCGCGCATAGATAGTCTCGGCATAGATGCTCCCGTATTCTCTGGAGTCCAACTGTCTAAGTATTTATCTGTCAACTTGCCACCATTGTAGAAAGCATAACGGATCTCTGAGACCGGCAGTCCCTTAACGCCAGCCACGCCTTGGAAGACAGCACTCAAATCAAAATTAGAATACTGAAGGCCGAAATTCAGTCCATAGTTGATCTTCGGGAAATAAGAACCCAACACCTTACGGTCGCGGCTGTCAACGACATTGTCTCCATTCAGGTCACGATACTTCAGGTCGCCCGGCACTGGGGTTCCTAAAGTCTGCTTTGCATGAGAATTGATTTCCTCTTGACTCTGGAAGATGCCGTCACATACGTAGCCATAGTATGCCCATAAGGGATCACCCACTGATTGTCCCGGAGTATCACCACCCCTTAGACTTGTAATCTTATTCTTGACATAACTGAAGTTGGCCTGTACATTATAAGTCAATTTACCAATATTGTTGTTATGGCCTACCTGTATTTCAAAACCGGTATTGCGTACCTTTCCTGCATTCTGCATCGGTGCGCCTACACCCACGATATAAGGAATAGGCAACTGCAACAGGATATCCCGCGTATCCTTCCGGAAGAAATCAGCGGTCAATGTCAACTTATTATTAAAGAAGGTCGCATCGATACCCAAATTCCATTGTTCTGTTTTCTCCCATGTGATCTCATTGTTGGCCATAGGATCAGCAATAGAAACACCACTCTGCAGAGCAGAATTGAAAATATAATCATATCCAAAAACATAAGTATTCTGATAAGGATAATAGGTCGTGTAGCCATTCTTGTCTACGGTCTCCTGGTTACCTAACAGACCCCAGGAAAGGCGCAGCTTCAGGTTGTCAATCCAATTAACATGGAAGAACTTCTCCTGCGAGATTCTCCATCCTGCGGAGAAAGATGGGAAGACACCAAAACGCTTGTGCTTTGGGAAACGGCTCGTACCATCGTCACGCAAGTTTGCCTCAAAAAGATAGCGATTGTCATAATCGTAGGTCAGACGACCAAAAACTGACCTCAGGGCATACTCTGTCTCGTTACCACCCGTGGTCTGACCCGTCACTTCACCAGCATCTATCTCATCCAGTCCGTTGGGAATATTCTTACGAGAGGCACTCAGTGTACGGGTGCGACGGAAGATCTGGGAATAACCCACCAGTCCGCCTACTTCATGCTTCCCAAAGGTCTTGTGATAATCGAGATAGGCCTGCAAATTGTATTCATAATATTTCGTGTCATAGTTATAGATCACACTCTGGGTGTCCTTAACGGGCACGTCATTGTCTACCTCATAGAAGGTCATGGCATTCGTGTGGACAGGATTGTCGACTGTATAGGATGTCAGGGCGGCGATACCGCGTGCCTTCAATCCATCGATGATGTCAACTGTCAAGCCCATGTTGCCTTGGAAGTTGGTCTCCACCGACCGGGAAATACCACCAATCCTGGAGTAAGCAACGGAGTTATGCTCGTTCTTGAACAGGGTGTACCTGCCATTGCTCAGTTGGATGGGGGTGACCGGAGTCTCACGGAATGCTTCGTGCATCAGCTCGCCCACACCAGCGGCAGGCTGGATTGCCTTGCTCCGATAGAAAGCAATGTTCGTGCTGAACTTCACCCGCTTGTTGATCTGTGCATCCAAATTGGAACGGAAGTTCATCTTGTTAAAGCTGGTGTTTTCAATGAGTCCACCTTTATTGTAGTAGTTCATCGCCACATTATAGGTGATCCTGTCACTACCGCCCTTCATCCCCACATGGTGGTTTGTGAAGAATCCATGCTTGTCAAGCAACGTTCCCAACCAATCAGAATCTGGATAATGGTCAGGATCCCCGCCATTGCGGTACTTTTCAAGCATCTCGTCGCTATACGGGGCAGACAACCCATCATTGGTATAAGCGAGGTTCATCAGTCGCGCATAGTCATAAGAGCCCACGAAATTAGGCATCCTGGTCTTTTGCTGCCAACCTGCATAACCATCATAAGAGACAACGGTCCGTCCCGACTGTCCATGCTTCGTCGTGATGAGCACAACGCCATTGGCAGCACGCACACCATAGATGGCTGATGCTGCAGCGTCCTTCAACACGGTAATGTTCTCAATATCATTGGGGTTTACGTCCGACATCGACGACTCCACTCCATCAACGACTACCATTGCACTGGCGTTTCCCATGGTACCTAACCCACGAACACGCATGATTCCTTGGTCGGAACCAGGCAGACTGGTATTCTGGATGACGGTGACACCTGGCATCAATCCCGTCAGCATAGAGGTCACG
The DNA here is from genome assembly GCA_905210845.1 of uncultured Prevotella sp. Lineage (GTDB taxonomy): Bacteria > Bacteroidota > Bacteroidia > Bacteroidales > Bacteroidaceae > Prevotella. The sequence goes on from CAJLYG010000202.1 coordinate 4,206, forward strand.
TCACTACCTGTACGGTTGGCCAACTTGTCGGAAGACACGGAAGCAACGGAACCCGTAAGGTTCACCTTCTTCTGTGTGCCGTATCCGACCACCACAACCTCGTCGAGCGACTTGTTCTTCTCTTGCAAGACAATGTCATAACGGTCCTTTCCTGCAGACACGGTGAACGTGGAGGATGCGAATCCTACATAGGAAACCGTCAGCTTAGCACCACTCGCCACCGAAAGGGTGAAGTTACCGTCAACGTCAGTAACGGTACCATTCCGCTTGCCCTCTTCCGTAACATAGGCTCCGATAATCGGCTGACCGGTCTCATCCTTGACCGTTCCAGAAATCTTCTGCATGCCTTGTTGGTTAATCACTGTCGTGGCATTGCTGGCACTTGTCGCCATGGATGTAGCGGGCATCAGGCATCCGCCGACAAACAAGGCTACAGCTGGCAACACCAGACTACTTCTCTCAGTTTTCTTAAATGTGTTTTGTTCATGTGGTAAAAAATTAAATTGAACAACTTGAGTAAGCTTCGCTTGTTAAGATCTTCGTCCAGATCACTTAAAATGACCCTTCTTCAAGATCGTTACATTGGAAATACTATATATATTTTTCTCGATTTTTCTCATGATCAGATCGTTAAGCAAATGACTAAAACGTATGTACTACGCCACAAAAGTAGGGATTATTTTCATTCCTACCAAATTTTTCGGGCAAAATTTTCGAATTAAGATGAGTCAATCTGAAGGGGAATCCACAGCCGAAGCGATGGACAAAGGGCATCATAAGTGTGATTCAAGGATGTTAAAGGTATGTTTTAAAAAAGGGAAAGTACGTATTTTTTATAAGTGATTGAGAATGAGATAAGTTTTTATCTCATAAAAAGAAGAGGTTACGAATTAGAAATAAACAGAATGTAGCATCCTGCTGTGATTTGCATAACCATCCAAAGAACTCTTTCGGTTGCAAAGGTACGATATTTAATCGGGGATAAAGAATGTTTTAAGATTTTTTATCCTCGATTTTTTGCTTGGATAAATCTGTTTTTATTAACCATATTCTTCTCTATTCTTTGCTATTGCCATTTCAATCCATTCAAACATATGTGGTAAGGGTTCCTGTTTTGAATGGTCTATTTCGTTTGCATATATCCATCCTTTCGTGTGTTTTGTATAAAAGTCAGCCGTCGTCGAAGAAAGACAGTCCTCGTACCTCAGACTAACTTCCTCCGACT
>CAJLYG010000203.1 GCA_905210845.1 uncultured Prevotella sp.
CATCCCATTTCGATGATAACTGGGGCAATTTTATCAGGATGTGCTCCAGCTCCGCTTCGGAGTAGGCCTTCACCGTCTCCGTGCCCCAGCTGGTGAATACCTCGTCGGCGTGATGATGGTGATGGTGGCAGCCGCAGTGGGGATCATCGCATTCCTCGCCGTCGTGGTGATGGTGGTGATGATCGTGGTCATGCTCGTCCTCATCGTGGTGATGATGGCAGCAGTGCTCATGGTCGTGGTCGTCGTCATCGTCATCATCATGGTCATGGTGATGGCAGCAATGGTCATGATCGTGCTCATCCTCGTCATGGTGGTGATGGTGGTGCTCATGCTCGTGCTCCGCCTCATCCGCCTCGTGCTCAGCGCGCATATGCGCCAGCAGCTCGTCCGCCAGAGAGACCTTTTCGATAGCGCTGAGAATGGTCATGCCGTCCAGCTGGTCCCAGGGTGTGGTGAGAATGGCGGTCAGGTTATGGTAATCCCCAGGCACTACGCCTTCGATACGTCCTTCGTCGACATCCGTTTTGTATTGCAGGAAGACTGGGTCGTTGACTGCACTCAGGGAGAGATAGTCGAGCATCTCTGCGCTTTTCACCATCAAGTCCTCGTAACTGATTTCCAAATCATGGGGCGAGGCTTTCAGTTGCTTCATCGCAACCACGCAGCGGCAACTCTCTTCCATCGTCTTGAAATACACTAGTGCGGAGGCACGGTAAGGATATTCCTGGAGCGTCTTCATCTTTACCTCAGCTAAGAAGGCAAGGGCGCCTTCGGATCCGACCATGGAGTGGGCGATGATATCGAAGGGGTCGTCATAAGCTACTAATGGCCTGATGTTCAACCCGGTCACGTTCTTGATAGAGTATTTGTAGTTGATACGGTCGACAAGGCTCTTGTTCGCACGTACCTCGTCGCGTAACTTCTCTATCTGCGCGAGAAAGTCGGGATGGGTCTTGCGGAAATCACGCCTGCTTTGCTCGTCCCCTGTGTCAAGAAGGGTGCCATCAGGAAGGATGATCCGGGCACTGACCAACATATGGTCGCTATTAGCATGCACCCCACAGTTCATCCCGGATGCATTGTTGCAGATGATACCTCCTACCATCGCACTGTTCACAGAGGCTGGGTCAGGAGGAAGGACTCTCCCCCAGGGCTTGAGGATGGCGTTCACGCGCCCACCCACGATGCCGGGTTGCATGCGGATGGTCTTCCCCTCGTCGTAGACTTCATATCTCTCCCAGTGCTTTCCCGCCACGATGAGGACGGAATCACTCACGCTTTGCCCCGACAGGGAGGTACCTGCCGCCCGGAAGGTATAGGGCACATGATGCCTTGCGCAAGCCTTGACGATAGCCGAGACCTGTTCCTCTGAATCGGAACGGATTACTATTTTGGGCACCATTCGATAAAAACTGGCATCTGTACCCCATCCGAAGGTTCTCAAGGGGTCGGTGTATAATTGGTCTGCTGGCACCAACTGCGTGAGTTCTGCCAGCAGGGATTGATATTGTTCAGGCTTGATTTCCATATCTCCGAAGAATAAAGTCGTCATTCACGATTGGCGATAGACGATGATCTTGCAAAAGTACAACAAAAATCTTATTTCCACAAATATTCTGTTTGTTTTGCCAAAGCAAAGCCTCTCTTTTTCTTGTCGCTCACGCTCAGCAACGTTAAAGCTGCCGTTTGATGTTGCCAAAGCTATGACCTGAGGATGCCAAGCCATAGGTTGGGGAAGACTATCTCTTGGCTCTGCCGAAAGGGATATTCCATCGCCTTTCCAGGAGGTTACCTTTTGGCTTGCGTGAGGTGGCCTTTTAGCCTGTGGGAGATGGCCTTTTGACTCGCAAAAGGTTACCTTTCAGGAGTCGAAAGATGGTCAGTTGCGTTTTCTGTGACGGTCGGGTGAAAATGATATGCCATGAGATGGAAAATTCTATGCCCTCTTGCTTGGCGTTATCAGGAATAATCCCTATATTTGCATGCGGACTTAACCGTGAATAGCAAATCAGTAGGCTTATGGATGAAGACAAACGATTGATCAGTAGGCGTGATTTCCTAAGGCGGCTTACCGTGGGCACAGCCTCTGCCGTGGCGTTCTCAGCCGCGGGACCTCTGAAGTTGTTCGCCCAGAACGAAAGCAAGCCGTTGAGTGTAGGCAAGATGACCTATCGCAAGAACCACCATTCAGGTGACTTGGTCTCACTGTTGGGGTATGGGATGATGCGGTTGCCCATGAAAGGAGGGCAGATCGACCAGGACCTTGTGAACCAGGAAGTGGACTATGCCTTGGCACATGGAGTGAACTATTTTGATACATCTCCCCACTATTGCGGAGGAAAGTCGGAGAAAGCCGTGGGCATCGCCTTGAGCCGACATCCCCGTTCTTCCTATTTCTTGGCTACCAAGATGTCTAATTTCGGGCAGGATGAATGGTCGGCAGAAGCATCTAAGGCGATGTATCGCCGGTCGATGGAAGATCTCAAGACGGATCATATCGACTATTACCTCTTGCATGGCATCGGGATGGGCGGCATGGCGTCTTTCAATGGCAGGTTTATTGATAACGGCATGCTTGATTTCCTGTTGGATGAACGCAAGGCTGGGCGTATCCGGAACCTGGGCTTTTCCTACCATGGGGACGTGGAAGTATTCAACTGGTTGTTAGCGCATCATGACAAATATCGTTGGGATTTCGCCCAGATCGAGATGAATTACATGGACTGGAAGCATGCCAGCGAGCGGAATACGAATGCTGACTACCTGTATGGGGAGTGTGAGAAACGGGGCATTCAGAATGTTGTCATGGAGCCTTTGTTAGGGGGCAGACTGGCAAAGTTGCCGAATGCCCAGGCTCAACGCCTGAGGTCACTTCGCCCTCATGACACAATTGCATCTTGGGCGTTCCGCTTTGTCGGCTCGCATACGAACATCTTGACAGCCTTGAGTGGGATGACGACGATGGAAGTGCTACAGGAGAACGTCAATACCTTTTCTCCATTAGATCCCTGCAACAGTGAGGAGTTGGCATTGCTGACAAATATCGCGGACAACCTGGCTGCTTATCCTACCATCCCCTGTACGGGATGCAAGTATTGCATGCCATGTCCTTACGGAGTCGATATCCCCGGGAACTTCGCCGCTTATAATAAGGCCGTGAACGAAGGGACCTTGCCTCCTGCTGACAAGCAATCTGCTGACTATCCATCTCGTGCGAAGGCTTTTGCCGACCAGTACAAAAAGCAACTGCCGGAAAAGGGATTGGCCACGCATTGCATGGACTGTGAGGCTTGCCTGCCCAAATGCCCACAGCGGATCAAGATCCCAACCCAGATGGCAAAGTTGACGGAACTGCTTTCTTGACATCGCGTGGAAAGCGGAGCCAGACCTCATCCCTTATTCTTTCCCTTGTTGGCAATGAATACGCCTAAAAGAATGAGGGCTGATCCGAGGTATGCCATCCATGTCATCGGCTCGCTCAACACGATAGCACTGCAGATCACCGTGCTGATGGGATTGATGTAGATATAGTTGGATGCGCTGATGGCACCAATCTTCTTGATGATATAGCTCCAGATGAAGAAGCAGGCAAAGGAGGCAATGACGCCCAGAAAGAGCAGGTTGCCCCAGATGACCGGTTGCCGGAAACCGTCTAAGGGAAAGTTCCAAGGGCGGACCAGGAACACGGGAAGGATGGTTATGATACCATAGAAGAATACTTTCCTTGTAATGAAGGTCGCGCTTTTTCCGGCGAGAGCATGTTTGTCAACCAGGCTGTAGACAGCCCAGCTGATGGCAGCCACTAACGCGAGCAAGTCGCCTAACGGGTTCAGGTGAAGGATGAACTTGCCATTGAAGATGACGATGGCTGTGCCTAACAATGCCGTAATAGACCCGGCCACGAGTCCTGGCGTCGCCTTGATATCCTTGATGAAAAGGAATCCAAGGAGCGTGGTGATCAAAGGAGCCGTGCATACGATGAAGGACACGTTATTCGTATAACTAATGCCGACGGCCCAGTTCTCGCTCAGGAAATAGAGAGATCCCCCGGTGATGCCCAAGAGAGCCATGGTCAACTCGTCTTTCCAGTCCTTCGACCATACCTTCTTCGGTGAGCAGAACCAAATGCAGACATAAGCCATCAGGAACCTGATGAAGAAAATCTCTTCCGGTCGCATACCATGGAGGAGCAATTCCTTGGAATTGACAAAGGTGCAGCCCCAAATGAGGACGACGATGATGGCGATGAGATGATAGATCATATCGATTTGACTTTTATTCTTTTCTATTGTTTACTGATATCCGATATCAGTCAGGATGCTGCAAAGTTCGTTATTTTTTAGCAAAAGAGAGCATAAACCGCATGAAAATAGCTATCTTTGCGGTATGGAAGTAATCTATTTAATCATCGGTATCGTCATCGGAGGGGCCTTGGACTTCTTCTGGATGATCAGTCAGAGAAAGGGCGGGGAAGGAAAGCTCATGTTGCTGGAACAGCAATTGGATCAGGTGCAGAAGGGGAGAGATGACCTTCAGGCACAGTTGAGCGCGGCAGTGGAGGAGAACCATAGGCTCGCTGAGCAGGTCAGGCAGGTGCAGATCGAGCGCGAGGGTCTCTCCGTGCAGCTCCAAGGAGAAAGGAAACGAAACGAAGAGCAGGCGCAGCTTCACGAAAAGCTACATAACGAGCAGTTCCGGCAACAGCAAGAACAGTTCCATGCGCAATTGGAAACCCTTCAGGAGCAGTTCTCGAATCTTGCACAGAAGGTGCTCGACCAGACAACGGACAAGTTGAAGTCGCAGAATGTTGAGTCGATGCAGACCCTGACCGCACCCTTGAAGCAGAACATCGAGCAACTTCATCAGGCCATCCAGCATACCAATCAGGAGACCGCTAAGAATACAGCATCCCTTTCCCAGCAGTTGAAGGAAATGAGTGAACAAACGCACATCATCGGCATGTGGCAGTGAATCAAATCAAATTTTTCCTCAAGCATCAGTTTTTTCAACGCCAGATAGCACGTCCGCACATCTCTGGAAAATGGCGAGCGTCCAAACGGAATATGATGTCTGTGGATTCCCGTGCCCATCAAGCGGGAATTATCTTTCCCGTACACAACAACATCAAAGTTCGCCGCGTAATGGATTTCATATCCCATTTCCAGCAGAGTGCCATTTCCTGTAATATTTTCACGTTATTCATTTCAAACTGTGGCACAAAGCCGCTGACTCTTGTTACCAGTAATGCTTTTTTACTCATGATGCGATTCCTCCCTGGATGTATATTCCTGAATCTTGCGTTCGACCTCTTCGTTGCCCTCGGTGTGTTCTTTTAATCCCGTTGTCTGGTTGGTATCCACTCCCTCTGTCGAGTCTTTTTTCAAAACGGTTTTTACTGTCATAAGAATCAGTTTCAAG
>CAJLYG010000204.1 GCA_905210845.1 uncultured Prevotella sp.
CTCAAGCGAGCTTGGCTCTGCTCATCTGGCTTAACGAAAACGTTCAGGAAAAGAACCCTGCATGGAAGACCTTAGGTCAGTACAAAGCAGTCGCCGTGCGATTCAATCATACGAAAAAGAGGATGCATCAGCAATTGCAATCTGATGCACCCTCTTTTTTTAAATATTTCCTGTTGTTCAGCTCTTAGCATGCGACCTTAGTTTCCTTGTACCTACGCATTGCATAGACGAAAATCACGCAGAAGCAAAGGAACGGAAGGATATAAGAACAATTAACTGCCGGATGCCCAAGGATCATTTTCTGGTCGATGATCATCCCTTGTAGTGGAGGCATGATGGCACCACCGACGATTGCCTCAACAAGGAAGGCTGCACCTAAACTGGCATCCTGATTATCTACATGCTCCAAGGCTATTCCGTAAATGGTTGGGAACATCAATGACATAAACGCACTGATCCCTATCAAACAATACAGACCTACAATACCAACAATAAACACGGTACCCAAGGTACACAAGCCAGCGCCCACAGCAAAGAGGGCAAGTAACTTGCGGGAATTGACATACTTCATCAGGGCTGTTGCAATAAACCTTCCACAGAGGAACAGGCACATGGCAACAATATTATAGGTCTGTGCCGTAGCCTTGTTGATACCCAGGTAATCAGCATACTGGATAATGAAAGTCCAAACCATGATCTGTGCTGCCACGTAGAACATCTGTGCCAAGACTCCCTCTCTATAGGCAGGATTATGCCATAGGTTCTTCAAGGTCTGCTTCGCACTATTCGTCTGTTTGGGCTGAATATCCGTTTTCGGCACTCTTGTCAATGCAATGATCATAAACATCAAGACGACAATACATCCAATCGCAACATAAGGATTACGGATCACGTTCAAGTCGTGAACACGAATGCTTGCTTTCTGTGCAGCGTCCAAGGTTGGGAAGATAATGTTACCCAATGCATCGCGTTTGTCAGAAATCAGATGCGGAAGGACAATAAACGAGGCAACACCCATCCCACAAAGTGAACCCATCGGATTGAAAGCCTGCGAAAGGTTCAGTCGGCGGGTAGCTGTCTCTTTGGAACCCAATGACAAGATAAAGGGATTGGCAGTTGTCTCAAGGAATGCTAACCCGAATGTCAGAATATACAGGGAGATGCAGAAGAAAGAGAACTGCTGGTAATTAGCTGCAGGGATAAACATAAAGGCCCCAATAGCATATAGTGCCAATCCAAGCAGGATACCGCTCTTATAACTGTACTTACGGATAAACAAAGCGGCCGGAATTGCCATGGTGGCATAGCCTCCATAGAAGGCAAACTGTACCAATGATGCCTTGGCTGCCGAAATCTCCATCACGGTCTGGAAAGCTGCCACCATCGGGTTGGTGATGTCATTGGCAAACCCCCATAGGGCAAACAGGCTCGTAATGACAATAAAGATAAACAGGAATCTCTTTTCTACCAATTTGGACTTTTGCATGATTGTTCAGGATTTAGGGATCCTGTACCGGCACGACAATGCCGGTACAGGAAAAGAATATTATCTCATAGAACGATAGATAGGACCATAGGTAGCGCAGGCACGGTAGTCCTGGCCTTCCTTGTCCATTCCGAACGCATTCCAAGCAGCAGGACGGAAAATCTTGCTGTCGTCTACATTATGCAGGCAAACTGGGATACGTAGCATAGAAGCCAATGTGATCAAATCGGCTCCGATATGCCCATAGGTGATGGCGCCATGGTTAGCACCCCAATTATTCATGACACTGTACACATCCTTGAACGCATCCTTGGTCGGATCGAGGCGTGGCGTAAACCAAGTCGTGGGCCATGTAGGATCAGTACGCTTGTCAAGAACGGCATGGATCTCAGGATCAATGTCCACGATCCATCCTTCTGCCAATTGCAATACAGGACCCAGTCCTTTCACAATGTTCACACGCATCATGGTAGCAGGCCACCCACCCTTCGTCAGGAAATGACTACTGAAGCCACCACCTCTGAAGTAATCACGGTCGGCTGGCATCCAAGATGTAGCCTTCAGACAATTTTCAACATCAGCATCTGTCATCTCCCAGAATGGTTTCATCACGTGATTGCCTGCTGCATCTACGCTCTCTCCAGTACCATCAAGGGTCGTTGCTCCTGAGTTGATCAAATGGATAATGCCTGGGGCTGCTGTCCCTGTGAGTTCCTTACCGGTAACGCGCTTGACAGACTCTGGACTCCAGTAGGTACGGATATCCGAGAAAATCTGTGCCTGATTGGTCAACAGATGAGCCAACAACATGGCGGTACAGTTAAGAGAATCATTCTCTGTTGCAAATGGGATTGCCTCACGCTTGCCGTTCCAGTCAAAGGTAGTGTTCAGGATTGCTTCCGTAAAATCACCATTCGGCTTCCAGTCGGTCCATTGACGCTGTCCCTGGAAACCTGCAGCAATGGCATGATGACCAAGGGACTCTTCCTTGAAGCCCATCTGCTCGAGTTTCGGATTACCATGGAGCAAGTCCTTGACGATTAAGGTCATCTTCACGATAAACTCCCAGTCTTTCTCTTTTTCCTCGCGGGTCTTGGTCTTCTCTGGACGGTTCTTGTCCCAGCCTTCATTCGGCTTACAATATTTCTCTACCCAAGCCATGGCCTTCTTGAACTCATCGGGATCATAGATGCCTTCGTCCATGCGACGCAGGATTTCCACCTCATCGATGCTCTCGCAGCGCATACCTAAATATTCCTCAAAGAAATCTGTATTCACAATAGAACCTGCGATACCCATGGTAACGCTGCCTATTGACAGGTATGACTGACCACGTAATTCGGCTACTGCCACAGCTGCACGGGCAAAGCGCAATAATTTCTCCTCGACGTCTGCAGGAATGGTATTGTCTTCCAGATCCTGTACGTCATGCCCATAAATGCCAAATGCAGGAAGCCCCTTCTGTGCATGGGCAGCCAGGACTGCTGCTAAGTAAACAGCACCCGGGCGTTCCGTTCCATTGAAGCCCCAAACTGCTTTCGGCCAATAGGGATTCATGTCCATGGTCTCAGAACCATAGCACCAGCAGGAGGTAACCGTAATCGTTGCCCCAACGCCCTCGCGCTCGAACTTCTCTGCACAAGCAGCGCTCTCTGCCACACGACCAATGGTGCTGTCAGCAATCACACACTGTACAGGAGTTCCGTCCCTGTACTTCAACTTACTGGAGATAAGATCAGCAACTGCATGGGCAAGTGCCATTGTCTTACCCTCCAAACTCTCACGAACACCGCCTTGGCGACCATCGATCGTCGGGCGAATACCAATCTTTGGATAATTCATTTTCATGTTAATAGCAATATTGTTATGATAGATGTACTAAAATATAACCATACAAAGATATATAATTATTTGCAAAAAGGGTCGATAAAAATTGTTAATTTTTTATCGACCCTTTCTTTTATAGTGCATTGCACTCCTCAAGCCATATCCTATTTGTCGAATCAGAGGGCATTCTCCAGTCGCCGCGAGGGCTCAGGCTGACGCTTCCCACCTTCGGTCCATCCGGAAGGCATGAGCGTTTAAACTGCTGGTTAAAGAACCTACGGACAAAGGTCGTCAGCCATTTCTTGATCGTCTCGTCCTCATAATGGGATGCAGTGGGATCACTGCCATCAAAAGCGCGCTGCGCCATCAGGAAGATCTTAGAAGGACGGAACCCGAATCTCAGGAAATAATAGAGGAAGAAATCATGCAGTTCGTAAGGACCCACTAAATCTTCTGTCTTTTGCTTGATATTCCCATTCTCATCGGCGGGGATGAGCTCTGGACTGATCGGTGTATCGATGATATCTAATAAGGTATCACGTGAGGAGGGGTCTACCTCAAAATCGGCTACATACCTCACCAGATACTTGATCAGTGTCTTCGGAATGCTGGCATTCACGCCATACATGCTCATGTGGTCACCATTGTAGGTTGCCCATCCAAGTGCAAGTTCGGACAAATCACCTGTACCGATGACCATACCGCCCAACTGATTGCTCAAGTCCATGAGGATCTGGGTACGCTCACGTGCCTGACTATTCTCATAGGTAACATCCTTCACCGCAGGATCATGGCCGATATCTTGGAAATGTTGAGTCACACTATCCACAATAGAAATCTCCCGAATGTCCACGCCCAAGCTCTTCATCAAGGATACCGCATTGTCATGGGTACGATCCGTTGTGCCAAATCCCGGCATTGTAACGCCGACAATCCCTTTCCTATCTATCTTCAATTTATCAAATGTCTTGACGCAAACCAACAAGGCTAAGGTACTGTCGAGACCACCACTAATACCTATGATGACTCGCTGGCTGTGGGTATGGACAAATCGCTTGGCAAGACCGGCTACCTGTATATTGAAGATCTCCTGGCAACTGGCTTTCAAATCATCCGACTTAGGAATGAATGGATGAGGATCAATGGTACGCTCAAGAACGAAATCATGCGGAGTGGTCCCATGAAGATCAACGATATGGATCTGCTGATGGTTATTCTGCAGGGAATATTTGATATTGCGCTGCGCGTTTACGAAAGTGGTATTGTTGCGACGCTCACAACGGAGTTTCTGGATATCAATCTGGGAAACGACCATCTGGGGTTCGAACAAGAAGCGCTCTCCTTCTGCCAACAGCGATCCATTCTCGAAAATCATCGCATTGCCACCATAGACAACGTCTTGTGTGCTTTCTCCAAAACCGCTGCCACTGTAGATGTACCCACAGATGGTACGCGCGCTCTGCTGGGCAATCAGGCTTTTCAAGTAAGCATGCTTCCCTATCAACTCATCACTTGCAGAGAGATTGAAGATCAAGTCAGCACCTTCCAAGGCAAGATGGTTACTGGGAGGTGTAGGTGCCCAAACATCCTCGCATATCTCTATTCCAAACATTGCACCATCACAGGTACGGAAGAGTTGCGGGTCCGGGGTTACAAGGACCTTGGTACCAGCAAATCGGATCACCGTTGGTCTCAAGTCCTGCGAAGATGCAAACCAGCGCTTCTCATAGAACTCGTTGTAATTGGGAAGATAGGTCTTAGGGACAAGTCCCATCAAGTCTCCTTTCTGAATGACTGCAGCACAGTTCAGAAGCAATCCTCCCACGACAACTGGCAATCCGACGATCACGGTAATATCCAGTTTCCGGGTAAAGTCCTCCAACATCATAACCGCTGTCTCCGAAGCATCTAAGAGCATGTCTTGACGGAAGAGATCCTGACAGGTATAACCCGTTAGAGAGAGCTCTGGGAAAACAATGACCTCTACGCCCTTGCCTTCTGCTTGGGCGATCAAGGAGTCAATCTGACTAAGATTGTATTTGCAGTCACCAACCTCTACGGTATGCCTCTGCGCCACTTGCTGCCCC
>CAJLYG010000205.1 GCA_905210845.1 uncultured Prevotella sp.
ATCGCCTTGGCCATGAACAAGTTAGGCGCTCGCTCCAACACGGGTGAAGGAGGTGAGGATAATGCTCGCTTCCATGAAACAGTGGATGGCATCAGCCTCTCCAGCAAGACGAAACAGGTGGCTTCCGGTCGTTTTGGCGTCACCACGGAATATTTGGTCAATGCAGAGGAAATCCAGATCAAGGTTGCCCAGGGCGCAAAACCTGGTGAAGGTGGACAGCTTCCTGGATTTAAGGTGAACGAGATTATCGCCAAGACCCGGCATTCAATCCCGGGCATCAGCTTGATTTCCCCTCCTCCTCATCATGATATCTATTCTATCGAGGACCTTGCGCAGCTCATCTTCGACCTGAAGAATGTGAACCCGAAGGCAGCCATTAGCGTGAAGTTAGTCGCTGAGAGTGGCGTGGGAACGATTGCTGCCGGTGTTGCCAAGGCGAAAGCCGACCTGATTGTTATCTCAGGAGCTGAAGGTGGAACAGGCGCTTCTCCTGCCTCTTCTATGCGTTTCGCAGGTATCTCGCCTGAGATCGGCATTGCAGAGACGCAGCAGACATTGGTCAAGAATGGGCTCAGAGGAAAAGTGCGTTTGCAGGTTGACGGTCAGTTGAAGACCGGTCGCGACATTATCCTCATGGCATTGTTAGGTGCAGAGGAGTTTTGCTTCGGTACTGCAGCCCTGATCGTCCTCGGTTGTGTGATGATGCGGAAATGTAATCTGAATACTTGTCCGATGGGTGTTGCCACGCAGGATCCACGGCTTCGTGCTCACTTCCGCGGTCGTTCGGAATATTTGGTTAACTATTTCACTTTCCTCGCTCAGGAAGTCCGGGAATATTTGGCAGAGATGGGCTTTACCAGTTTGAATGAGATCGTTGGGCATACAGAACTGCTTATCAAGCGGAATCCGGAAAATGAGGATAAGGAGTTAGTGGAAAAGACGGATACGCTCGACTTCAGTCGCCTGCTCCATAAGGAAGAGGGCAATTGTAGCTTGTATCATACCACCCAGCAGTTGCATGATTTGGCAGATGTACTCGACCAGCAGCTAATTCGCGGCGCGCAGAATGCTATCGAGAAGCAGGAGGAGGTCAATCTCGACTTTGCCATCCGGAATACGGATCGGGCTGTCGGTGCCATGCTCAGTGGAGTCATTGCCTCTAAATATGGCGAGGACGGTCTGCCGGAGGATACGATCAATGTCAAGTTCAAGGGGTCTGCCGGACAGAGCTTCGGGGCTTTCTTAGTCAAGGGCGTTGATTTTAAGCTCGAAGGTGAGACCAATGATTATTTTGCGAAAGGGCTTAGCGGAGGTCGTATATCGATCCTTCCTCCAATCCGTTCAAATTTCTCAGCCGAGGATAATATCATAGCAGGTAATACCGGTCTTTATGGTGCCACGAGCGGAGAGCTTTACATCAATGGTAAGGTAGGCGAGCGGTTCGGTGTCCGTAATTCTGGTGCCATTGCCGTGATCGAGGGCGCGGGAGATCATTGCTGTGAGTATATGACAGGCGGTCGCGTCGTCGTCTTAGGAGAGACCGGTCGCAACTTTGCTGCAGGTATGAGCGGTGGTGTCGCTTATGTCTGGGACAAGAACCATAATTTCGATTACTTCTGTAATATGGATATGGTCGAGATCAATCTCGTGGATGATAGCAACTACCGCAAGGAACTGCATGAACTGATCCGGCAGCATTATCTCTATACGGGTTCAAAATTAGCACGTACAATGCTTGATGACTGGAACCATTATGTGGAAGACTTCATCCAGGTAGTGCCTATCGAGTATAAGAGAGTCCTGCAAGAAGAGCAGGTGAGAAAGTTGCAGCAGAAGATTGCGGATATGCAACGTGACTATTAATCGGAAGGAGGAAAATTAATTATGGGAAATCCAAAAGCATTTTTGACAATAGACCGCAAGGAAGCGGGTTACAGACCCATCAACGACCGTATTCACGACTTTGGTGAGGTAGAACAGACATTGAATAGTAATGACCGACGCCTTCAGGCTTCACGCTGCATGGACTGCGGGGTTCCGTTTTGCCATTGGGCATGTCCATTGGGAAACAAACCGCCAGAGTGGAATGATGCCCTCTATAAGGGGGATTGGGAATTGGCATATCGCCTACTCAATTCCACCAACGACTTTCCTGAGTTCACAGGGCGCATTTGTCCGGCTCTTTGCGAGAAGGCGTGTGTGCTGAACTTAATGGATCATCAGCCTACAACCAACCGCGAGGATGAGGCTGCCATTACAGAGCATGCCTTCGAGGAGAATTTCGTTCGTATCGAGCATCCGGAGCGTAATGGCAAGAAAGTGGCTGTTATCGGCGCAGGTCCTGCAGGACTCGTCACAGCCAACCAGTTGAATCTCAAAGGATATGAGGTGACGGTCTTCGAGGCAAGGGAAGATAATGGCGGACTGCTCCGTTTTGGTATTCCTAATTTTAAGTTGAACAAGTCGATCATCGACAGGCGCATCCATGTCCTGGAGCAGGAAGGTATCCGTTTCATATACCATGCTCCTATTGACGTGGAGCACATCGAGGCTTCGGTTGCAGACTGCGCAACAAAGGCGGGAAGCAGCGATACAAAGTTCGATGCTTATGTCGTCTGTACCGGAACGCCAACGGCACGTGACCTGAAGATACCAGGTCGTGACCTGAAAGGTGTTTATTTCGCCTTGGACCTGCTCTCTCAGCAGAATAGGATCCTTGCAGGGCAGGAATTCAAAAAAGAAGACTTGGTCTCTGCCAAGGGAAAGGACGTCCTTGTCATCGGTGGCGGGGACACGGGATCCGACTGTATCGGAACTGCCCATCGCCAAGGATGTAAAAGTGTTACCCAGATTGAGATCATGCCCAAACCACCCGTTGGACCTGATGATCCCCATAACCCATGGCCTAATTGGCCACGTACATTGAAAACGACATCCTCTCATGAAGAGGGATGTACCCGCCGTTGGAATATCAATTCCTTGGAATTCCTTGGGAAAGACGGGAAATTGACGGGCGTGAAAGTCCAGGAGATTGCCTGGGAACCTAATCCGCAAGGTGGTCGCCCGATCATGAAACCTGCAGGGAAACCGGAAGTAATCAAATGCGAGATGGTACTCCTGGCTATGGGATTCCTCCGTCCGCAGCAACCCTCTTTCCCCGAAAACGTCTTCGTGGCAGGCGATGCCGCCAATGGTGCCTCCTTAGTGGTAAGGGCGATGGCAAGTGGTCATCAGATTGCCCGGGCAGTACATGCTTATCTGAGTAAGTAATCTCTTCTTGAGGGTCGGCTTCGGGTCGGCCCTCAAATATTTCATAGGATTCGGGTTTTCAGTACACCCCATCGTTGGTCCTCATTCAAGATCCGTTCGAGATCCGTTCGAGGCGCAATTCCCTCTTACTTTTGTGTTAAAAACAACTAATAAGGTTAATTAAGAATAATTAGGCAAGTTGTCACCCTTCGGAATTCAATATAAATATGTATCTTTGCAATCCGATTATTTCGGGGATGAACTTAGGATCCCTACGTATGGGAGTGTTAATAGCTGTGCTTTTGGCCGAGTGCAGTGGTTAGTGAATCGCCTGTACAAAGAGTGATTGAAAAGAAAAAATTGTTTTTTAGTAGTAAATTTAAAAAATTAAAATGGACACTTTAAGTTACAAGACTATTTCCGTTAACAAGGAAACAGCGAAGAAAGAGTGGGTAGTAGTTGATGCTACCGACCAGATTTGCGGTCGTCTCTGTTCAAAAGTTGCTAAATTGTTGCGTGGAAAGTACAAGCCATCGTTTACACCTCATGTAGATTGTGGCGACAATGTAATTATTATTAACGCCTCCAAGGTCGTTTTCTCTGGTAAGAAGGAGACCGATAAGGTTTACACCCGTTACACGGGCTATCCTGGTGGTCAGCGTTTCACGACGCCGGCTCAGTTGCGTAAGCGTAACCAAGGTATCGATCACATGATCCGTCATGCTGTGAA
Source organism: uncultured Prevotella sp. (assembly GCA_905210845.1). GTDB lineage: Bacteria > Bacteroidota > Bacteroidia > Bacteroidales > Bacteroidaceae > Prevotella. The sequence continues at coordinate 3,980 of CAJLYG010000205.1, forward strand.
GGGCATGCTTCCTAAGGGTCCTTTAGGTCGCAAGCTCATGGATAATCTTTTCGTTTTCGAAGGCACGGAGCACAATATGGCTGCTCAGAAGCCAAAGGCAATTGATATTAACCAGTATAAATAATAATTATCAAAGATGGAAGTAATTAATGCAATTGGTCGCCGTAAGAGCGCTGTCGCTCGTGTTTACCTGACAGAGGGTACCGGTAAGATCACAATTAATAAAAAAGATATCGAAACTTATTTCCCATCAGCCATTCTTCGCTATGTCGTGAAACAGCCGTTAGAGCTGCTTGAGGCTGCTGAGAAATATGATATTAAGGCTAATCTTGATGGCGGCGTCCGCTCCGTAACAATCCACGCAATCAATCACAGGCCAGAGCCAGGCACTGCGCCTTGCCATTGCCCGCGCGCTCGTGAAGATCAATGCTGAGGATAAGAAGAGCTTGAAGGACCATGGTTTCCTGACACGCGACAGCCGTGCTGTTGAGCGTAAGAAACCAGGACAGCCGAAGGCTCGCCGTCGCTTCCAGTTCAGTAAGCGTTAATCTTTTGGACGACATCTGTGGGATGGGACGGGCTTCTTGCCAAATCCTGTTCCTTGTCGGACAAAGGAAACTGACCGTCGTTTAGTATCTAAATCCTTGCGACTCATCATCGGGATGATTACCCAAGGGTTGGTTCTGAATGAAAAAGGGTCGGGGAGGGAATCCTCCGCCGGTCGTTAGAATTAAAAGGAAAGTAAACAATTAAAAGAATCGAAAGAAATGTCAAGAACAAATTTTGACCAGTTATTGCAGGCAGGCTGTCATTTCGGGCACCTCCGTCGCAAGTGGAATCCCGCCATGGCTCCTTATATCTTCATGGAGCGCAATGGTATTCATATTATCGATCTGCACAAGACCGTAGCTAAGATTGATGAGGCTGCAGAGGCTTTGAAGCAGATCGCCAAGTCAGGAAAGAAGATCCTGTTCGTCGCTACTAAAAAACAAGCTAAGGACATCGTTGCCGAGAAGGCTGCAAGTGTCAACATGCCGTACGTGATCGAGCGTTGGCCAGGTGGTATGCTCACCAACTTCCCAACCATCCGGAAGGCCGTAAAGAAAATGGCGAACATTGACAAACTGATGAACGACGGTACTTTCTCTAATCTGTCAAAGCGTGAGCTGTTGCAGATTACGCGCCAGCGTGCTAAATTGGAGAAGAACCTCGGTTCTATCGCAGATATGGCCCGTCTCCCAGTAGCCCTCTTCGTTGTTGACGTAATGAAGGAGCACATCGCTGTTAAGGAGGCTAACCGTCTTGGTATTCCAGTGTTCGGTATCGTAGATACCAACTCTGATCCTAAGAATGTGGATTACGTTATCCCAGCTAACGACGATGCTAAGGATTCTGTAGAT
>CAJLYG010000206.1 GCA_905210845.1 uncultured Prevotella sp.
GCGTGACCGCACCGATGAGGCGCTCGTCCTGACAGGCGCATTGCTACCGTCACGGCGAGGCGCTGCGGTACCTGGAACGACCGTCTCCCATCGCCCAAGAAGTCGAACTCTCCATAATCGGCGAAGAGAAAAGAGCCATTGAGCCTGTCGAGCCGTTGTTGAATGTCCTCGAATGTCTGCCCGTAGACATAGTTCTCAATCTCCGGCACACGGCTTTTCGCCGGCAGTGCGTCAAGGGCTTTCAGCAGCTGCGCATATTGCGGAAGTTTGCTCTTGCCCATGGTTGCCATCGCCTTTATCCCTTTCTTGTCTGGGAACTGTGCAAAATATAGGAAAAGTTCTGCTATCATATTATGTCGTTGATTATATCAAGAGGAAGTCCGGTTTCTATGCTGATGGTTGGGGTATCCATCTTCATCCCCCGCATTTGCCTTACGGTGTCGATGGTCTTCTTGCGCAGGATGCGAAGATATGTGAGTACGTTCATACGTTCCACCTCACGGTTGTTTCCCAGCCCGTCGGCGGAGAGATCGTATAGTGCATCGCTGGCATCGGTGGTAATTGGCGAGGGCTTCTTCTCCTTGAATTTCGTCAGCAGGGAGAACGATGTCATGGTGAAGAGAAAATTGTTTACTGCCTGGAAGTTCCATGAGATAGCCTGCAGCGTTTCTTTCGGAAGCTTCCCGAACTCCCTGCCAAGCGTATGCGCCTTTTCCGTGTCGTATTCTCCGGGGCAGTAGAGTATGGCAGCCATGAGCGGTAATGCCGTGTCCGCGTTGATGAGTTCACGGGCTTCCAAATACTGCAGAGCCGTGAGCGAGAGGGTAAGCTGGTTAAAGGATTTGTCAGCGCGATAGCCATGGTACACTTTGCCATCAATGACCAGGCTTGGCAGTTGTTGCTTGAAGAAGCTCAGGTCAATGGTATATCTATAGTCAAGACCGCAAAGGCGTTCCCGGAGGGGCTTAGGCAACCGGTAAGGATCCACGCGGCGGCACAAATCTTTCTCCTCCTTGGAAAGCCCATCGAGGGCAGCGTTGTTGTCGGGATAGGACATCGTGAAGAGGAACGTGAGCCTTTCCGAGAGTGCCACGAGGTTGGCGATGGCTTCCTCATTGCGTATCTTGCCGGTATCCCAGTGCATGATATCGCACAGCAGCCGTATGCGTACTTCTCCAGGGGAGAGCTTGCCTTCTGACATGAGCATCATGTCGCTCACTAAGTGAAGGTATTGTTCTGGGGTAAGGTCATCCCAGTTGTTGGGCACGGAGAAGGGAACTCCATGATAGGTGAGGTTTATTTCTTTCATGGGGTCATGATGATAATATCTTCCGGGCGGTTGTAAGACGCGTTGGACGTAAAATTGGCAGTACTGGTATCAAGCAGCATGTCCACGTTCTTCAATAGATGGTCTGCCTCGCTGTCGAGGAGGTCGGCAAGGGCAAGGGCATTGTCATGCTCGTCTTTTCCGGAGCGGCTTGCGTTGTTGTCGTCAAAAAGGTTGCGGATGGTTGGAGGGAACTCCAGGATATCGAATCTCCGCAAAGCCTTCGCCACGGTTTTCTTGGCAAGCGCAAGGTTGAGCATTGCCACTGGTTTCTCGTCTTCCGTCTTGTCATAGTAGGCAGAAAGCCTTTCGTCGAGCGTCTCTTTCTGCAGTGGCACGGTACGGAAGAAGAAAAGGTAAGAGAGGTCGATGGGATAGATGGCATCGAAGTCGTCTGCAGTCTTTATGCGGCACGAGTCAAGCAGCTTGCAGTACCGGGACTTCTTCCATAGAGCCGAAGGACTGTCATTGCCATTTCCTTCCATGAGCGCGCGGATCAGCGTGTCCATGGCGTTGAAATAGTTCTCCATGTAAGCACGGCGCATTGACTCCAGTTCGTATTTGTACATGTCTGTCCCTGCCTTGCGTCGGTTGATGGCATCGAAAACGAGTTGTACAGACAGCGTCATGTTTCCACCGCAGAGCGCAGCGCGTCTTTCAGCGTGTCATCCCCGTTTTCAACAATGGCAGCATAGACTGGCTGCGAGATAATGCCTTCTGCACGTTTCTTGGCCGTACGTCCCGATGCCTGCAGGTCATCGAGTGAGTTGCTCGTCTCCACGCCCTGTGCGTATTCCGTGAAGGTGGAGAGGTCTGGGAAAAGGTCTGTGAGTACGTTCATGACTGTTGCTGGTTAAGTCTGTCTTTGGGCGCGGTGTCCTCTTGCCGTTGTGGAACCTCACGGTAGAAGCCAATGCGGTAGCCCTGTTTGTAGTATTCTGGGAAGTTCAGGCGAAGTGCCATATTGAGAGGTTCTGAGCATATCTCGTCCTCAGAGGTGAGCGACATGATGTAGATAAGATAGTTGTAATAAGCATCTGACCCGGACTTCGAGATAACCCCGTCCTTGCTTACTGCAGAGATGCTCGCGTCCAGCCCGACGCTGGAGAGCAAGGCTTCCTCCGTGCGTTTGTCGTAAGCGATCATTGCCTCGATGTATTCTTTGTATTTCATGTCGATGTTCTCTATCTTCCACTGCTGCTCATGCCCGCTCCCATCCATAAAGGAGAACGTGCTGTAGGCTTTACCCTGGTTGTTTTCCCCTGAGAGATACTGTCCGAACTTGCGCAGCTCCAGTCGGATATATTCAACTACGGTCGATTCCTTAAGCTCATCGCCTATCTCTATGCCGTTGTATTTTATCATTGGCTGCTTGTTGGCAAGTCGTTTCTTGTTTTCCTCGCAGAGTTTCATGATCTGGTTGCGCTTTGACTCTACCCAAGCATTGGGGATAATGATGTGTATCTTGGCGGCGAGGGAGTTCTTGAGAAAAGAGTTGATATAGATAGCTGTCTTGTTGCTGCCTTGGATGTAAGGGCGTGCGCCCTGATGCGTTTCGTTTACGCCATAGAACTCATCTACCGACTTTTCCCTGTGGTGCGAGATGGCAGAATAAATGTAATTGGATGCCTCGCCCATGGCGAACTTTGGGTAGATCTTGTAGCTGCCCGTGCCGAAGAACCACTTGCCGACAGCCACAAAGCGGAAGTCTCTGTAGTCTACCAGTGCCGTTGCCACGTCCCTTCTTGTTGTGGCAAGGAGGCAGTTTTTGTTCTCCATCGCTTCCAGTCCTGCCACCGGTAAGCCGAAGCCTATGCGCTTTCCACGTGAGAAACGCCACTTGGCGAAAAAGTCGCCGAAGTAATAGTAATTCTTTATCTCTGCCTTGCAGAACTCTTCCACCGTAGGCAAGCCTCGCTCATCCCAAGTGTGCAGCCAGTCGGCTACGTCTGGAAGGTCTGTCCATTCCTTCCGAGGCTTTCCGTCTGACACGGTCTGCATGTACACGGCAGGTCCATGGCCGTATAGCATCTTAATCTCCTTGCTGTACAGCCGAGGTAGCAATCGGTTCTGCTTGATCTCGTGTGTGATCTCATCGCACAAGGTATTGTTCCTGCCTCTCATACACAAGTTGTAACCTTGCATTGAGAGCCAATGGTGCTCATGCAGCATGGGCGCGCTCTCCCATGGCGTAGAGAAGAGCGTGTCATCGAAGAGATCCCGACCCTCGCCCATCTGGAAAGAGATGATGCCAGCGTCGCTGATGTAGTTTCCTACACGTCCATGGACTTCTATTCTGTCTGTCATAACCAATTTATCTTATGAAGTTTGAAACCATCCCAAGGGAAAGCCATGAACCTGATGAGTATCCTCCAGCACATACGCGGCTCGTTCTCCTCATCCGTGAAGAGCATCAGGTTGTCTCCATCCACGCTGAACTTCTCCTTAGGCAGCTGCGTGCGCCATCTGCAGTGCTCTTTTACTTGCAAGAACGCGCTTGCCTCTCCCCTGCTCCGAGAATAGGGGAAGAACACGATGGTAAAGCAACCGTCGGGCAGCTTACTGATCTCTCGTGCGTTGTGCATGGCCGTCGGACCGTCTATTTCACAGGGCTTTTCCATTGATGCAAATATATAGATTCCTTATTACCGTTCAAAGGACCGGGCGTGGGTTTGCTTCGTGCTGGCAAGGGTGTTGCAGGTCATATTTCCGGACCCAAAAGAGGTTGCACCTCATTTAACATTCTCAGCGGTGCGGTGCCCCCCGCCGTCACTCGTTTTTTTCGGCTTCTCGGTCGCCGGGAAGCCAAAAATCTGAAAATCAACGCATTTAGGTTTCCTGCCTATGCAAAAAAGGTCGATTATTCACGTTTTCCGACAAATTTTTGCGTATTTACTCGCGTTATTTTACGTTTTCCGGCTATAAACTCACATTGTCAGGCAAATCATCGGGGAATGTGCTCAATTCTTTCTTGACAAGGTCGCCATAGAGACCATATAAAAGGTAAATCATGGCACTTGGCAACTGCGTGGTCAGTCCTGCCTGGTTTTTCAGTGCCTGTTTCTTTTCGCTCGACTTGTCAAGCTCTATTGTGCCGCCTTTCCTGATGATGGGCGATATCAAGATTGCGCTGCAAAGGTTTGGGCATTCGTTCTCGTCGATGCGCACCTTTGGCAGGATAGCAAGACGCTCCGAAAACAGCATGAGACACAGTTTGAACTGCTGCCAGTGGTAGATCGTGGGTGCGCCCTCGTTGTAAAGTATCACGGTGAAGCCAAAACCTTCCAGGGCAGCTTTCAAGGCACGGCTGTCGGTGGTTATCTGGTCCAGTTCCTCTCGCCGCTTGTTTCCGGCACGGTCAGGGTATAGGTGCACGACCTTATTCACTGCATCCGTGCCAAAAAACTGGTACATCTGCTGCGCCAGCGATTCCTGGGTATCGGGCAAGTAAGCCCAAAACTCCTTGATAATGTCAAGCCGTTGACCGTATTCTTTTTTCTGAGCCACGACGATCGAGCAGAAATTCCCGGGATCAAAGCCTACATACAGCGGTTCTCGCTTGTCATAATGCTTTAGGTACCGCGATGTGAGCGTGAACTTATCTTTCAGGTTATGTTTCATGATCTCATCATAGATATACGAGTCCTTGAACTGGTGTTTTTCCCTGTCGAAGGCGGCAAAGAACTTATTTGTCACTTCTTTGTGGCGGATGCCGCAGATGGAAGTCAGGAACTCGTCCATGTCGAGAGTGTCAAGCTGTGTCTTGAAGAATTTCGGGCCAAGGATATCCTTATTGCAGAACGAGCTGGCACGGATGTAGTAAACGGCATTGCGACGCATGTCGGCAAGACGTGGCTTCCACATCGCAACGAAATGCTGTAACCGTTCCATCTCCAAGCGCATTTTCTCCATGGTAACGGGGTTCTTGGTCTCTCGCATCTCCTTCTGGTAGACGAACTGCTTATACATAGACCTGTTGACGGCATGAAGGATAGTATGGATTTAAAGGGTTCAATCTATGAATGTA
>CAJLYG010000207.1 GCA_905210845.1 uncultured Prevotella sp.
GCTCTGGGCAATATTCAGAATGAACTGATAGAACATCCTTCATGGGACCGAACTGCATCTTGATCATCGCGTCATCAACGTAGCCCATCTCGTTCTCGATCTTCATGTCACCTTTGTAGATTTCACCTTTCTGGTAAGCCTGGGATAACTCGCCAAAGTAGGCGTTAAAGAGAAGATCACGGTCCTGCACTCCGTAGCGTACAGGGAAGTACTGGGTAAGATCACGCTTCTGCAGCACACGCCCAATAAGGGCATCCTGGCGCAGAATAACATACTGGTCTCCTAACCCGGCATTCTTAACGCCATCGTAGTTGTTGGAATATTCGCCAGTCTGGAGTAGCTTAGGGCTGAGCATGCCGTTTTCCTGCAGGTAGGCAAAGCGTTGCTGGAGAGAGCGACCGTAACGTTGCACGGACTTATAGAAAGCCTGCGCGGTCTCGTCATCCGGATCTGGCATGGACCGTGCGGCACGAGGATTGGCAGCGATGACGTTCCAGCGATACTTCATGTCAAACATCGGCGTTTCAATGCCGAAAAGGTATTGAGCCGTAGTGCCCGGACCATTGATGGAAAGAACAGAGGCTGATGTAGCAGTCGTTGCTGGGATGTCCTCTGCCGGACGACGTGCCATCTCACTGAACTGCTTGCCGAGATTGTTGATGGCAGTTATGATGCCATCTCCAGAAGCATTTCCTGGCTGCTGCGTCTGATTGCCAGTGCCTTTTGCCTCAGAGGGAATGGCAGCATAGATATCGTTCAACAATTTTTGGTTTGCTTCCTCCAAAGCCTTGGTTTTCTCAGCTGCCTTTTCTGCCGCGATATCATCCTGAAGAGTAGACTGATACTTCTTCTGGTATTCAGCGACAATAGCCTGGAATTCCTCGTTGGAGAGACTTTTTTCGTCGAACTTCTGTTTAAGCCCAAGAAATTCAAGAACCTGATAGAGTTTTTTCTTCATATTATCCTAAATTAAAAATTAGATACTGTTATAAACAAAATTTTTGGCTTTTAGCGTTTTAGAATATTCTTGCCCAAGGGCGGCACATTCACTTATAGCCTCGGAGAAGGTGCGGCAACCATCAGCAAGCCCAATCTGTATGGCTCCGTCTGTATAATAAGTCTCGCCCCGTAAGGCCGGATGGTCGGTGGCAAGGCCAGCAAGTTGCTTGCGCTGTGAGCGGACTGTGGAAAGGAATGCTTCGTTAAGGGGATTCAGAACATTTTCAACGAATTGCTTCGGCTTTCCGTCGATAAGGTCATCAAACATCTTGTTTTTTAAGTCGCTATTCGTAGCCTTTGCCTCTACTAATTTCAATCCCATGGTCTTGTAGTAATCCTCGTAATCCCAAAAAGATACCATGGTGCCGATGCAACCAACGAAGTCAAACTTGGTGTTTGCATACACCCTTTGCGCATGGCAAGCAATGTGGTAAGCAGCCGAACAGCATTGCTCATACAAGGCGATGATAGGTTTCTCGCACTTTGACATTGTTTCCCCAAGCCTGTCAAGGTACCAAGCGTCACCGCCAGGTGAGTTGACGTGCAGGAAATGCGAGGTAATCAGAGGATTCGCTTCTGCAGCAAGTATGTCACTTTCCAATTGCTTTGTCGAGAATCGATAGCTGCTGTTAGCCGTGATCAGTCCAAAAACGCGATGGTAGGCTATGGAATCGTTTGGGAGATCCGGCGAAGAATAATCGCATGTAACGTTCAGGTCTTTGGTCGAAGGATCCTGGACTATAGCTTTCTTTATTACCGCTAAGGATCTGGCGGTCTTCTCTGCGTAGGAAACATCATCGAACCCAAAGAGTGAAAGCCGTAATGGTTCTGTAGCATCCCCTTTCGTTGCCACAATGTTTTTCAGCGAAGGAAAAGCGTACATCATCAATTGCATATAACCGCTCCGTGAAATAAGGAGCGGCATATCGGATAGAAGCAGTTGCTGTATTTCGTTCATGAACAAACAATTTATGCCCAAAGATACTTATATACAATGTGTGGGCAAAAGACTAAGACAAAGGGTCTTCCAGCATGGTACAGTCGACTATCAGCTGTGCTTTCTGCAGATGTGATGAGATGTGAACGCGAGCTGGACATTCTGGGGATCCGATGGCAAAGGAGGTACGGTCAGACGCGGAAAGGGTAACGATTGCCTTTCTCGGAAATCTAAAATACTGCATGGCTTTTTGGTCAGGATAGTCTACGACAAAAGTTTTGCTACAATTCCAGGTGATGCCAGCATCCTCGTTGGAAACGGTAGGAGTGAACTCAAAATGGTCGGCCAAGAACTCAAAGGGAGGAGTGCCATCAAGTGGGGATACTTTCAAAAGACTGGTAAATTCTCTCATATTCTTAATTTTTAAAGGACATAAACGGTAGTTGAATCTGTATTAATAATACTTAAATGAATGCTATTTTCTGTATTTTCTCGATCTTTTTTGCCTTAGGCGGTTGCGATAACGGTAATAGTTCTTCAGCAGTGCGTCCTCTGTGATGCTTTTCAAATGATAGGCACGCATGAAATCGTAGACGACATCAATGTTCCGACGTTCCTTGCCAAACTCCTCGTTTTCGAACAGGGCACGGTGGAGTTCAAAGTTGAACATGCGACGGATACAGCATTCTACCTCATGCGCGCCTCTCGGTGAAAGGTAGTTGAAATAAGCAGGGTCTTTCCATGCCTGCCCATCCTCACGGCTGCGACATGGCAAGGAGATGAGAACATTGCCAGATTCTTCCAGAATCTCTGGCTGATTGCTCCGGCGGCGTGACATATTCTCCCACACGCAGTGATAAAGGTCGGCTGAGCATGGGATGCGCAGTCCTCCCGTGTGTGGGTCACGGCTGTATTTCGAATTTATATACTCCGCAAGATAAGGCTCGATTTTTACCGGACAAACTTTTTTCAGGTACCTTCTTTCTCGCTCCATGTCTTTTTTCTATTTTTGCTTTCTCCGTCTTCAAAAGAATTAGTTGTTTTGCAAAGCTACTGAAAATAAGGCGATTCCAAAAATAAAATCACGCAAAAGTTCATTTATATAGAATAATTATTATTTATAATAGTACAAAAATTCCTCTGTTGGGTGGAAGGAAACGCAGCTGGGCATCCATAATGCCGGCATAGCTCCTGCCCGATGAAGGTTATCGTAGCGCACGATAACCTTGCCGTTCCCATTAAAGCAAGTAAGAAAGTGTCAATATCTTCAAACAGGCGTTGCGATTTGAACTATATTGTAAACATTATATCAATTTTTCTCTTTCTAAATCTCCTCCTGTTCTTCTCTCTACTTCTGAGTAATTCTGATTTCGTGAAATAATTTTGTGACAGCGTTTCATTTGTGACAGACTTTGTAACTTGCTGATTATCAAATAGAATGTCCGTCACAATCTTCTGTTGCAGATTTTTGTTGGCAAAATCAAAAGTGCAACAAAGGCACCTAAAACCCTACCTAAAAGGCTCTGTCACAAACCAAATTATTTTTGTGACAGTTTGCAACGCAACTTTGTGACAACTTTGTGACACCGAAAACCCCGATAAACACTGAATTTTTAACCTTTTCAAACTCTCTGTTGCAAAAGTCACAAAATTTTGGAACAAAATTAGAAAGAGGACGGGGAAACGAAAAGCCACATTGTGGGCATGCTGTGGCAAGATGTAAATAAATCTTACCATGGCCTATTGGAAGTTTAAGACACGAAAAAAAGGCGGGCTGCTGAATCACTCAGCAACGCCGCCCTGGCAAGCGATAAGATTAAAAAGCAATTAGAATGGGCAATCGTCTCCGGGTTGCCCGTTAGGTTTGTCGAAGAGATCCTGTTGTTTCGGCTCCTGCTTTGATTCCGGCTTTATCTCCTGTATTTCCTCCGGCTTGCTCTTCACATATATCATATCCTTGATTTTGCTGGTGCCGTCCGGCCCGGTCACGCGCGACTGGATGCGGCCAGAGGCGTTCTGCAGTTCCTTGGGATTCAGACTGTCGATCCAGGAGCGTGTGGCGCAGAATGCCTTGAGCTTCTTGTTAAAGCTCTGCATGGTGATGCGGTTGACATTGGCAAAGCGCATATAGTCGTTAAGCACATTGTCGCGCTCCAGCATTCTGTCGAGGTTGTCGCCTTCCGGCGAGAAATAGCCGTCGGCCCAGTCCTCGAAGTTGGCGCCCATATCGGCCTTGTACTTGCGCTGGATGATGTTCTCCATCGGCGGCTGGGGTTTATAGCCGCTGTCAGCCAGACTGAGGTAGAAGCGGGTGCACTGCAGCCAGAAGTTGATGTCGTTGTTCCATTCCTCCTCGGTGTAGTCGTGCTCGTAGAGTGTCTTATGGAAATCGTCGCGGATGGAACGGGTCTCCAGATAGTCGTTCTCCTCGGTCTTCTCATGGTACCAGTCGCTGAAGACCATATACAGGGCACGAGCCTGGCTTGACGGGTCGAAGTTGGTAGGCACGTAATTGGTTGTGAAAGCGAACTTGGGGCTGTCGTCGAAGGGGATGGTGAATACGTGGTTATTCTTTGGATTCACGGTAAGGTCAGAGGTAATGCTATCATAGAATTGACCAAGGTCCATATATTGGTCACAGTCATCAACGAGCACCATGTCGGTGAATTGAGTTACCTGTTCCAGAACGTGTGGGTCGTCCATAAGGTTTCTCTTGCGTCCGGATAGTGAGACGGTCTTGCGCATCTTCTGTATGGTCTTGAAGAAGAAACTCTTGCCCGAGCGACCATTGCACTGGCCGTCCTCGCCAATCTTGTTGTCCATGGCCTGCGGTGCCCAGGCACGCGTCACGCTCTTGTAGCGGTGGAGCATATAACCCATGACGAATATCTTGTTGATGAGGTTCTGCTTCTGTTCGCTTATTTCATCCGGGGTTAGTCCTTCTCCTTGTATGTCGAACGGGTGCTGGTCCAAATATGCCTTGGCATCCTCCGGACGGTTCTCAAAGTTATATTCAGTCTCCTTGCGCCAGAAGAGGCGGCTGGTATTGATGAGATATCCGAAAAAATGGCTCTTTACACTGTGGATATCTATATCGAGATATTCATGACCATCCTCTGCCTGCACCTTCTTTATCTCGAACATAGGGTCAAGCTTCTTGAAGCGATGGTCGATGACGTTTTCCTTCCACACAAAGTTGTTGATGCCGCCCTGCCCATGTTCGTAGGCTCGTATTCCATCGTCTCCGGGCGAAGGCTTATGCACCTCGACAGTGGCGTTGCCGAAGAAGAATAACTGGCTCTGTGAGGTGAAGTCGGTAAAGTCCAGCTCTACCTCGGAAAGACTCTCTAAGGACGCCCCGGAGAGGCGGGGGTGCTGAAAAAACTGCGCGATGAACACGGACTA
>CAJLYG010000208.1 GCA_905210845.1 uncultured Prevotella sp.
AGTCCCATACAAAACTTGTTGAACTCTTTAAAAACTTTATCGATGAGATGCTCGCAAAGCCAAGGTTCCCCATAGCCGACACCTTTGACGAAGATCTCATGGTTGAGGCTCTTCAGGGCAAAGATCTCAGCGCAATAGTTGGACAACTCACGGATGGTATAATACAGTTTTACCTTCCTTCCCTCCTGATGCTCATGGTCGATGAACATTTTCAGGGAGTCGCGGACGATGAAAGGATAGTTGATGAACGGATTCAGGTCGCGACTTTGGTGGATGTTCATGATGTTCGCTCCTTCTTCTGCGGCATGGTCGAAATCCTTTTCTAAGGAGTGGAAGTATCGTTGTGAGAACTGCTTGTGCGTGTCGACGGGCTTGGCCGGTGTGATGAGCAAGGCGAACTCAAAGTCCTTGCCTTGTGGGTTGACTGTCATCTTGCCTGTGTGGGTGAGCACGTTGGTGGCACTCCCTGCCTTGCCATCGACTACGACACTTCCTCTTCCACCGTTTGCCCACGCCTGAGGGGCTTCCGGCTTATAGTCGTTCAATAACGGTCCGTGATAGCTTCCCCCTCTGTATTCCATGTGGAGACCTGCGAGGGCATTCCCGATCCAGTAACTGTCATACGGTCCTTTCCAGTCCCATGTGAACTGTTCCGGACGGTAGCCGCCTTTCAGTCCTGTTCCCATCATGTATTCCGATACGTAGGGTGTATAGTTGGCAATCAATTGCACGTCCTCCACTTCTGTGGGCCGGTCTGCCGTGACCTTGATATTATAATGGATGTAGCCATCATATTCCATCTGTGCCGTGCAGGTAAAGGAGAGACCTCCTTGCTTGCTGTCCGCCTGCCAGGTCACAAGGCCATCGGCTTTCTGCGAGATCGTCCTGTTAGAGGCTTGGAAAACATAGTCTCCCTGTGCGGTCTTGACTAAGAAGGAGAGCGGTTGGGCGAGGATCTGCTTGCCGTTGATCTCGATCTTGTCGGGGAGTCCATTGGCTCCTATCGTCACTTTCTTGTCTGTTGCCGTGATGATATTCTGGTCAATGGACAGAGCCTTGAAGGGTGGGACGGGATGATTGTCCAGTCCAATGGTGGAGTTCAGCCAGCGCAGTCGTGCCAGTCGCCATAGGTCGCCATCTCCTTTGTCTGCGATCAGTTGGTTAGATACCTGGATTGTGACGGGCAGTTCACGAGTTTCCATGCCCTTCGCGGAGACAGAAATGATGCCTTGGTAGTTGCCCTGTCGTGCGTTTTCTGGGATTTGCACCCCACACCAGAGAGCCTGGATCGTTCCTTTGGGGACATTAATGTCGAAAGACAGCTGGCTTCCGTCCCAGTTAGTGCCCTCTTGGTTAAAGCAGGTGATCTGGTCTTTGGGAATGACCGCGCCCGACTGCTCATCTTTCAGGTCGGAGAAGGAGAGGCGGACCTTGTCCACGTCCTGCCGGGGTGCCCAGACACCGACCTGCCAAACATAGTATTCATTGCGTAGGGCCTTGCCCTCGAACGCCTTGTTTAGTCCTGTATGCACCCACCTAACGGGTATCTGCTTTTGCATCCGGATGGCGTAGACGCGGTCTTCTTGGAAGACAATAGGATTTTCCGGATGAGCATCTAACAATTCTTGTGTTTCTCGTTGCGTGGCAATCGTCCCCATTTCCGTAAAGAAGTCAAAGGCAGAGCGTGCCTCGAACCTGAGAACTGTTGCTACAGGAAGTTTGGAGCTTGCTTGTGGTAGTTTTGCAATCCATGCTGGATCGGCATGATCGATAGGTGGGAGGTAGTCGTTCCACGGTTTCCCGTACCGGGCATCATCAGCCTCTTTCCTGTATCGGTAAGGGAGGTAGTAGACATAATACTTCCCCGGAACGGTTTTCGGCATGAAAGCGAAGTCGCCTTTCTCCTGGGTTAAGGAATAAACCTTGATGTTCTGGAGGGTATCTCCAGTCGTTGCATCCACAATCTTGATCCTCTTGGTATCAACTCTCAGGTCTGGTCGGCGCCAAGGCAGGATCACACGTACAGCGTTCTTCTTGACCTTGTCCACTTGGATGACAGCCCGGTGGTTGCCTTGCAGGTCAGCTTTCCATGGCGTATCGGTGATGGTAAAAGGAATCCCATCAGGAGCATATGGGCGGTTAATAGCATTCCCGTCATCCGCGCGTAAGGTCACTGGCGGTAGGCAGGCAGACAGGAAGAAGAGCAATCGATATAAAAGAAGATGATTCCGCATAGTTGTTTTATAAAGAGGGGGACCACACAGATCATGGTCCCCTCTCGGCATTACATTTATTATTTACTAAAGTTCGTTACTTGAATGGTCCACGTCTCAGTGCTGCCATCAGCGGCCTTGACCACATACTGGTGAGGTGACGACCAGTCAGCGGGCACGCCTAAGTCGGGTGACCCACTTGCCGGTGTGATCCTGGCAGCGGTAGATGCCTGTACCATGACGGCAATATTGTTGACAGAGCACTTTGCCCGCTCACTCTCTGTAAAGGTTGAATTAGCCGCCGGAACAGTCACTTGGATAGACACAGTCTTCGATTTTGTGTCTATGGTGGAGCTGTTTCTTAAAGTAACAAACTGTACGATAGGGTCGCCGTTGACTGTTGTGGTCGAGCCAACAAACCTATATTCTACGCGCTGAACACTGACGATGTTATTGTCTTCATATTCTGGCAGGTCATCGAGATCACTCTTCAGACAAGAAGAGAACATCAAGGTTGCCAGTGCTAATATCAAAGAATATTTGAATAATTTCATAATCATATGTTTTTAAGAATTACCAACCTAGGTTCTGTGTATCATGAATGCCACCGGCAGCTCTGGAATCGATCTGTCCTTGTGGGATCGGCATGAGGTATCTGCGGACGGTAAAGTTGCGGTTCCATGCACCATTGGTTACCATCTGAGCGATCATGAACTGCTTCCTGTCATGGGTGATCTGGATCTTGTGGACGGGAGTGTTCAGTGCATTGATGACATCACCTGGCGCAGCGCCGTCATTGGCGAAGCCTCCATATTTACCCCAACGGAGGTACGACCAATAGATATCATTCTCGTAAGCCATCTCACAGCGGCGTTCGCGGATGTAATCGCTCCATACCTCCTGTTCTGATGAGGCGGTAGAGGCGGGGAGCAACCCGTGTTTTGTGCGGGTCTCGTTCAATGCAGCGACTGCGCCACTTAAGTCACCTTGCAGCAACTTTGCCTCTGCGAGATTCATGTACATCTCACCCAAGCGGGCAATGACGAAGTGATAATTGGTCTTTACGTTCCAATACAAACGTGGGCTTACGTCGTAGACGTTCTTTCTCCAGTAGTATCCTGAAGCAGTCGTGTACCATGAGTCAGCCTGTCCTTGACGGACACCTGCCCACATACTACCGCGGCAGCAAGTGGTAATCAACTCATTCTGCAGCCAGTAGCAAGAGTCGTAGACAATCGTACCGTAGAAACGGTTGTCACGATGGTTGTACATGATCTCGTTGATCCTGGAATTGTCCTTGACAACACCCCATTTGATAATCTTCTGCCCTTTGGCATTGGATCCCATGTCATCCGCATCAGGAACCTTGCGGGATATAGCCGGGATGTTGACGAAGTCGCCTTCCTTCAGTCCGGACGGGTCTTTCTCCTCCACGCTGTTCAGGTATTGTGAGGTCTGATCCCAAGGCTTAGCCTTTCCGTCCTTCTGGTCGATAACAAGATACTGGTCGATCAGGTCTTGTGATGGGAAGAAGGTGGCCCAGCCCTCGAAGCTCTTTCCATTCGCGTTGTTGAAGAAAACAGAGCCGCCAGCGGTTTGGATCTCATCATTGCTGATATTTGGAATACAGCCAATCAGCTCATTGTATGAGGAGCATTGCGTGTTCTGATCCAGGCGATAGTAGCCAAGGATGATCTCAGCATCCGTGTTTCCCTCTTCCTGGAACATGTTCCCGTAGTCGGATGTTAGCTTATATTTCCCAGAATTAATGACGGCATTCGATGCCTCAATACATTTCGTCAGGTACGTCTTGTCGCCAGTATAAGCATAGGCTTGTAAAGCAGCACGGCTTGCGAAGGCGTATGCCGCATATTTGTTGCCGATGCCTGAGGATGAGGTCTCTGGCAATCCTTCAATGGCTGCGTCGAAATCATCCATGACATACTTATAACTCTCGGCAACGCTGCTTGTCAACGGAGTTTTGAAGTCGGCCGTGTCATTCACTGACAACAGTTTGGTGATAGGAACGAAACGTCCCATCCAACGAGCCTGATAGAAGAAGACCAGTCCGCGGAGGAAATGTCCTTGGGCGATCAATTCCTTCTTTTCACCCTCGCTCAAGGAGGTGGAGTTCTGTGCCTTGTCGATGATCAGGTTGCACATCCTGAGTCGGCTGAACTGATTGAACCCAGTATCATAGCTGTTGGTAAGGCCTGTCTCCGTAGGGAAACCGTCTAAGTTGTTCAGGTTGCTATGGATGCCATTGGGCGAATATCCCTCCATTTGGGCATACTTACCAGCATAAAGTCCGCCTAAGATCGAAGAATAGGCACTTTCCACGAAGGCATCTGCTGTAGACTTGGTGCTCCATACCAGTTCCTCGGAATAAGACTCCGATGGAGATGTGTCCATGACATCGCATGAGCTCAGGAGGGCGACACCTGCCAATACTGCACCATATAATATATTTCTGTATTTCATATCTGTTTCGTATTTAGAATCCAACGGTTAAGTTAATAGCATAAACTCTCTCATTCGGATAGTAATATCCATTGGTAGAGCCATTCTCAGGATCAAGACCATAATCGGTAGCATCGGATATCGTGAAGATGTTCTGGCCACTCAGACCGATGCTGCACTTGCTGAGCCATGATACTTTCTTCAGCAATTTGTACTTCAGGTCGTAAGAGATTCGGAAGTCCTTCAGGCGGAAATAAGCTCCGTTGATCAGCCAGAAGTCGCTGGTCAATGTGTTGTTACTGCCGTTGACGCTGTTGGAGGAAACCAAGCGCGGGAACTTCGCATCCGTATTGGAGGGCGTCCAATAGTCTTTCTGGAAGGTATAGCGCGGTGTTGTGAGCGACTGTGCACTCTGCATGCTGAAGGAATCGCCGAGATACATATCGAATCCAGTCGCTCCCTGGAAGAGGGCACTGACACTGAACCCTTTGTAACCCAGGTTGATGCTGATACCATAGTTGGCTGTCGGGAAGCTGCTATGACCGCAACGGATCCTGTCGGCAGAAGTGATGACACCATCCCCATTCACATCCTGATACTTGATATCACCGGGCTGGAGGTTCGTGGACTACCTGCAGCAGAGAATTGACATT
>CAJLYG010000209.1 GCA_905210845.1 uncultured Prevotella sp.
GGCGCGTTGCTCAAAATCGCCTCATTGGTGCACAGCTCGGCGTGTTTGGCCATTTCCCAGGTGCTGCCATGCCCGCACGCAGGAGCTTTTCAACCTTTTCTTTCTCTACCGCTTTGTCTTGATACGAACGGATACTTGTCCGTGAGAGGATGTTCTTATATACTGCATCCTCATCAGAATGACCGGTGCCCTGGGTCGTGGAGGCCTGCAACAGGCGGATGCTGACAAATGCCAGGGCGAGTACCAAGACAATGATGATTAATCTTGAACTCATGATACTGATGATTTTATTTGTTGTTTTGACTGATCTTGAATAAGGTGCCCGTTGGACATACGAAACGGCAGTAAGGTCGCATGACGATGGTAGAGAGGAGCACGAAGGCGATGGCAATGCCAATGACGACCCATGAAGCCGACTGGAAGATAAAGGCTGAGAACGGCTCATAGTCGATCCAGTCGAACCATATTCCAGTCCATAGGCAGAACATCAGGACTGCCCAAAGCAGTTGCCGGAACCGATCGAGCCGCTTGACGGTCTTCGGCTTCATCTTGATTTTGTAGGGCACACATTTCCCGGTCAGCTCCTGGAGAGAGCCAAATGGGCAGATATGGGTACAATAGTATGATTTCTTACCAAACAGCGGGTAGATAAATGCCGTGACCAGCATGATGCAGGGCACTAAAAGGGAAATGACATTCACCCGTTCGACATGTACCCGATCAGTGAAGCGTAGGAAATAAAGCTCCCGCACCAGAATCCGAGGACGATGATGTTGAGGATTTGCTGGAACGTGTGGTATTTCCTGTTCTTGTAGAACAAGGGAATGATGGCAGCCATGAGCACGACGATCAAGCCGGCTATAGCCTTTGCACTCAGGTCGAGCGAGTCGTACCAGTGCTTTTCCGCGGTGTTCTTGAGCGCATATTGTATGCCTCTTTGCATGTTCCCGATGATGGCCTTGGAAGAAAATGTGGCTCCAGAGACTGCGTCCACCTTCATGGCTGCGGCTTCTTCCAAGGACTTGCCGTTCCAGCGGGTCAGCAATGCCTGGGCCTTATGGAAGAAATCAGGCGTCTCCGTGTTCTTCAGGGAAACGACCTTGCTGATCTTCCCGTCCTTGACAAATATCTCGAGCGGCACATTCCCCCCGAATCCGGTGATGTCCTTGGCAAGATAAGTGGTGTTGATGACGATCGTCCCATCCTTTTCCGTGCGTAAGGTATCTCCTTGGATACCCGCCTTGGTCTCCTGTTCGGCTTTCAGGGAATGTCCGAGCCATTTCCCGTCCCGTCTCACGGATACTGCAAAAATCATGAGGAAGCAAATTCCCAAGTTCAATAATTGTCTTATTTTCATACTCTTTCTAAGGTCATTTAGGGTCATTGATGATGATATCCTGATGAGGTAATCTATGCTCTCGCATATTTTTTATACTGCAAAGCTACATAATAAAAATGAGAGAGAACTTCATAGAAGTCTCACTTTTAATATTATTTATGTTCTATTTGGAGAGTCTGTGTTCTGGCATAGGGTCCTGGGATCTTTGCTTAGAGAGAAAAAAAAGAAGGGAACCCTTGGCCCCCTCCCCAATTTATCAATTTAAAAGATGAAAATTAAGATTCTTCGTTGTCCTCTTCCTCGTCGTTTTCTTCGTTCTGCTTATCGATCGCCTTAATCTTTTCGCGGACCAGGTTAGCATCATCTTTCAGCTTCTGCACCTTCCTGTTCATCTCGTCGATCAGGCTATTGCCCTTCTTTGACGACACATTCAGGAATCCGAGGTTGTTCTCGTAAGTCTGGATCTCCCCCTTTAGTTGTTCGTAGCGTCGCATCAGCCGTCCCCGTTCATTGTCCAAGGCATCCTCGCCCCGTTTCGCCACGTTCTTCAGGTTATTGCGGAAATTGTCGAGACGGCGGCGAGCCGTAGAGATGTTCAGTTCCTTATAGACCTTATCCAGGAGGTCGTGGTATTCCTTATAGATCTTGTCTTTCTCCTTGTAAGGCACATGTCCAATCGCGTTATATTCGTCGGTCAGCTCCTGTACCTTTTCCTGGGCATCCTCTGTTGTATTCTCGAGCAATTCCTTCAGTTGTGCGATGACATTGCGTTTCTTCTCGAGATTCGTCCTTTCCTCGCTGCGTGTTCCCGCATTCGCGGCATTCCTTGCCTCGAAGAAGTGATTGCAAGCCGTGAGGAAGTCGTTCCAGAGCTGGTCGCCTAATTTCTTGGGCACCACGCCAATGGTCTTCCATTCTTTCTGCAGGGCAATCAACTTATCGCTGGTCGACTTCCAGTCTGTGCTGTCTTGCAGTGCTTGTGCTTTCTCCACCAATGCTTTTTTCTTCTCCGCATTCTCTGCGAAGCGTTGCTTCAGTCCCTTGAAGAACTCTGCTTTCCTTCCGAAGAAATCATCGCAGGCAGCGCGGAAGCGCTCAAAGATCTTCACATTCATCTTCTGTGGGGCAAACCCGATCTTCTTCCAGTCAGCCTGGATGGCAATGATCTCCTTGGTATGCTTCTCCCAGTCAGCGGCTCCCTTGTTCTCTTCCTTAGCAATTGCCTCCACCTTTTCGCAGAGTGCAGTTTTCTTGGTCAGGTTTTCTTCCTCCTGCGCACGTAAGTTCTCAAAGTGCTGTTGGTGCCGTTTATTGATGACGGTAGATGCCGCCTTGAAGCGTGCCCAGATCTGTTCGCGGAGCTCTTTAGCTACCGGCCCGATCTCGCGGTATTCCTGATGCAGTTCCTGCAGTTGGTGGAACGCGCTGATGACATCAGGCTCATCAGCCAACTTCTCGGCAGCTTCGCAGAGCTTGGTCTTCAGCTCCAAGTTCTTTTTGAAGTCATATTCGCGTGCCTCACTGTTCAGCTTGAGCAAGTCGTAGAACTGTTCCACGTAGAGCTGGTAATTTCTCCAAAGCTCATTGGCTTTGTCTGCAGGTACCGCCTTTATCTCTTTCCATTGCTGTTGCAGGTCCTTGAACTCTTGGTAGGATTTATTGGCTTCCTCCGGCGATGTTGCCAGCGACTTTATCTTTTCGATGATCTCAAGTTTCTTTTCGAGGTTTTCCTGTTTCTCAGCTTCCTGTTCCTGGAATTGCTTGGCGCGTTTTTCCTTGATGATTCCCATCTCAGCCTTGAACATCTCCTCATCCTCATCCGGCAGAACCTCGTATTCTTCGGGCTTCCCCCCAGCCTCTAAGTATTCCTTCTGCTGCTCATCTCGCTCAGCGTTATGGATCTTATAGAATGTGGTCTTCAGGTGGTCGATTTCCTCTTTGTTAGGAATTTCATCACTACTGGCGATTTCCTTCACACGTTCCAGGACCTCCTTCTTGGACGTATAGACCTTCTTGGCGGGATCATCAGCCTTGGGTGATGCGTCGCTTTCCGGTTCTTCCGTCTTCCCTTCAGTCACCGATACCTCAGCCTGAGGCCCTTCGTCGGTTTCCTTCGGAGTATCCCCTTGCGCGTTCTGTACTTGAGAATCAGTAGCGGTTGCTTCCTCAACTACTGGTCCTTCCACTTTTTTCTCGTCTTGTAAATTGCCCTGATTCAGAGCGTTCTCTTGAGAGTCCATCATTTCACTGTTTTAGTTTATGACACGGTATTTCAACTTGAGATACGGCGGAGCACGTAAATCCCCATACCCCCTTATCAAATGCAAACTTAGATAAAAAAATTGTAAAATCCTAATGAATGGCGATTTTTTTTCAAAAAAAGCATTTAAAGGAGTCGTTTATTCCTCAAAATCCACCAAGAGAGTCCTGATACGATGACGGAAATGACCAATGCGATGAGGAATCCATACTTATAAGTTTCCATCCCATTGATCAAGTTCATGCCGAAGAGAGAGGCGATGAGGGTAGGGAACATCATGATAATACTCACGGATGTCAGGGTTCGCATCACTGTGTTCATGTTGTTGTTGATGATGCTGGAATAGGTATCCATAGTCGACTCAAGGATGTCGGAATAGATGCTGGTGGTTTCCCTTGCCTGTGTCATCTCGATATTCACGTCCTCGATCAGGTCTGCGTCCAGCTCATCCACCTGCAACTTGAACTTCAATTTGGCGAGCAGGTTTTCATTACCGCGGATTGACGTAATGAAATAGGTGAGGGAGTCTTGCAATCTGCTTAGTCCGATCAGGCTCTCGTTGTTCACGCCATGGTCGAGATTGTGCTTTGCCTTCTCAATCAGGGCGTTGATCTGCTTCAGCCTTTTCAGGTACCACACGGCGGAGGAGAGGAAAAGGCGGAAGATCAGGTCTACATAGTCCGTAAATCCTACACCCCGTTTCTGCTGGTAGCTCACGAAGTCGATCATCATGTTCGTCTCGTAGTAGCACACGGTGATGGTAACGTCACGTTTATGGATGATGCCCAAGGGCACTGTCGTATACGGCGTGCGTGAACGGATTTCCTTGACATAAGGGATACGCAGGATGATCAGCATCCATCCGTCATCATATTCGTAACGGGCGCGCTCATCAGTATCGCTGATGTCCGAGAGGAAATACTCAGGTATTTCGAATTTATCTTCCAGCAATTGCTGGTCTTCATCAGTTGGACATGTTACCTGTATCCAGCAGTTGGGCTGCCATTCTTCGATGGCTTTCAGATTTGAGTTGATATTCCAATATGTTCTCATTTCGCTAATCTCCATACGTTAATAGGTTGAAGATCAGCTCACTCAGAGTCTTTCCCCAACCTACAGATTGTAATTTTCCGCGTGATAATCGTCCATAAATTCTTATTTCTTTTTTTGTTTGTGCAAAGGTATAACAAATTTCCCAAACGGACAACCCTTTGCCTGATTTTCTTTTTGATTAAATCATATAGGCAAATGCCTTATCCATCATTCCTTATGCTGTTTCGAAAGGTTGGATTTCATCCTTCGTTTTCTCGCCATGGCAAAGCTCAAACACGTTTGGCTTTGCTCGTTTGGCTTAACGAAAACGTTTAAATAGATGGTTGCGATCAAGGTAAAAGCGATGCCTCCGACCGTGATGAGGGATGGGGGAGTTGCCTCTGGGTTGGAAGCTAAGAGGTAATCAAGCCATCTGAACAGCCAACAGAGGAAGAGTAGGATGACAGGAAACAAAATCCACTTCTTCATTAATTCTTTCTTTTTCATCTCTTTTTATGTGTAGGTTCCATTTTCTTTCAGGTTTACTCATCCGCGATGTCATGTCAATAAGCAGGGGAAGAGAATGGGATTCGTGCCTATTGCTATTCTGCGATATCGTTTGTCGAAAAGGAAAGAGGGTGTATCAAAATTCTGATGCATCCTCTATTTCTTATTATTTATGAAAA
>CAJLYG010000210.1 GCA_905210845.1 uncultured Prevotella sp.
CGGTCATGCCCGAACAAGAACAGGTGGTGACAACCGTCCCATTCACCCAGCATGGGGCAGGGACGGAACAGCTCGACTTAACCCAGCTCTTCCCGACAGGCAGCAAGGATAAGAAGCTTACGGTAGAATATACCAACAACCCAACTTGGTTGATGATCCAGGCTCTGCCTGCCTTGAGTGCCCCGACAACAGATGACGTGATCAGCCAGGCGGCAGCCTATTACTCCAACAGCATGGCAGGGCATCTCCTGAAATCAGCTCCCCAGATCCAGTCCACACTCGAGCTCTGGAAGCAAGAGAAGGGAACGGAGACCTCTTTGATGAGCCAGTTGGAGAAAGACCAGGACCTCAAGACCCTCGTCTTGGATGAAACCCCTTGGGTCATGGATGCCCGGAAGGAGACCGATCAAAAGCAACAGCTCCTCCAATACTTCGATGCATCGGCTTTGGACTATCGCTTGGGCAGCAGTCTTGACAAGATCAAGAGGTTGCAGAACCCCGACGGGTCATGGAGTTGGTGGCCAGGTATGCCTGGTAGCCTTTACATGACGACCGCTGTCAGTGAGATATTGGTGCGCCTGAACGCCATGGTTGGCAAACAAGGTAATACGTCGGCCCTGCTCGATGCAGCCTTCCGCTACATGGGGAAGAAGATAGCCGAGGAAGTGGCAGAGATGAAGAAAGCCGAGAAAAAGGGCGTGAAGAACCTCCGTCCCAGTGAGACGGCAGTCCACTACCTTTATCTCTGTGCCTTGGACGGCAGGAAGCTCCCGGCTTCCCAGCAATCAGATGCTGCCTACCTGACCCAGCATCTCGCCAAGCAGACCGCGGCTTTCACCATTTATGGCAAGGCCTTGGCAGCCGTTATCTTCGGGAAGTCATCCCATGACACAGCGTTGGCAAAGCAGTACCTGCAGAGCCTCATGGAATACAGCGTCTATCGCAAGGAGACCGGTCGCTATTTTGACACTCCGAAAGCCTATTATAGTTGGTTTGATTACCGCATCCCGACGCAGGTGGCAGCCATCGAGGCCTTGAAGCTCTTGCGTCCCCAGGACCATCAGGCCATCGAGGAGATGCAACGTTGGCTGTTGCAGGAAAAGCGCACCACCAGTTGGAGCACGCCAATCAACAGCGTTGATGCCGTGTATGCTTTCTTGGAAGGCGAGACAGGCAAACTGTCCAGTCAGGGTGAGAGCACCGTCCTGAAGGTAGACGGCAAGGTGTTGGAGACCCCGAAGGCGACAGCAGGCTTAGGATATGTCAAGACCACGGTGGACGGCGACCATGTCAAGGCATTCACGGCGGAGAAAACCTCCGCAGGAACGAGCTGGGGTGCTGTCTATGCCCAGTTCATGCAAAAGACCGCGGAGGTAGCGAAAGCCTCGGCGGGCATGTCCATCGACCGTGAGATCATAGGTGGGACGGACCAGCTGAAAGTAGGAGACAAGGTGCGTATCAGGATCACCATCACGGCCGACCGCGACTATGACTTCGTGCAAGTAGCTGACAAGCGAGCTGCCTGCTTGGAGCCTGTCCACCAGTTGAGTGGCTATCAAGGAGGCTATTACTGCTCGCCACGCGACAATGCCACGTATTATTACTTCGACCGGCTCTCGAAGGGCAAGCATGTCATTGAGACCGAATATTATGTCGACCGGTCAGGAACATACTCCATGGGGACTTGCACCGTCCAAAGTGCATACTGTCCCTCCTATGGCGGTCGTTCCGCAGTCCAGTCATTGATCATCAAATAACAATCCGATATGAATAGGAATTTCTTCATTTCTCTGCTCATGCTGGTTCTTTCCATCCCTGTGATGGCACAAAGAATCACTGCGACACAGCCCGTTATCGACTGCGGGCAAATCCTTTTCCGTAAGCCGATCACGGCAGAATTCGAGTTAAAGAACAAGGGTTTTGGTAAGACGAAGATAGATGAGGTACGTACCAGTTGCGGATGTACCACCCTTTCGTATCCGACAGGCGACATTGCCAGTGGTGAGACCTTCCTGGTGAAAGCCATGTACGATGCTAAGCAGATGGGGCATTTCGAGAAACAGATCGGCATCTACGCCAACGGATCGAAGGAACCCCTGATCCTCACCTTGCGGGGGACGGTCGTTGATGAGATCGTCGACTTTTCTGGAACCTACCCTTTTACGGTGGGGAATTTAAAGACAGACAAGAACAACATTGAGTTCGATGATGTCAACAAGGGAGAGGTGCCCTATCAGATCATTCATCTGATGAACGCCACCAGCCAGACCATCCAGCCAGTCATCATGCACCTGCCCAATTATCTGAAGGCAAAGGTATCTCCCACGAAGATTGCCCCGGGCCATGCCGGTACTGCCACCTTGGTTCTCGACTCCAGGAAGCTACGGGATTATGGCTTGACGCAGACCTCTGTGTACGTAGGCATGTTCCCCGGCGACAAGGTAGCAGCCTCGAAGGAGATCACGGTGTCGGCAGTCTTGCTGCCAGGACTGAGCTATATGAGTGAGCAAACCAAGGCGGAGGCACCGAGCGTCAGTCTTTCTACGACCACATTGGACTTAGGAAGCTTTGAAGGGAAGGCCAAGAAGAAAGGAGAGATCTTGGTGAAGAACCAGGGGCACTCCACGTTAGTGATCCGCAAGCTACAGCTGTTTACTGGTGGATTGCAGGTTTCTCTGAACAAGACGAAGATCGCTGCGGGCGAGACAGCCAAGTTGAAGATCACCGCCATTGCCAAGGACCTGAAGACGGTAAGGCGGAAGCCCCGTATCCTGATGATCACCAATGACCCGACGAACGCAAAGGTCGTCATAGACATCCATGTAAAGGAATGAGAGACATACAGATAGAAATAGACAAGGGCAGCGGTTTCTGCTTTGGGGTGACAACGGCCATCCAAAAGGCAGAAGAGGAGCTGGCAAGGAACAACCATCTCTATTGCTTAGGGGATATCGTCCACAATGGGATGGAAGTGGAACGGCTCCATGACCGGGGCTTGGTAACGATCAACCATGAGCAGTTGAGGACACTCCATGACGTGAAGGTCCTGCTCAGGGCCCATGGCGAGCCGCCAGAGACCTATACCATCGCGAAGCAGAACCATATCGAGATCATCGATGCCACCTGTCCTGTGGTCCTCGCCCTGCAACGGCGCATCAAGCGACAGTGCGACAATAACCCAGATGCCCAGATCGTCATCTTTGGCAAGAACGGGCATGCGGAAGTATTAGGCTTGGTGGGGCAGATCAGGGGGCATGCCATCGTGGTGGAGAACTTGGAAGACGTGAAGCGACTGGACTTCAACAAGGATATCTATCTTTATTCCCAGACCACCAAGAGCTTAGACGAGTTCCATCATATCATAGAATATATCCATGCCCATATCTCTCCTTCGGCGACCTTTAGGAGCTTTGACACCATCTGCCGCCAAGTGGCGAACAGGATGCCGAATATAGCAGGCTTTGCCTCCCGTCATGACTTGGTCTTGTTCGTGAGCGGCAGGAAGAGCAGCAATGGAAAGGTCCTGTTCAAGGAATGCAAACGGATCAACCCCAATTCCTATCAGATAGAAAGTGCCGAGGAAATCGACATGAAATGGTTGGACGGGGTCTCCACTATCGGGATCTGTGGGGCAACGAGCACCCCGAAATGGCTGATGGAAGAATGCCGGGAGTATATCTTGCGAAGGATCAATGAATAGGAAAGAGCGGAACAGGCGAGTCGGTCGCCCTTATGGAATCCCTTTCCTGAACATCTGCGGCGAGATGCCGGTGTGTGCCTTGAAATACCGGCAGAAGAAAGAATCGTCGTTGAAATGATATTCCCATGCGATCTGCTTGATGCTGTTCTGGGAGGAGCGGAGCAAAAGCTTGAGTTGCATGATGACATAATGGTCGATGATCGACTTTGGAGAATGCTTGGTCTTGGCAAACGTAATAGTAGACAAGTATTTGGGCGTTATATGCAGGCACTGTGCATAATAGCTGACTTCGCGGCACTCCTTATAATGTTTCGTGACCTCTTCCATGAACATGGAAAAGAGCTCATTGACACGGACGGATCCCTCTTCGGGTGGTGTCTCCAAGGGATTGCGCTTGAGATAATCATGGAATCCTAAGAAGAAAGCCTTGAGTTGAAGAAGGACCAATTGGTCGAAACACTCACATCCCGGTTCTTCATAGAATAGTTGCAACAAGGCGAACATCCTCCTGATAATGTCCGTGACCAAGGGCGAGACCCCCCTGCACCTGTCCTTGCGCAAGAGGGAGTAGACAGTCTGTTCCAATTGCAGGGATGCCTCGCGGAGCAAGGAGACGTCATAGCGCAGGACCTGTGCCTTGAAATGAGGCGTGGCCGACTTGATCATGACCATGTCACCGGGGAACAGGATCAAGACGGAGCGTTGCTGGAATGTCCAGGTGTCGAAGTTAACCTCGAAGGTAGCATCCCCTTCTTCACACGAGATGATGCAACCATAGTTGAGGACAAGCTTCTCCTCCCTCCAATGGGGGAAACTTGAAATGAAAAGTTCTGCACTCTGATATGCCCATGCTTCTTTGTCCATGGATGATTAATTCTGAATTAGACTGCAAAATTGGTCATTTTATTTGATATATCAGCATAAATGTTCTGAAAAATACCATGATCGGCGAAATTATTAAAAGGGATAGCCAGGAAAAACATCGTACTTTTGCAGTCGCAATTGGTGAAGTCCCCTTTCTCTGGGGGAATCGGATCATAACATAGAGAACGTAGAAATGAGACATGAAAGTATGGTTTTGGTCGTGTTGTTGCTGTTCGGAGGAACGGTGGCGATATGGGGCCAAGGCAATGTAAGGTCATTGGACAAGGATCAACTCTTCGCTTTAGTTGAGCAAAACAGCAAGCGGTTACAGGCACAACGTACTCAAGAGCAAGTGGCGCAGCAAGGCGTGGACGTGGCCAAAAACCAGTGTATTTGCCTGTAATATTTTTAACTGCGTATGATGATGAAGTCAATGTAATAATGGGCTTTGAACTCGGTGCGGATGATTATATTTCAAAACCTTTCAGAGTAAAAGAACTTATGGTCAGAATAAAAAGTGTTATGCGCCGATATTCAACAGACACGAGTGACGGAATAATTACAATAAATAATCTTAAAATAAACACTAATGAAGCTAAAGTGTATAAAAACGGTGAAGAAATTGTGTTAACAGCTATGGAATACAGGCTTCTTTTAATTCTTTTAAGTAACCGCGGAAAAGTGCTTTCACGCACTGCGCTTCTTGAAAATATTTGGGATGTAGCAGGCGATTTTGTGGAGGA
>CAJLYG010000211.1 GCA_905210845.1 uncultured Prevotella sp.
ACCATCTTCACCCCTGTCTATCCTTATTACACAGATGTCATCATGCCAATTGATGCCTGTGACGAAATCAGCAAGACCAAACCACAGGGCTATGAACTGTACATCAAAAGTCAGTTGTACCAGTTTTTCTTTATTTTAGACAACCGCTGCCGGAACTTAACGACAGGCAGTAACCGCAAAACGCTTGATAAAATGAAAATTGTTTTAAAATACATTGAAAATAATTACATGCAAAAAATAACGATTGCCGACATCGCGGCAACCGTTGATTTTTCCGAATCTCATTTTATGCGGTATTTCAAAGAAACTATGGGAACGTCTTTCGTGGACTATCTGCGGGACTACCGCCTGACAATCGCCTCGCGTCTGCTGACAACTTCCGACTCCTCCATTCTGGATATTGCGGCGGAATCCGGTTTTGAAAATCTTTCCTATTTTAACCGGGTGTTCAAACAAAAATACAGCATGACACCGCGCCAGTTCCGGAAAGAAAGCCAGTAATTTTTCCGGCATAGCCGGTGAAAACCACACTAAAAAAACAAAGAAAAAAACGCATCGGAGGATGGAAAAAGAGCGACAACCTCAGCCGTCCGGAATATGCCCCAGTAAAAGACCTCACTGCTCCCGTTGACACGACCGTTGTCGGTCAGGAAGCTGCTAATATCATGTTAGGTTGGAAATTCGCCGGCGCGGCACAAGAGCAGACGGATACCATTAATGTGATCGCTGAGATGCTAAGCAATGGCAAGGCTGGTCTCTTTGACCTCGACCTGAACCAGCAAATGAAGACACAGGGCGTAGGCGCTGGCCTCAACACAATGGCGGATTACAGCGAGTTCATTATCAGTGGCGTGCCCAAAGAAGGACAAACCCTCAACCAAGTCAAAGACCTCATATTATCAGAGATCGCAAAACTGAAGAAAGGGGATTTCGACAACGACCTTCTTCCCTCCGTTATCAACAACGCCAAGCTACAGTTGTACAAGTCGATACAGCAGAACCGCAACCGCACTGAGATGATGAAGGATGCCTTCATCAATGGAGAAAGCTGGGAACACGCTGTCAGGCAAATCGATAGGATGTCGAAGATGACCAAGGAGCAGATCGTCGCCTTTGCCAACAAGCACCTCAATGACAACTATGTATGCGTCTATAAGGTGCAAGGCAAGGATACTGTCAACAAGAAGATCGACAAGCCTGCCATCACACCGATTCCTTCTAACCGTGACAAGAGTAGCCAGTTCTTACGCGACATCGCCAATTCCAAGGTAGATCCTATCCAGCCTAAGTTCATCGACTTCAAGAAGGACCTGACCTTCGGCAAGACCAAGAAAGGTCTGCCCGTCATCTATAAGAAGAATACGGACGATGGACTGTTCACCCTCGCCTTCCGATACGACTTTGGCGACGAAGCCGACAATCGTTACACCTATGCTTCTGACTATCTTGACTTCCTCGGTACCAAGACAAAGACTGCAGAACAAATCAAGAAAGCGTTCTACAAGATTGCCTGCAACTTCCATATCAGCGTGAACAGCAGCTTTATCACCGTCACCATGACTGGACTGAGCGAGAACATGCCACAGGCCCTGGCACTTGCAGAAGATGTCATGCACAATGCTAAGATGGACAAAGCCGCCTACGACAAGATGGTAGGCATCATCCTGAAAGACCGTCAGGACAGCAAGACCAACCAGCGCAGCAATTTCCAGGCATTGAGCCTCTATGGAAAATTTGGCAAATACAACCAGCAGCTGAACGACCTCTCCGAGGCACAGTTGAAAAACATGAACCCACAAGCCCTCATTGACTTGATCAAGGGACTCTCCAACTATCAGCACTCCGTACTGTATTACGGCCCTTACAGCCTGGAACAGTTGACCCGATCCATTGACAAGGGTCACTTCTTGGCAAAGAAGCTTACCGCAGGTCCAACGAACAAGGAATATACAGAACAGCAGAACGGTTCCCAGAATGAAGTGTGGATAGCTCCTTACGATGCCAAGAACATCTATATGATCATGTATCACAACGAAGGAAGGAAGTTTGATCCCGCCCAGGCAGCAACAGCCGCTGTCTTCAACGAATATTTCGGAGGCGGCATGAACACCGTTGTCTTCCAGGAACTGCGCGAGGCACGCGGACTCGCCTATAGTGCAAGCGCCTATTACAATGCCAGTCCACGTCGGAACCATACTGAATATGGGCAGACCTATATCATCTCCCAGAACGACAAGATGATGGATTGCATCCGTGTCTTTAACGAGATCTTGGATACGATTCCACAAAACGAGGCTGCCTTCAACTTAGCAAAGCAGAGCTTGATCAAGACTCTTTCCAGCAACAGGACCACTCGCTTCGGAGTCATCAATGCCTACCTCAACGCTAAGTACCGTGGCATCGACTACGATGCTAATGAGCGAATCTACCAGGCACTCCCCTCCGTGAAGTTAAGCGATATCGTCAACTTCGAGAAGAGCACGATGGCACATAAGCCTTATCGTTACTTGATCTTAGGAGACCCGAAGAACCTTGACATGAAAGCACTTAAGAAGATTGGGCCGATCACCCAACTGACTACAGAACAGATATTTGGATATTAAACAATTTATAAACAAAAAACATTATGGCAAATACACCAGATTTTAAGTACGCTCCCATGTTCCAGGTCGGCAAGGACGATACTGAATACCGTCTGTTGACCAAAGAGGGCGTTACTGTCAGCGAATTCGAAGGCAAGCCCATTTTGAAAGTCAGCAAGGAAGCCTTGACATTGCTTGCCCAACAGGCTTTCCACGATGCAGAATTCATGTTGCGCCGCGCCCATAACGAGCAAGTTGCCGCGATTCTGAAAGACCCAGAGGCTTCTGAGAACGACAAATACGTGGCACTCACCTTCCTCAGAAACGCAGAAGTGGCATGCAAGGGGATCCTTCCCTTCTGCCAGGATACAGGTACTGCCATCATCCATGCAGAAAAGGGACAACAGGTATGGACTGGCTTCGATGATGCAGAGGCTCTGTCCCGTGGTGTCTATAACACATATACACAGGACAACCTGCGCTATTCACAGAATGCGCCCCTGACCATGTATGAGGAAGTGAACACTCGTTGCAACCTCCCAGCCCAGATAGACATCGAGGCTGGCGAAGGAGCGGAATACCGCTTTATCATGGTTGCTAAGGGAGGTGGCTCTGCCAACAAGACTTACTTCTATCCCATGACCAAGGCAACCATCCAGAATGAGGGTACCCTGCTCCCATTCTTGGTTGAGAAGATGAAGAGCTTAGGCACGGCTGCATGTCCTCCTTACCATATCTGCTTCGTCATCGGTGGTACTTCTGCCGAGAAAAACCTGCTCACCGTAAAGCTCGGTTCCATCAAATACTACGATAACCTGCCAACGACAGGCGATGAGACAGGACGTGCCTTCCGTGATATCGATCTGGAGAACAAGTTATTAACAGAAGCTCATCGCATCGGTCTCGGCGCACAGTTCGGTGGCAAGGCATTTGCTCACGACATCCGCGTGATTCGTCTGCCTCGCCATGGTGCCTCCTGCCCAATCGGCCTTGGCGTTAGTTGCTCTGCCGACCGGAATATCAAGGCAAAGATCAATGCGGATGGTATCTGGCTCGAAAAGATGGATGACAACCCAACCGAATTGATCCCAGAAGAGTACCGTCAGACTGGAGAAGGCGGGAAAGGCATTGAGATCGACCTCGATAAGGGCATCGACGCTGTCCGTCAGGAGCTTACCAAATACCCTGTCAGCACTCGCGTGCTGCTTAACGGTACTATTATCGTTGCAAGAGATATCGCCCATGCCAAGCTGAAAGCGCTATTGGACAAAGGAGAGGACCTGCCTCAATATTTCAAGGATCATCCTATCCTCTACGCAGGACCTGCCAAGACACCAGAAGGCTATCCTTGTGGCTCGATGGGACCGACAACTGCCAACCGTATGGATCCTTACGTGGATGAGTTCCAGGATCATGGAGGCAGCCTGGTCATGATTGCCAAGGGTAACCGCACGCAAGTTGTGACTGATGCCTGCAAGAAACATGGTGGCTTTTACTTAGGTACTATCGGTGGCGTAGCCGCAGTGCTCTCCAAGGATTGCATCACAAGCATCGAATGTGTAGCCTATCCGGAACTGGGCATGGAAGCAATCTGGAAGATCACCGTGAAGGACTTCCCTGCCTTCATCCTCGTTGATGACAAGGGGAACGATTTCTTCAAGCAGCTCAAACCATGGAAATGCCTGAAATAAAATGAAGGTAACCCATTCTATCACATCACTTGCACTCGCTGTACTCGTCATGAGTACAGCGAGTTGCACACAAGGCAAAGCGATCCAAGGTGACGTTGCAACGAAGGAGGATAGCATCATTGTCAACAATAAAGTGGGTGAATTCTCCATCAAGGCTGCCTGCCCAACGGACTCTTCGGCTGCCATTACCACCGCCATTAACGAGTTCTTAAGCGAGACCTTAGGCGGAAGCTACGATGGAAGCCTCACAAGCACGATGCCCGTCATGAAGTTCTATCTCAATAAGGTCATCCAGAAGGATAGCGCTGACTTAGCTGACTTGCAGAAGGAAGGCTTGGCCAATGATCGCGCATGGAAATACGAGTTCAAGGCTAACATCGACAAGATAGCTGATACACCCAACTACGTGACATACCTCTATACTTGCTATGAATACCAAGGTGGTGCCCATGGGGGTACAGCGGTCATTGGACAGACCTTCCGCAAAGCGGACGGGCGCCGTATTGGCTGGGAAGTGTTCACCAATGTCTATGATGAAGGATTTCAGAATTTGCTCAAGCAAGGGCTGATGAGATTCTGGAAACTGAAAAATGACAGCGAGTTGCAGAACGCGTTGATCAACCCAGATTATGTCTATCAGCTTCCGCTACCGCAATGTGGACCGCTTTTCATGAAAGATGGCATACGCATCGTCTACGGACAATACGAGATTGCGCCTTATGCAGCAGGAATGCCTGACTTCACTATTCCCTACAATCAGATTCAAAAGTTCATGAAAGTAACAGCCAAGAACCTGGTTCAGTAAATAGGTATACAAATGGAGAGATTATCAATATTTGTACGTATTGTTAATCGAGTAGGAGATAAACACGAATCGTTGTTATCTCCTACTTTCGTATTTACCGACTTTCAACACCACTAGTCCACAGTATTTTTTTTGAGAAAAGGTTGACAGGTTGTCAAAACCCAGTGTTTATCGGGCTTGCAACCTGTTTT
>CAJLYG010000212.1 GCA_905210845.1 uncultured Prevotella sp.
CACACCAGTCTCATCTGTTGTAATAGTTGCTACCAGTGCATCTTTTTTGTAATAATCCTCACTTTCACCGTCTGCTGCTTTAATGTCCTCTAAGGCGTAAACCTCAAAAGTAACGTCTTTTAATGAACCAGAGAGATACTCAAACACCCTCGCCACCAGCATTGATAACGATCTGGCGGAGCGGTTCCTCAATAGCACGTTTCACGATGTTGATACCTGTCTGCTCATCTGCATTGTCACCCTTGACATTCTCCAAGGCTTCCTGTGCACGGATGTAGGTTGTACCACCACCGGCAACAACACCTTCCTCAAGGGCTGCACGTGTTGCACACAGAGCATCGTCCACACGGTCTTTCTTTTCTTTCATCTCAACCTCTGAGTTGGCACCGACATAGAGCACAGCTACACCACCCGCAAGTTTGGCAAGACGCTCCTGGAGCTTCTCTTTGTCATAAGAACTCTTGGTATTGGCAATCTCGTTCTTAATCTGGTTGACACGATCCTTGATATTTTCCTTAGCGCCACCACCATTCACGATGGTTGTATTGTCTTTCGTAACGGTAACCTTCTCGGCAGAGCCTAACATTTCCAGGGTAGCCTGTTCCAATTTCAGGCCCTTGTCCTCACTGATGACAACGCCACCTGTGAGCACTGCGATATCCTCAAGCATAGCCTTACGACGATCGCCAAAGCCCGGAGCCTTCACAGCGCAGATCTTCAGACTGCCACGCAGACGGTTTACAACCAATGTGGTCAACGCCTCAGAATCAACATCCTCGGCAATCACCAACAATGGGCGACCGCTCTCAGCAGCAGGCTGCAGAATAGGCAAGAAATCCTTCAAGTTGGAAATCTTCTTGTCATAGATCAGGATGTAAGGATTCTCCATCACGCATTCCATCTTCTCTGTATCCGTAACAAAGTAGCCAGAGAGATAGCCGCGGTCGAACTGCATACCTTCTACAACACCAATATGGGTATCACGACTCTTGCTCTCCTCGATGGTGATCACGCCATCCTTGCTTACCTTACGGAAAGCATCAGCGAGCAACTTACCGATCTCAGGATCATTGTTAGCAGAAACAGCGGCAACCTGCTCGATCTTGTCATAATTGTCGTTCACCTGCTCTGCATTCTCCTTGATATAGTCAACGACTGCCTTCACAGCCTTGT
The DNA here is from genome assembly GCA_905210845.1 of uncultured Prevotella sp. Taxonomy (GTDB): domain Bacteria; phylum Bacteroidota; class Bacteroidia; order Bacteroidales; family Bacteroidaceae; genus Prevotella. Next base: position 1,174 of record CAJLYG010000212.1, read on the forward strand.
CGATACCACGTTTCAAGTCCATTGGATTGGCACCGGCTGTCACATTCTTCAATCCTTCGTTGGCAATAGCCTGTGTCAGGATCGTAGCTGTTGTCGTACCATCACCTGCGTCATCACCAGTCTTGCTGGCAACGCTCTTCACAAGCTGTGCACCCGTGTTCTCGAACTTATCTTCCAGTTCTACTTCCTTGGCAACAGTGACGCCATCCTTGGTAATCTGCGGAGCACCGAACTTTTTCTCGATCACTACGTTACGTCCTTTTGGACCTAAGGTTACCTTGACTGCATTCGCCAACTGATCAACGCCCTTCTTGAGAAGGTCGCGAGCCTCAACATTATATTTAATTTCTTTAGCCATAATTCTTATTGATTTTAAATGAAACAAATAGATGAAAGATTAATCCTCAACGACAGCAAGAACATCACTCTGACGCATCATCAGGTATTTCTCGCCTTCATTCTCAAGTTCTGTACCTGCATATTTGCCATAGAGAACGGTGTCTCCTTCTTTCAGAACCATAGGGTCATCCTTTGTACCATGACCGACAGCAACAACCTTACCACGCTGTGGCTTCTCTTTTGCTGTATCAGGAATAATGATTCCACCTACTTTTTCTTCAGCTGGTGCAGGAAGTACCAGCACTCTGTCTGCTAATGGTTTAATTTTCATAATGCTACTATTTAATTATTTATTAATTCCATAGTCAATAACGAATGTGACCGAAAAGCCACTCTCCGTCTAACTTCACGAGAGACATAACGAAAATCGTGCCAAAACTGTCAGATGACAATTTTGGCACGATATTACTGACACATCTGTCAGTATCTTCACCATCGACCGGCATTCCTATTGGGGCATCTCTCCCAAGTCGACAAACTTGCCGCGTGCCTTGCGCTCTGCGATAAGTGTCTGCAATTTCCTACGCCGATTGGGCGCAATCCATTTACGGGCAAAGATATTCGGGATGGCCACACCTAAGGCAATCATGATGATCAGCAAGGAACCGTTGATCGCATTATGGGTGGCAAAGGTCACCTCCCCTACGACACCTTGCATATCAATGATACCATACAGGGCACGATACATCAAGACTCCCGGCACCATGGGAATGACTGCTGGGATGGAAATACATTGATGGGGCGTATGGAGGACATGCACTACCTTGATATTGATGATACTGATAATGGCTGATCCACACAGGGTTCCAATGATCGGCCCTAAGTCCAGGCCGATATTCCCGTTGCTCGGACCTAAGTTAATGAAATTACGCGAGCAAACCGCGATGATCCCACCAATGCCAATCCAGGGCATCAGTCGCTTCGGGGTATTGTAGATGGTAGCGAATCCCATGGCCGAGATTCCTGCTGCCAAGGCATACTCCCCGAATGTATGGTGTGGGGTCATGCTCAGGTCCTTGACAAAATTGTCGATCCCACATACCTTGATGGCCAAGGCGATACCAAAGGACATGGCGACGATCATCAACATGGTATTCGTCGCCCTGACCAGTCCGGTCTCAATATGATTATCCAACATGTCGTTGACGAAATTGATCAACGGCACTCCCGGCACGATAAAGAGCGCACATGCCATCAGCGGATGCCAAGGCGTATTGGAATACAGCAAAGGCTGGAGAGCAGTAGGAATATACGACATCACCTGTGGCGTGGAAATGAGGGCGGACGCCCATGCCAACAGCGTCGAGACGAAGGCTGCCACGGCAAAGTTGGCGTAAATATTCGAGCCAAGGTGATTCAAGTACATCCTCAACCTGTTGCCAAGGATGGCAGAGATGGAAGCATAGAAAAACGCAGGCCAGTCACATCCGAACTGAATGCAGAACCCGCCACAGGCAAAGCCAGCGCAAATGGCAACCATCCATTCGTTATAGACACGTGGCGTCCTCGCAATCCGCTCCAATTCCTCGCCAAACTTGTCAAGGGAGTAATCCTCACGGATCGCTGTCCAAGTCAACTTGCTGACATCCTGGATGATCGTCATGTTGATGACATGCTTGTCACAACGCTGCATCTTCGTAAAGGAGTGCTCCTCATCACTCAGGTTCACAGTAAGCATATAGTAATCTACCTCTATATGCAAGTTCTCCTCCGGCAGACCCAAATAAGCGGCCGCGCGCTTCATGTTCCGTAATATGCGGCTGGTATCTGCTGAACTTTCCATTAATAACTGTCCGGTGCGGAGCAACAAGTCCAACTTCCTGCACAAGACCTGCTTTGAGTTATTCTGAACGCTACAGTCCATCATCTTGATCTGGTATTTTTCCTTTATCCTAAGAACACAATTTGTCCCACCTTTCATTTCGTGTGCAAAGGTAATAAAAATGCGAGATATTTAAAAGCTTTCTTGATGATTTATTTTCGTACCTATAACAAAAAATGCCACTATCCTCACGGACAACGGCATTTCCTTACAAAACTAAATTAACCACTAAAAAAAATTCTTTTGAACCGCTTTCGCGGGAATACATTCACTATATATACCTTTCACGTGCAAAGATACGAACTTATTTTGAATGGTGCAAGTTTTTTAGAAGAAAATTTTCGAAAAACGCCATTTTTCTTTGGATTTGACAAAAATTAACCCAATTCCCTAACATTTTGGCATCTTAAGAATTCCTTTTGTGCACCATCACAAGCTCTTTTGCCTTTACTTGAAGTAATAGAGGAAAGTGGCAATCCCCTGCAAAGCTGGCTTACGCTGACCCTCAATCTCGATGCGGAAATCGATTTCCGTCTTGCAAATGCCATGGAGATTAGCGATGCCATGGAGCTTTGTCACCAAACGGACACGGCTGTCTACCAAGACCGGCTGGCCGAAGCGCATCTTGTCCATGCCATAGTTGACCAACATCTTGATATTGTTGACCTCGATAATCTGGCTCCACAGGTATGGAAGCAAGGAAAGGGTGAGGTATCCATGGGCAATGGTACTCTTGTACGGACTCTCTTTCTTCGCGCGTTCCACGTCTACATGGATCCACTGATGGTCGGAAGTTGCATCAGCAAAGCCATTAATACGGTCCTGGGTCACTTGCAACCACTCCGAACATCCCAACTCCTCACCTAAGTGTGAGGCAAACTCTTCATAAGAATTGACTACTAATTTTGCCATAGTTATATAATATAATAATGTATAGTCTTGGATCAACAGGCATGGAAGCCTGTCACGGATCCCCCATCGAATCCTTCTGCAAAAGTACTCATTTTATTTTGTATGGCAACGGAATTGACCAAAACTTTCAAGGCTGAGACAGCCTTTAGCCAAAGGGATTGCAAGAGATGACCTTTTGTCTTGCGAAAGATAGCCTTTTGAAAGGCGGGAGATAACCTTTTACAAGACGGGAGATGGCTTTTTACGAGACGGGAGATAACCTTTTGGAAATCAGGTAGGAACCGTAGCCTTTTTGGGTGACCAACAGGCAGGAAGTAAGGTGACGAGGGCTATCCCATCATAAAGACGAAACGGATGGAGAAGTATAGCTCTGCTCCTAAGACATAGATTAAGAACCAGGGGGCGGCATAGGTCAACCCGACCGAAAGACTATACAAGATCTCTTTCAGTCGTTTCATCCTCCCACTCATCATCGCGTAGCTAATAGAGAACACGCAGCAGGAAAAGCAAACCGATGGGATCAGGCTTTTCGAGAAGCTACTGGGGAACAGGTCGCCTGTCACGCTTAGTAAGACAGCATGCGGGACCGCGGTCAACAAGACCATCACTACAAGGATAGCGATCAGTTCCACCACGACCAAACGGACAGCAAACCGTTGCTGGAAGTCGAGGTGCTTGATATACTTCTTCTTTCGGAACACTTTGTTCATCAGGTCAACGACGACGCCAAGCAGGCCTGTCGACCTCATGGCCCCATAGGCAATGCTGACCAGAAGAAGCCACACCAAGACCGGGGTGGCTAAATTGTCGGAAAAATGCCCGAAGAACCACCTGATGCCCTCGCTGCTGAGCAGGGAGCGCATGGAAGCC
>CAJLYG010000213.1 GCA_905210845.1 uncultured Prevotella sp.
CCTGCTGAGGGAGCTCCTGCGGCAAGGGGCTGAGCAGTCAGCCCCGACGAGCAACAACACGACTGTCTTGCATATTTATGCTAACTATCGTTAATTATATTCAAAAATCTATTATAGTTCATAGTTTTTTCGTTTTATAATGTAAGATTAATACCAAAAGAGAACTGTCGCATATAGGGATATGAAAATCCACGTGCGCCTAAATCATCAGTAACTACACGCTCTGCATCAACACCTTTCGGAAGATGATCGAATGTAAAGAGATTCTCTCCGCTAAAGAAAATCGACAATTTGTTAACACCCAATTTATTAATGAGAGAGTGAGGGAACATATAGGAAAGTGTAATATTTTTTACAGAAAGATAAGCCCCATTCTTCAGATAACGCGTTTGAACCTGAGTATTAGCAACAGTATTGCCTTCTGAGTTCTCATAGATTCGAGGAAAGAAACTATCGGTATTTGTTTTAGTCCAATAGTCCAATTGATTGCTATAGAGCGTAGACCAACGATCATAAATAGGATATGTTAATTCATTCATAAGCCAAAGGTCGCGTTTGCCAACGCCCTGCAAAATAAATGATAATGAGATTTCCTTCCAGTCAACCCCTCCATTAATTCCAAATTGATAACGACGAGTATTATTGCCAATAATTTTTCTGTCTCCAGGATTAGAGGTAGTGAGAATTCCTTTGTTGATGATGCCATTTCCATCTTGGTCCACATATAGGATATCACCAGGATTTGGGTTATATCCCTCTACTTTAGCAATACCATCTTTCAAGGATCCGTCATTATTGAAATCATCTACAGTATAGAGGCGATCTGTTTTATAGCCCCATATCTCACCAAGATACATTCCTTTACGATATATACCATTACCAATCAAGCCTGTCTCATTATTATACTTCGTGATTTTTGTTCTTGAGTCATAGATATTAAATCCGAAACGATATCCTACCTTACCAATATGGTCATTCCAAGACAAACTTAATTCCCATCCTTTAGAACCCAAATTTGCTGCATTTTGCAAAGGGGCATCTGCACCTAATACAGAAGGAAGTTCCATGCCTGGTGCCAACATTCCCTTTGTCTTGCGATCATACCAATCAAAGACAATATTTAGGCTATTTTTAAAGAATCCTAAGTCTAAGCCGAAATCAAGAGTTGATACTTTTTCCCAAGTAAATGAGTTGCTTACCAACTTAGGCGATGACAACGTAGTCTGAGTTAATCCATCTACTACCCAGTTTGCTTGGTATGAAGACATCCCAGGGATATAAGCATAAGCAGAGATGCTTTGATTTCCTATATTACCCCATGAAATACGTAATTTTAAATTGGAAAGAGCGACCTTACTCCATTCCATAAATTTCTCCTCGCTTACTCTCCATCCGGCAGAAATTGAGGGAAAAAATCCGAAACGCTTTTTAGATGGGAATTTTGAGGAGCCATCATAACGACCATTAGTCTCAAAAAGATATTTTCCCTGATAGTCATAGGTAATGCGATAGAATAGACCTCGCACTGTATATCTACTATAACTGTCTGCAGTATAATAGGCTCCTGTTGCTTGTGACAAAGATGGCAACTCTTCATTAATCATATCAGTGCGATAGGCCATATTGTATGAGTAGTTATTACTTTCCTGATTGAAACCTGCAGTCACTCCAAAATTATGATTTCTAAAACTCTTATTATAGTTAGCATAAATGTTTAGGGCATTATAATCGGTGTTACCTTGTGAATGCTCAAATTTCGAATTTGAAACAGATTGTTCCTTACGAAACTGGGCACCATGTATATATTCAAATTTCTTATCAAATGTAGAGGTCTCTGAAGTCTTATAGTTAAACGTATATTCTCCTATGATATGAAGGTCCTCTATAGGCGTTAAAGTGATCTTACCAAATATTCTCGTGTCATTCTTAACATTGCTATTCGTAGAAGCAAGTCTGATAAAATTCTTCGGAGTATTGATAGGAAGAGTCTCACCATCAAGCTCCATTTCTCCTGTCGGAAAATAGGAAGGAAAGGCTACAGCTGCTCCCCATATGCCATAAGATGCTGTTGTATACGGCATAGAAGATTTTGATCGTGCATATTTCACATCCAATTGAGCATTCAGCCATGAGGTAATATCAGCATTGATAAAAGAAGAAACATTACTCCTTTTGAAAGAATCCTTGTCACTGTATAAGATACCATCCTGATTCACATAGCCGACGCCAATACGGTAAGAGATATGTTTACCTCCACCACTCGCTGAAACATTATGCGATTGTTTGAATCCGGTCTCCATCATATCGGCAAACAAATCGGTCTCAGCTAAACTATATCTTAATCCATTAACATCAACATATCCATTTGGATAGGCATTGGGATTATTTTGATAATCTTTTAATAGTTCCAGCCATGTATCGACATCTTGACCCGTAGAACAGGAAATCACTCCTTGATCCTTATATGCTTGTACTGTTTGTAGAGGAGTCGCTTTCTTAGGTACATTAGTCGCATCACTAAATGCAAAATTGTTACTATAATTAAGATGGAATGCAGACTCTTTATTTCCTTTCTTCGTGGTAATCAATATAACTCCAAAAGCAGCTCTTGCTCCATAGATAGCAGATGAAGCAGCATCTTTTAATACGGTTACCGATTCAATATCGTTTGGATCTAACATGTTTACGTCCATCTCCACGTTATCTACCAACACTAATGGGCTTCCTGTGTTGATGCTGTTGACCCCACGTATATTAAATGACATCCCTTTACCAGGAACCCCTGATGTACTTGTTACTTGCAATCCGGGAATTGCACCTTGCAAAGCTTCGCTGACAGACGATATAGGGCGATTCCCTAATACTTCATCCATCTTTACACTGCTTACAGCACCAGTTAGATCTACTTTTTTTTGTGTCCCATACCCCACAACGACTACTTCATTCAGATTTTCCACATTGTTCTTCAACGTAATATTCATATTCGCAGAAGCCTTGACTTCACGATCCTCATAGCCGATGTAAGAGATTTGCAAGATGCTTCCTTCTGGCACATCAATGCTGAAATGTCCATCCACATCCGTAATGGTCCCAGTACTGGCACCCGGACGCTTGATGGTCGCACCGATAATCGGCTCGCCCTCTGCGTCGACCACTAATCCTGATGCTTTCACATTTCTACCCGATATGCTCACAGATGAGCTTTGACCCGTATCTGGCGAGGGCTTCACGTTGGCAACAGACAGGACAATATGATCACCTTTCGTGGAATACTTGACATGCTGCCCACCGAAAAGCAGATGGAGGACCTTACTGACGGGTTGGTTCTTGACGTTGACCGTTACCTTACGACTTACGTTGACCTCCTGCCCGTAGATAAACAAATAGTGCGTTTGTGACTCTATGTCATTAAGCACTGTCTTTACCGCCACATGATAGCGTTTGATCGTTACTTTGTCACTCTGTGCATGGACATCCAACGAAAACAATGCACAGAGAAAGGCAAAGAATAGTGATAAGAAAATTTGTGATTGAGAAAAACTTTTCATATTTTTGCACATGGTAAGTGATTTAATAAAATATAAGTTACTTTGAATCCAAGCCGACGGATGGTGCGAACATCTGTCGGTTTTTTGATATCAGTTAAGGACTTTCTTGCTTCATAGGCGTTGATTGTTTAGTTATTCAATATAGAGTGTAGAATCTTCTTCGTTGCGATGGTATTGGAAGGGTACTTCTGCTTGCATCACGGAAAGGGCGTAGTCAAGTCCTTCCGCGATTCTAAATTTCCCGGAAAGAACTACATTTCGAATGCTCTTCTTACGAATCTGAATGCGGATTCCGTAGTACTTCTCAAAGTCTTTCATGATGCTTGATACAGGCTTATTGTTGAAACAGTTCAGTCCTTCTCGCCATCGGTAGGTGTCAGGATCATCTATAGTGCTCCGCTTGATCTGTCCACCCATCACCCACAATTTCTGACCGGGCTCAAGAACGTAGGTTTGCTTGCCTCCCACGCCGATCTCCACTTTGCCTTCCATGAGGGAGGTCTCTGTATAACCTTTGTCCGAATAGGCCTCAACATTGAATTTTGTACCCAAATCCGTGACATCCATCTGGGCGGTGTGTACCGTAAAAGGACACTTGGCATTATGCTTTACCTCGAAATAAGCTTCACCATCAATGATCACCTCTCGCCTGTCTTCCATGAATGCCAAGGGATAAGTCATGGTCGTATTGGCATTCAGCCAGACATGCGTACTATCAGGAAGGACAATGTCAACCCGTTGGCCAGACGGCACATGAATGGTCTGGAACGCCAATTGGTTCGCTGTATTCCTGTTGGCAAAGAAAAGGATCCCTGCAAGACCAAGGACAAGGACGATACCAGCAGCGATTCTTCTCAAGGATTTCCATGAAAAGCTTCTCGCCTCATGAACTCTTTCAGTCACTTGCTCATCCTCTTCTCTCTCGGGGGAGCCAACAAGGATCATGGCATTGAAGAGTTTTCGCTCTCTTCGGAGGAGCTTTTCGTTCTCTTCCGACTCATCCTGCCACTGCCTGACTTGATGGAGTTCTTCTGGAGTGACCTGACCGTTAAAGTATCTGTATAATAGATCTTTGTCCATAGTTTGATGACACTTACAAAGATCAAACGAATCAAAGTCCAAAACTCTTAGTCGGAAATCACAATTTTAACAAATATAAACAAATAGAAGTGATCTCCGTTGGTTACAGTCTACACACCACAGGCTATGGCGATGACAAGCTAAGACTCGTCATCATCCTTTTCAAAGCATTATTCCATATTGATTGCTACTGCCGCAAAGATTGCAAAAGCTTTAGGAATTCATTCCTAAAATCGATAACCGTTCGAGATCTGTTCGAGGTGCGTACCTCTTTCCAAACAGTTATTACGGGAGCAATAGGCAGGAAGAGGTCCTACCTATTGCTGTTATATATATAAGAGGTTATTTTAGGATAAAGACCTTAGTCTGGTGGGAGAGAACCTTACCGCTCCATTTGTTTCCCGACTTCATCTGCTGATGTGTCCAGACATCATAGAAGGAGTAACGTCTCTTGTCCAACCCTAAGTCGGAGAGTGTAACCTTGATATTCAGAGGGCGATCTGCAATATTGAGTATCGTCAGACAGCGGCATACGGAC
>CAJLYG010000214.1 GCA_905210845.1 uncultured Prevotella sp.
AACGGGTCCATACGGGTGCCCTGCAGAGACCATTGTGCGTAAGACCATTGATGAGCAAATCGATTTAGTCGGACTGAGCGGCTTGATTACCCCATCCTTGGATGAAATGGTCAATACGGCCAAGGCCATGAGCAGGGCAGGACTGACCGTTCCGCTGATGATCGGAGGAGCGACTACGTCTGAGTTGCATGTCGCATTGAAGATCGCCCCAGAATATAAGGGTCCTGTCGTCTGGATCAAAGATGCCAGCGTCAATCCTTACGTGGCTTCACGCTTGCTCAATGATCGTGAAGCATTTGTTCGTGAGCTGAATGCGAAATACGAGCTCTTGAGGAAAGAATACGTGAAGGACCAGGAGAAACTTCTCACGTTGGAAGATGCGCGTAAAAATAAACTTGATTTATTTAAAGACGAATGATTCGTAATATATTATTTGATTTAGGTGGCGTCATCATCACCATTGACCCACAACAGGCCATTCGGAGGTTCGAGGAAATAGGGTTGAAGAATGCCTCGAAACATCTGGACAGCTATACTCAATCCGGATACTTTGGTGACTTGGAATCAGGGAAGATCTCTCCGGAGGAATTCCGGAAGCGACTGAGTCTGGAAATCGGGCATGAGGTAACCTTAGAGGACTGTAAGTATGCTTGGACAGGGTATGTAAAGGAAGTGCCCCAGCGTAATCTTAACCTTCTCAGGAAACTCCGTACAGAAGGCTATCGGCTCTATTTGGTTTCCAATACGAATCCTTTTATGATGTCATGGGCAGAAAGTGAGGACTTTGATGGGCATGGCCACCCTCTGCGCGATTATTTTGACGCAGAATACAAGAGCTATGAGATTAGGCAGATGAAGCCCGATGAAATGTTTTTCCGCTACGTGCTCATGAAGGAGCGCATTTTACCCGAGGAATCTCTATTCGTTGATGATGGTCCCAGAAATGTCATGAAGGCAAGCGAACTCTACCTCCATACTTTCTGTCCGGAGAATGGGCGCGACTGGACACAGGAGATTTATAAATACCTCGACCAAGCGTGTCCATGACAAATAATTATTGATAAGTATTCTCTATATCGGATTTTTGCTGTATCTTTAAGGTTGGCATCTTGAAGATACACTGCATCTCGGAAATAAAAATAAACTTTCGTTTCTTTTGTATTTCTCTCAATTTGCAGTATCTTTGCAGCAGATTTAAACGTTTAAATATGAATTTCAAGAGAAAAAAGAGGTGGCATTGCCTACCGGGGCAACCTGTAACAGAACTGGACGAAAAGGTGATGTACTGGGAAAGCAAAGGTAAGGAAGTGCCTACTCGTGAAATGGTGAAGACCCCTGAGCAGATTGAAGGGATCCGAATAGCCGGAGCTTTGAACACGGGTTGCTTAGATGCAGTGGAGGCTGCGATCCATCCCGGGATGAACACGCAGGAAATAGACGATATCTGCATGCAATACTGCAAGGATCATGATTGCCATCCTTCCTGCCTGATCTATGAGGGATTTCCCAAGAGTGTCTGTACCAGTATCAACGAGGTGGTCTGCCATGGTATCCCTAAGGAGGAAGACGTGCTTCAGGAAGGTGATATCGTAAACGTGGATATGACGCTCGACTACAAGGGATATTTTGGGGATGCATCCCGGATGTTCATTATCGGTGGGAAAACGACACCAGAGAAAGAGCAGTTAGTACGTGTTACCAAAGAATGCCTTGAAATTGGGGCAGAGGCAGCCAAGCCCTATTGCTTCGTGGGAGATATTGGTCATGCCATTCAACAGCACGCAGAGAAATATGGTTACGGGGTCGTGCGCGACCTATGCGGGCATGGCGTAGGATTGGCCATGCATGAGCAACCTGATATCCTGCATTATGGGCATAGGGGAACAGGCATGTTGCTTGTGCCTGGAATGGTGTTCACCATTGAGCCCATGATCAACATGGGAACATGGAGGGTGTTCATTGATGCAGAAGATCCATATGGCTGGGAGATCATCACAGCGGATGAGAAGCCCAGCGCACAATGGGAGCACACGTTCCTGATGACAGAGACAGGCGTGGAAGTCTTGTCCCATTAGGCAAAAAGGTCATAGAATTTTAAGTTATGGAAGAAGAAAGCAAAAAAGACATTTATATTCTTGGCATCGAGAGCAGCTGTGATGATACCTCTGCAGCTGTCCTCCGGAATGGCGTCTTGCTCAGTAATGTCACAGCTTCGCAGGATGTCCATCGGGCTTATGGTGGGGTAGTGCCAGAGCTTGCGTCCCGCGCACACCAGCAGAATGTCGTGCCCGTCGTCGACCAAGCCATCAAGCGTGCCGGCATCACCAAGGAGCAACTTTCCGCTGTGGCATTTACGCGCGGGCCCGGACTGATGGGCTCGTTGCTGGTCGGAGTGAGTTTTGCCAAAGGATTCGCCCGTTCATTAGACATTCCCATGATCGATGTCAACCATCTGCAAGGACATGTGATGGCACATTTTATCAAGGAGAGTGATGATGACCATAGTGCGCCTCCCTTTCCTTTCCTTTGTCTGCTTGTGAGTGGTGGCAATTCACAGATCGTAAAGGTCAATGCCTATAATGACATGGAGGTCTTAGGACAGACCATTGACGACGCAGCGGGCGAGGCTATCGACAAATGCTCAAAAGTCATGGGACTCGGTTACCCTGGAGGACCTATCATTGACAAGCTTGCGCGACAAGGCAATCCATTGGCTTATACTTTTTCCGAACCTCATATTCCGGGCATGGACTATAGTTTTTCCGGACTGAAGACATCCTTCCTGTACAGTTTGCGTAAATGGGTGGCAGAAGACCCGGATTTCATAGAGAAGCACAAGACCGACCTTGCAGCCAGCCTGGAGCACACGATCGTGGACATCCTGATGAAGAAGCTCCGTCTGGCGGTCAAGAGCACAGGGATCAAGCATGTCGCTGTAGCTGGGGGAGTGTCAGCCAATAACGGATTAAGGAACTCCTTCAGGGAGCACGCCGCCAAATACGGATGGACGATCTATATCCCGAAATTCAGCTATACCACGGATAATGCTGCCATGATAGGGATTACAGGTTACTATAAATACCTGGACCATGATTTCTGTAGCATTGACAAGCCAGCATTCTCGAAAGTCACATTCAAATAACAAGTACGGAGGGCAGATGGGAGAAGTCGAGTGCAGGAAGCCTCCTCTTCACCTGTTGCACCTCGTCAGAAAACAATACAAACAATGGAATTTGAAACCAAAACATTAAGTCGGCAGATCCAGGACCTTCTGTACGACAATGGCAAGACATTAGGTACGGCAGAAAGTTGCACGGGTGGCCGCATTGCCGAAGCCATCATAGCCGTGCCAGGTGCCTCCAATTATTTCAAGGGTGGCATCATCTCCTATACCGATGAGATCAAGATGAAACTCCTCCATGTGAATGAGAAAACCTTGGAAGATCAGACAGCAGTATGTGAAGACGTCGCCAAGCAAATGGTAACCGGGGCTTGTGACGCCCTGAATGTCGACTATGCGATTTCAGCCACAGGCATAGCGGGACCTGGCGGCGGGACCAAGGACATCCCCGTAGGCACGATCTGGCTCGGGTTTGGGTCAAAAGACGATGTAGAATCCTACCTGTTGACAGAAGACAATGGACGGGACATCAATCTTGCAAAGGCTACAAATCAGGCACTTAAGCTATTTCTCGACTACATCAAGAGACATCAGACGGAGGAATAAGCAAAAATTCCTTAATTGTGAACATTCTTTCAAGAATAATTTGGATTATTCCGGAATAATTTGTAATTTTGCACCCTGTTTGGAATAAGTATCAAAAAACGAAAACAAAAAATTTAGATAGCAATGTCGAAAATTTGTCAGATCACCGGTAAGAAGGCACAATTAGGTTGTAATGTGTCTCACTCAAAGCACCGTACGAAGAGAAGCTTTGATGTAAACCTGTTCAGCAAGAAATTCTACTACGTAGAAGAAGGTTGCTGGATTTCCCTTAAGATCAGTGCTGCTGGTCTTCGTCTCATTAATAAAGTTGGACTGGATGCAGCTCTGAAGCAGGCCGTTGCCAAGGGTTACGTTGATTGGAAGGACATTAAAGTAATAGGAGAATAATCATCATGGCAAAGAAAGCTAAAGGTAATAGAGTGCAGGTCATTCTCGAATGCACGGAAATGAAGAACAGTGGGCTGCCAGGTACAAGTCGCTATATCACAACGAAGAACCGTAAGAACACCCCTGAGCGTCTTGAGTTGATGAAGTATAATCCTATCCTGAAGAAGATGACGCTTCATAAGGAAATTAAGTAATAATAATAACAGTATAGAACTATGGCAAAGAAAGCGGTCGCTACCCTCCACGAAGGATCTATGGATGGTCGCGCATATACAAAGGTTATCAAAATGGTAAAGAGCCCGAAGACAGGAGCCTACGTATTTGATGAGCGAATGGTTCCTAACGAGGCTGTTAAGGATTTCTTCAAAGATTAATATAATCTTCGATATAAAAGGAAAGCTGCAAACTGATGTTTGTGGCTTTTTTTATTCACTATAAAACCAGTTGAGTACCTTGTTGACGGTAGGGAAGGAGAAACGGAACCAACGGTATTTTGACACGGGCTTACCTCCAAAGCTCAGGATAAAATCGCGAAAGGCATTCTTCTGGAAAGGCAAGCCGGCATCCATGAAGTAGATATGGGCATAGTTGTGCTCGTATGCATATCGGATGGCTTGCCATACCGTCAGCGTGTCGGGATGCAACACCTTGTATGTCTTGCGCTTGGATGCCAAATGGAGCAAGAAAGCTTTCCCTCCTGAATAGACGCAGGTACAACCTCCGATGATCTTGTTCTTGTAAAGGGTGATGAACACCTTCCCGTTCTCACTGGCGTCAATCTCTTGGATGATCTCTTCCTTAGGGAGGAACCTCCGTATCTTGAACCGGTAAAAGCCATGGAGCATTTTATAAAAGGCATGAAGCTCTTCCGGTGTCTCCACTTCCCGGGTCACCACTCCCATATTATAGGCTTTCTCAATTCTACTGGCAGTCCTTGGCGTGAGCCGTTCCTCAGGTGCCATGCTATGGAGGGAGTTGTGTATCTCCTGCCAAGACACGGGGAAATAGCCACTTTCACGGAAGTAGCG
>CAJLYG010000215.1 GCA_905210845.1 uncultured Prevotella sp.
CCTTAAAAGAGCCGGTCCGGAGATGCGTCTCCTCTAAGCAGTAAAGGTCGAGACTGGCATTCTCCCCGACATGCGCCTCGATCACCTGGGTGGCCAGGAACTGCCTGTTATCGGCGGCATGATCGCAGAAGAGCAGTTTGGCAGCCGCCCCTTCCTCCAGGACGATCAGCACCCGGCGGTTCACCATCAGGTCGACATCCGACCGCAGGATATTGATCACCTGGATGGCACGATCTAACTGCACGTTCCTCGGGACGTAAACGAACAAGCCATCCTGCGCCAGCATCGTGTTCAGGGCAGTCACCGCGTCCTCGCCCGACTGAGCGATCTTACCGTAATATTTCTCGATGAGACCGGGCTTTTTCGTCGCTATCTCGCACAGAGAGCCCACGATCACGCCTTCTGGAAGCGATGCTTTCGGAAGCGCATGCGTATAAAAGCCATCGTTGATCACGAAATACAGCGAGGTACTCAGGTTCGGGACATCACAGCGGAAAGCAGCATAAGGATCCACCGGGATTTCCAAGCGGTTCAGGTTCAAGCCCAGATCAGGCTCAAACAGCTTTTGCATGTCGGTGTACTTATACCGTTCCACCTTCTGGGACGGGAACCCCAACCGTCTGAAATCTTCGAAAGCAGTATCACGCAGGGCATTCATGACCGGTGCACTGTGTTCGAAGATCAGTCGACGGGATTGTTCATATAAATCTATATATTGCTTTTCTGAACTCATGCTACTTACTTTTCTTCTACTTCCTGCTTAATCCATTCGTATCCTCTTGCCTCGATCTCCTTGGCAAGTTCCGGACCGGCGGTCCTGCCGATCCTGCCGTTATAGAGCACATGGACGACATTCGGCTTGATCATGTCGAGCAAACGTTCGTAGTGGGTGATGACGATGGCAGAGGTCTCGGCGGTGTGCAACTGGTTGACACCATTGGCCACGATGCGCATGGCATCGACATCCAGCCCGGAGTCGGTCTCATCCAAGATCGAGAGCTTCGGCTCCAGCATCGCCATCTGGAAGATCTCGTTGCGTTTCTTCTCACCCCCACTGAAACCTTCGTTGACGGAGCGGTGGGCAAGCTTAGAATCCAGCTCCACGATCTGCCGCTTCTCGCGCATCAGCTTCATGAAATCCGCCGCTTTCAACGGTTCCAATCCCAAGTACTCACGTTTGGCGTTGACTGCCGCCTTCATGAAATTGACCATCGAGACACCAGGGATCTCCACGGGATATTGGAAGGACAGGAACAAGCCCTCACGCGCCCGGTCCTCCGGTTTCATCCCCAAGAGATCCTTGCCGTTGAAGATCGCCTCTCCTTCGGTGACCGTATACAGCGGATTCCCAGTGAGCACTGCGCTCAATGTTGATTTCCCCGATCCGTTCGGTCCCATGATCGCATGGATCTCGCCATCCTTTACCGTCAGGTTGATACCCTTCAATATTTCTTTGCCAGCAATCGTGGCATGCAAATTCTTAACTTCTAACATAACAGGTCACTATTTATTCCTTTCATTCAACTCTATCTCTTATCCTACCGAGCCTTCCAGGGAGACACTTAACAACTTCTGCGCCTCCACGGCAAACTCCATCGGCAACTTGTTCAGCACATCCTTCGCGTAGCCATTGACGATCAGTCCCACCGCCTGTTCTGTCGGGATCCCGCGCTGGTTGCAGTAGAACAACTGGTCCTCGCTGATCTTCGAGGTCGTTGCCTCATGCTCGACGATTGCCGTTTCGTTATGGATGTCCATGTAGGGGAAGGTATGCGCCCCGCACTCCGAGCCTAACAGCAAGGAGTCGCAGGAGCTATAGTTCCGCGCATTGTCCGCATGGGCAGTGGCACGCACGAGCCCGCGATAGGAGTTCTGGCTATGCCCGGCAGAGATACCTTTGGAAATGATGGTCGACTTAGTATTCTTGCCGATATGGATCATCTTCGTTCCCGTGTCCGCCTCTTGGTAATGGTTGGTCACAGCCACGGAATAGAACTCCGCCTGGGAGTTATCACCGCGCAAGATGCAAGATGGGTACTTCCAGGTGATCGCCGACCCCGTCTCCACCTGTGTCCAGGAGAGCCGGGAGTTCACGCCCCGCAGGTCGCCCCGCTTCGTCACCAAGTTGAAGACGCCACCTTTCCCATGCTCATCTCCGGGATACCAGTTCTGCACCGTGGAGTACTTGACTTCCGCATTGTCCTTGACGATAATCTCGACGATGGCGGCATGCAACTGGTTCTCGTCGCGCATGGGAGCCGTGCAGCCTTCCAAATAGCTGACATAGGCATCATCATCCGCGATGATCAGGGTTCTTTCAAACTGTCCGGTGTTACGGGCATTGATCCGGAAATAGCTGCTCAGCTCCATCGGGCACCTCACCCCCTTGGGGATATAGACGAAGGACCCGTCGCTGAAGACAGCAGAGTTCAATGCCGCAAAGAAGTTGTCACGATAGGGAACCACCGTCCCAAGATATTCCCTCACCAGGTCGGGATGGTTCTTGATCGCTTCGCCAATGGAACAGAAGATGATCCCCTTCTCCCGGAGCTTATCCTTGAAGGTGGTCTTCACCGACACGGAGTCCATGATGGCATCCACTGCCGTCCCACTCAAGGCAAGGCGTTCCTCCAAGGGAATGCCCAACTTGTCGAAGGTTTTCTCCAATTCCGGGTCGATCTCTTTGTTCTTTGGCTTCTTGGCCAAGGGATCCGCATAATAGGAAATCGCCTGGTAGTCGATCTGCGGGACATGAACGTGCCCCCATGAAGGTTGCTTCAGCGTTTCCCAATAATGGAACGCCTTCAACCGGAACTCCGTCATCCAGTCCGGCTCCCCTTTCTTTTGGGAGATCAGGCGGACGACATCCTCGTTCAGTCCCTTGGGAATGACCTCGGTCTGTACGTCGGTAGTAAAGCCGTACTCATACTTCTGCTCGGCTACCTGCTTGACAAACGCATTGTTTTTATTAATATTTTCTTGCATCGCTTATGGAATTGTCAGGGCGGGCCTGATGGTCCGCCCTGACATCTATACAATTGACGTGCCACCTTTTTCAGTGGTCACATTTGTGACTATGTTTACAGTTTCTGTTCAATCTCGATCTCCGTGAAGGTCTCGATGATGTCGCCCACCTGTATGTCGTTGTAGTTGACTAAGCTCAATCCGCACTCCATGCCTGCGGACACTTCCTTCACGTCATCCTTATAGCGTTTCAGCTCATTGATCTTGGCCGTGTGGATCACGATACCATCACGCACAACACGAGCCTTGTCCTTGGCGTGTACCTTCCCTTCGGTCACCTGACCGCCGGCCACAGTACCCACCTTGGAGATCTTGAATACCTGTTTCACCTCTACCTCGCCAGTGGTAACCTCCTTCTTCACCTTATCCAGCATACCTTCCATGGTCGACTTGATATCGTCGATCGCATCGTAGATAATAGAATAGGTGTTGATTTCCACGCCTTCACGCTCAGCCAGCTTCCTGGCATCGGCAGAAGGACGGACCTGGAAGCCCACGATGATCGCGGAAGACGCGCTTGCCAACATGACATCATTCTCCGAAATCTGGCCGACAGCCTTATTGATCACGTTCACCTGCACCTTCTCCGTTGACAACTTCAAGAAGGAATCGGAGAGTGCCTCGATAGAACCATCGGTATCACCCTTGACGATGATGTTCAACTCATGGAACTCGCCCAAGGCGATCCGGTGAGAGATATCATCCAAGCCGAGGGTCTTGGTCGTCCGCAGGCTCTGCTCACGCTGCAACTGCTCGCGCTTATTGGCAATGTCGCGTGCCTCCTGCTCCGTGTCCATGACATGGAAGGAATCACCTGCAGTAGGTGCCCCGTTCAGGCCGAGGATCGTAGCTGGCTCCGAGGGAGCTGCCTTCTCAATGCGCTGGTTACGCTCATTGAACATTGCCTTGATACGTCCCCAACTGGTTCCGGCGATCACGATATCCCCCACCCGGAGGGTACCATTGCTCACGAGGACAGTAGAGACATAGCCACGGCCCTTGTCGAGCGATGACTCAATGATGGAACCAGTTGCCTTGCGGTTCGGATTTGCCTTGAGATCCAGCATGTCAGCCTCTAACAAAACCTTGTCAAGCAGCTCCTTGACGCCAATGCCCTTCTTGGCACTGATCTCCTGGCACTGGTACTTACCGCCCCACTCTTCCACGAGCAGGTTCATGTTGGCCAAGTCCTCGCGGATCCTATCCGGGTTAGCTCCCGGCTTATCGATCTTGTTGATCGCGAATACCATGGGCACGCCGGCTGCCTGGGCATGGGCGATTGCCTCCTTGGTGGTAGGCATCACGGAGTCATCGGCAGCGATGATGATAATGGCGATATCGGTCACCTGCGTACCACGGGCACGCATGGCGGTAAAGGCCTCATGGCCCGGAGTATCCAGGAAGGTGATTCTCCTGCCATTCTCCAGTTTCACGTTATAGGCACCGATATGCTGGGTGATACCACCCGCCTCACCGGCAATCACATTTGTCTTGCGGATATAGTCGAGCAAAGAAGTCTTGCCATGGTCGACATGTCCCATCACCGTCACGATCGGGGCGCGAGGCACGAGGTCTTCCTCGTCGTCCGCCTCCTCACTGACAGCTTCCTGCACCTCTGCGCTGACATATTCCGTCTTGAAGCCGAACTCATCTGCCACGAGGTTGATGGTCTCAGCGTCCAAGCGCTGATTGATAGACACCATGATCCCCACGCTCATCAAGGTACTGATGATCTGGGTGACACTGACATTCATCATGGTAGCAAGCTCACTGACGGTAACGAACTCCGCGCTTTTTTTGTGTTTAAAGATAAAAAGAGACCGTACATGATGATACCATCTTCGTGCACGGTCTTTTTGTCGTTTCAAGCCTCGCCTCATAGGGCGAAACGGAGAGGTTGATACTATCTCTTAGAGGAAATCTTTGATTTTTTCCCGTTTGCCCCAGTTGCGGAGTTTGCTCAGGGCTTTGCCTTCAATCTGGCGGATACGTTCACGGGTGACGTTGAACTCCTTGCCAACTTCCTCCAGCGTGTGCGCCTGTCCATCCTCCAGCCCGAAACGAAGG
>CAJLYG010000216.1 GCA_905210845.1 uncultured Prevotella sp.
CCGTTATCTTTGCATTAGCTCTTTCCCTTTACCTCGCAGCAGGACTACAATGAGGACATAAAAGAGGTGTTCAAGCAAGCAGGCCTTGACCGTACAGTTACAATACTCAACCCAACCACAAGGCGACAGGAGCAGAAGAAACTGTATGAGGTGGCAAGCAGTCATATGGCACGTCGCACGTTTGTTGGCAACCTTTACCTTGAGACAAAGGACAAGGGAATGGTAGCTACGTTGTCGGGGCATGATTCCAACAGCAAGGCATTTGACCGATATTGGGCCCCAAATGAGGAGGTGCGGTTGGAGATGGTAGATAAGTTAGAGCGTGTTTCAAAGAAAGAAGACTTGACAAATACGCAGTCGACCAGCAGACCGGCAACAGATACGACAGTCAAGCCAGTTCATCCCGGCAGCCTTTTGAAGCGGCAGCTTGACTCTCATGGCTTCAACATCAACGACGTTGCCATACTTATTGGTTGCTCAAAGGTGACTCTTGATGCCATTGTCGCTGGACAGTCTTCGGTCACAGAGGAGATCGCCAAGGGCCTTGAAATGGTACTCGGCATATCGGCGACCATGTGGCTGAATCTGCAAAAAGCGTATGATGAAGCGGTGAAATCAAAATAAATTCATTAACTTTGCTACTGAAGCAATAATACACAAGCAGGCTATGATAACAAAGGAAGAACTTCGGGCACTGTTGAAAAGTACGGAGACATACCGCATAGAGCGTACTATCTCCATGGGCAACAAAGATAAGTTCAGCGAGGCCATATGCGCTTTCGCCAATGACCTTCCCGGCTCACACAAGAACGGCTATCTTATAATAGGAGCAGAGGATGACGGTACGATCGAACCTGGCTTCAAGGTGACTGATGCTCTTCTCAAGAATATAGCCTCTCTGCGCTCGGACGGTAACATACTGCCGATACCATCCATGAATGTTGACCGTTTCGAGTTCCCAGAGGGAGATCTGCTCGTATGCGAGGTGCAGCCATCCCCGATGACTCCGGTTCGCTATCGTGGTCGTGTGTTTGTCCGTATCGGTCCAAGAAGGGACATAGCCTCAGAAGATGAAGAGCGCATCCTGACAGAGCGACGCACCGCCAATATGGCAACATTCGACGTGACACCATGTCTGCGGGCTAAACTTCGTGATCTCAATATAGATATGGTACGCAACGGCTATCTTCCTCAGGCCGTGGATGCGGATGTGCTTGCCCAGGATCATCGCAGCCTGGAAGAACAGATGGCTTCCGTCGGTCTCTACGACATGGAGAATCATTGCCCGACCAACGCAGCTGTCATACTCTTTGGCATCCGCCCCAAGACATTCATACCGGGTGCCTACGTTCAGTACGTTAAGTTTGCCGGCACTGACAAAGCTTCCGATATACTTAATGAGCGCGCGTTCAGTACATGCCTCTTCGATATGCTGCCAAAACTCGATACCTTCACTGAGAACTCAGTGGTAACGACACGGCCCGTTCCTGTCACTGCCTTCCGTGAAGAGCAAGTAGTGAACTATCCAAAGGAGGCCATCCGAGAGTTGCTGCTCAATGCCGTGATGCACAGGGACTACAGTTCCAACATGCCTATACGCTATTATGAGTTCAGTGACCGCATTGAGATAATGAATGCTGGTGGTCTTTATGGTAAGGCCCGCCCAGAGAACTTCCCTCATGTCAACGACTACCGTAATCCTATCATAGCCGAGGCTCTTAAAAGTCTTGGGTATGTCAACATGTTCAACCGCGGCGTCAGCCGTGTCAAGGAGTTGTTCAAGGAGAATGGCAACCCGCCTATAGACTTCAATGTAGACAAGATCACGGTGTTTGAGGTCGTATTACGGCCCAACTTAGACAATATCAGCAGACACAATGATTCCGAGGCACCTGTCAAAAGGCATCGTGGACTTGTCCCGAGCAAAACAGAACTCGATAAACTATTGTTTTATTGTAAGGAGCCAAGATCAATTACTGAGATCCTTAATTTTATGGGGTATAGCGACAGAACCAAATTTCGCAACAAGTATATTAAGCTTTTGCTGACTCAAGGTAAGCTTAAGATGACTAAACCTGAACAGCCTACAAGCAAATATCAGCAATATGTTGCAGTAAAATAGTCTTTCATCTTGGTGCCTTATCTTGGTGCCTAACCATTTTAGGCACCAAGATGAAGGATTTTAGGCACCAAGATGAAAAGATGATACTATTAATATAAGTAACTGCGAATAAGCAAGTTAACAAGTATAACCAAGAACTTATGATTTCTTCATCTTGGTCCCTAAATTCGTTAAGGGACCAAGTAAGGGACCAAGTTAAGGCACCAAGATGAAGGTATTTTAGGCACTAAGTGTACTCCCTTCGTCTACCTCGACATTAAAACCGGCAACATCTACTTGGTTAATTCGTGTGCTTCTCTACCGCATTTTTCGCCTTTTTCAATGGAAAAGTGAATAAAAATCATCTTTTTTAGTGATTTCTTGATGATTTGGCATTCATTTTGTCTTAATTATCACTAACTTTGTATTGTAAAAAGTCAAGCCTATGGCTTTTTTACATTTGTACGACGTGGGAGATTATGGGCTCTCGAAATCTTTTTTTTAACTCTAACCTGTGCAACGTGGTGTTCGCACCCATTGCACACAAAAACATTAACCTCTATGCAGTATATGCAGCCAATCCCATCTCACGCTAGTGAGCGTGATTACGAGACCTTACTTTTGGCTCACGGTCTCCTTGATTCCATTAAGAAGCACGACGGCAACGTGCAGTTCGTCATCTCTGCGAAGGGTGTGGAGACACTCCTTCGCCTCGGAATGGCCATGCAATCGAGCGCGGTTGCACCGGCATCTGCCCAGCAGCCTGCTGAAGGCAGCAACCCCTCGGATGCTAACAAGCTCATAACCAAGAAGGAAGCGCAGCAGATGCTTAACGTCTGCGACGCTACGTTGTGGACGTGGGCCAAGCGCAAATATCTTGTCCCCGTCAAGATAGGCAGCCGTAACCATTACCGTCTCACAGATGTCAAACGAATCATGGAGGGCAAGACCTATGCCTGAGCAGCTTACCCCCGGACAGAAGCTCGCCTCCATCGGGGCTGAGCTTCAGAAAGCAGAGCAGACCAACGCCGGTGTGCCGCAGACAGTTGGCATGCTCTCCATCAAAAGTGTCAACCAGGCTCTTTCTGAAGCAAGCATGCAGAAGAACCCCATCCAGCTGTATGGTGAGTTCTGGTTTGAGGGCGAGATATGCTGCCTCTTTGCCGACAGCAATGTCGGTAAGAGCATCCTCGCCGTTCAGATCGCGGCTGACATCGCCAGGACTCAAAAGGTTCTCTACTTTGACTTTGAATTGTCAGAGAAGCAGTTCCAGCTGCGTTGCACGGGATCTGATGGCAGTCTGCACCGGTTCCCTTCCAATCTCTACCGTGTGGACATGGATCTGTCGCTCTCAGCTAATCTTACCGAGCCCTTCGAGGATGCTTTGATCAAGAATATCGAGCAGGTTGCAGTTGCAGCGGAAGCCAAGGTACTCATCATTGACAACATCTCCATCCTTTGCATGCAGATGGAGAAAGGCGAGGACGCCGCCATACTTGTGCAGCGTCTGAGGGCATTGAAAAACAAATACGGCTTCTCCATCCTTATCATTGCTCATACGCCCAAGCGCAACATGTCGATGCCGATCACCCAGAATGATCTTGCAGGCAGCAAGAAACTGTTTAACTTTATCGACAGTTCCTTCGCTATTGGCAAGAGTGCACAGGCGGGCAACATGCGCTACATCAAGCAGATCAAGGTGCGTAATTGTGAGACGCGCTATGGCTCCGACAACGTGATGGTCTGCAACATCGAAAAAGTTGAGGCTATGGTGCAGTTCGTACCGCAGGGCACAGATCTCGAAAGTCGACACCTTCGCATCTACATCCGTGAGGAGCAGATGGATGAAGTCAGACAGTTATCCGACGAAGGCCTCTCTCTTCGGCAGATAGCTGACAAGGTCGGAATATCGAAGTCTCAGGTGGACCGGTTGTTGAAGCAGTCGAAGTCGGGTGTCCCAGAGACAGGTGGGACACCGGGGACAGATGGGACAACTGTTCAGGATCAACTGTCCCAAGTGTCCCAACCGTCCCATGTCTTTGGTGGGACAGCAGGAAAATCAACTTCAAGCGAACAAGGCGATGATGAACCGTTCTAACCTACAGCCCAGTTATGTCCCGTTCGACTATGTGGTCGACTCATTCAGTATGGAGAATAACTTCTTCCGCTTCCTCAAGAATGAGTGCCACGTCAGTCAGACTGATTTGGAGCGGCTTCAGTGCCGCTACCTTATCGGTTCGACACGCAACGGCAGCATCATCTATTGGCAGATAGACTTCAGTAGCAATGTCCGCACCGGGAAGATAATGCAATATAATGCAGCTACCGGTCACCGTGTCAAGGAAGGAAATGCTGTTGACTGGGTTCATTCCAAACTCATTCGCTCGGGCAAGCTCAGTGACGACTTCATGCTTCAGCAATGCCTTTTCGGTGAGCATCAACTCCATGGTGACAATATAAATAATGTAGTTGCCATTGTGGAGTCTGAGAAGAGTGCGTTGCTCGGTTCCCTTGTCTATCCCGATTACACATGGCTGGCAACATGCGGAAAATGTAATCTCACTCCATACCGGACCTCGGCTCTGGTCAACCGTACCGTCATTCTCTTCCCGGACGTCGATGCCTATGACGAATGGAAGGACAAGGCCCGTCATCTGTTCCTGCCCAAGAAGGTTATCGTTTCCGACCTTCTCCAAAGATGTGCGAACGATGAGGAACGGGGCAGGAAGATTGACATAGGTGACTGGCTCATCGATGTGTTGAAGGCCTCGCAGAGCAATCCATGCGCAGCATGGTTATAGCGCACTAGAACCCTGAAGGGATTCTATTGCGCAAAAGAGGGCGCCGTTCTGTGCCCAGCCGCAGTCGAGCTGCGAGTAGCACTTTGTGCTGTTGTCAAGCGGGTGCTCAAGCAACGTTTTGCCCTCGTCCGTGAAGCTGCGAGATGCGATGAAAAATTTGCGGGCTATT
>CAJLYG010000217.1 GCA_905210845.1 uncultured Prevotella sp.
GGAGCAAATCCAAGCGGCTACGGGACAGTATGTGGACAATCAGCAGCCGATGTTCAAGATCGTTAACTTCGATCATGTCTACGCCGACTTGCTGGTCTTTGAAAAGGACCTCCCTTCCATCAAGGTTGGACAGCAGGTTGACTTTGTCCTGAAATCAGCCGGAGGCGCCCGTTATACGGGGAAGGTGTATTCCATCGGGAAGATCTTCGACAGTAACCCCAAGGCTGCCCATGTGCGTGCTACCATCCAAGGTCCCCGGCAAGGACTCGTGGAGGGCTTGTATCTCTGTGGGAAGGTGGCAACGGACGTGGTGCGGTGCCGTGCCCTTCGTAGTGATGGGATCGTCGAGGAGAATGGCAAGGACTATGCCTTTACCGTCACACGGCAAAAGGGAAAGTGGACGTTCCACCCGGTGAGGATTGAGAAGGGACGTGAGGAAAACGATTATGTAGAAGTGAAACAGTGGGATGACAGTCAGCCTCATGCGCAATATGCGCTCAGTGGGGCTTACTATATCCTTTCAGAAATGAAGAAAGAAGAAACAGGAGAGGATGACTGATGAAGAAGATGGCTTTGGTTCTCTTGTGGGCACTGTCGTTCTCAGGCAGTGCTCTCGCTCATTCCCATCATGCCCGGTGCTACCTGCGTATGGACAGCGTGACACATTCAAAGGCACAGGTGGATTCTATCGCCCGGTCTATTCGTGGCGTGCGTACCGCATTCTGGGATGCACGGCGTGGCGTGTTGTATCTGAATTATGACCCGTCCCAGACATCCAGGCGGAGAATCCAGCGTGAACTGCACCGGAAGATGGGCGTCAGGGGAGTGCGGTAGAATGGCTCCTTAAGGTCCATTGGATCCCTTTTGCCATGCGCCAGTCGGGTTGCATGTAGTGGTTCCCGTTGTTCAGCTCGAAGATGACATTCAGGCCGGCAGACTTGTATTCTTCGTAGAGCTGGCGGGTGTTGTCCTCAATGGTGCTGAGAACGGGGTTCCGTGTGACCCGCTCCCGGTCGCCCAAGGATAGATAGATGCACTCTGGCTCTTTTGTCCATGTGTGCCCGTGGACGAAGTCGAGGAAATGGGGATACCAGAGTGACCCGGATCCGGAGATGATCCCATCGAAGGCATCTGTCTGATAGGCTGCCCATAGCGCGAACAGTCCGGCGAGGGAGTAGCCTGCGAGATACCGCTTGCTGACATGAAGGTCCTTTTCCACGTTGGGTATGACAGACGAGAGGAGCGTAGCAAGCCATTTGCCGGCATTTCCTGCATAACCGCCTTCTCCCTTGAAAATAGGCTCAGCTGGCCATGGTGACATCTCTGCGTTCCAGTCGATGCCGTCAATCTCCACGAGGATAAACTGCCGGGTTCCTATTTTCTGGCATTGTTGATAGATGGCCTCACCCTCATGTTGAAAGGTATGGAGATATACTACCGGCACGGACTTGTCTGTCGCGCCGTATCTGCTGATGGTCTTTCCGTCGATTTCCATGTTCGTTTGCATTTGTAAAAGATCAACTCCTGCATCGTAAAAGGTCATCTCCTGCATCGTAAAAGATTATCTCCTGCCTTGCGAAAGGTCATCTCTTGTCTCGTAAAAGGTTACCTTTTACTTTTTAATCTTAATTCATTAATAATCAGTGCGATATCCGCATGCAACTATTATGGCTGCATGCGATAAAAAGAAATCTTACCACCAAGTAAGGTAGCAAGGCTACACGCTTAATGATAAGATTTCTTTCACTTGACGTCTGCCGTCCTGTTTGTCATTTGTAGGTGGCAGAGGGTATCTTGTTGGGATACGGATTAATAATTCTCAGCCTTCAGTTCGAAGAAGCTCTGGGGATGACTGCAAACCGGACAGATCTTCGGAGCCTTCGGGCCTACTACGATATGACCACAGTTACGGCAAATCCAAATGCTGTCTCCGTCACGGCTGAAGACGATGGCATCCTCTATATTCTTCAGAAGTTTGCGGTAACGCTCCTCGTGATGCTTCTCGATGGCACCAACGGCACGGAACTTCCGGGCGATCTCTGGGAAGCCTTCCTCGTCAGCTTCCTTTGCCATACGGTCGTACATGTCTGTCCATTCATAGTTTTCTCCGGCTGCAGCGTCTTTCAGGTTGCTGACAGTATCCTTGATCTCGCCACCTTCGAGAAGCTTGAACCATAACTTGGCATGCTCCTTCTCGTTGTTAGCGGTCTCGTTGAAGATGGCAGCGATCTGCTCAAAGCCGTCTTTCTTTGCCTTGCTTGCATAGTAAGTGTACTTGGCATGTGCCTTTGATTCTCCAGCAAATGCTTCTTGGAGATTCTGCTCTGTCTTTGTTCCTTTTAGTTCTTTCATCGTTCTAAATGTTTTTGTATGATACAATAAATATCTTGTTTCTCTTTTATCCTGTCGCGACAAAATTACAAAAAAATCTGGTAGGGTCTCCATTCTCTATCATTTTTTAACAGCTTTCACAATCTGCTAACAGTCTTTTATTCCCTGTTTGATGTCTTGCAGTTCCCGGATATATTTACTATCTTTGTGCCCGTAAATCATTGAAAGAGATTGTATATGATGGAAATAGGACAGAAACTGCCAGAGATCCTTGGCGTTGACCAGGATGGCAAAGAGTGGAAAATGAGTGAGTTGAAAGGAAAGAAAGTCGTGCTTTACATCTATCCTAAGGATTCAACGCCGGGTTGTACCAATGAGGCTTGCAATCTGAGGGACAACTATCAGCGCTTCCTTTCCGAAGGGTATGTAGTGATAGGCTGTAGCACGCAGGATGCAAAATCCCATCATAAGTTTATTGAGAAGTACGGTCTGCCTTTCCCGCTGATCTGCGATACAGAGCTCAGGCTTGTCAATACGTTGGGCGTGTATGGAGAGAAGAAACTCTATGGAAAGGTGCACATGGGTGTCTTCCGCACCACATTCATCGCTGATGAGGATGGCGTGATCACCCGTATCATGGGTCCCAAGGAGATCAAGGTAAAGGAACACGCTTCCCAGATCTTGGGAAATGAGTAGTGTGTCATGAGTCTCATCCTCGTCAATACATAGGTTGGCCATCATCAGCATTCATGATCACGATCTATGGGATAGGTTTATAAAGAGAATTGCAGGGAGACGAGGAACTCTCTGGGACGGAGTTCATATTCGTCAGTAAAGATGCCAACGCCGCTATAGTGGGTTTGCGTGTATTGTTTCTTATTGAAGAGGTTGTGCAGGCTTGCCTTAAGACGCAGGTTTTTCATTCTCCAAGTCATATCAGCATCTACTAATAAGGTGTTGACAGATGGTGAGTCTTGCAATTCATTATGGTATAGAATGCCTGTCAGGGAGAGGTCAACGTGCTGGATCGTGGAGGTAAGTCCCAACTGCTGCTTCCAGTCAAAGAGGCTGTTGACATCTTGATCGCCTACCTTCGATCGGCTGATGGAGAAGGTTCCATTGTAGTCGACTTCCATGAATGTCGGGGAGAAGAGAATTCCAGGTTGAAATGAAAGGTTCCGGTAATGGAATGGGTTGACGCCTCCTGCGGAATATTGCTCTCCGCGCACGAGGCTTCCTGTGATATCCAAACTGGTCTTGAGGTGCCAGGGGAAGATTCCCTTGGACAGGGAGAGCGTCCCATTGAGAAAGTCATGATGGGTGCGATGCTTGAGGAAGGTGTACTTGTATTTCCCGTTGCTGATCTGTAAGTCACTGGTCATATTGTTCCAAGTGCGTCCTCCGGTGAGCGTGGCATCGGCGAAGAAGTGCAAGATGGGACGTTTGTACTGGTAATTCAGATTGCCAGTTAAGGTCTTGGTGCGTGGGATAAAGTCGGCGGCCTGCTGAAAAGTGCGATAGTCGAGTTGCAGGCTGTCCAAGGCAAAGGACGTCCAGGAAGCAGCTCGCTCGGCGTAGTTGACGTTCAGGTTGAGGCTGTTGCGGAAATTGAAATCTTGATAGAGTCCTATGCTGGGCGAGGGCAACAAAAGGGATTCTTGCTGTCGGGTGTATCGTACTGCTGTCAGTGGTACATTGACATAGAAACGAGTATTGTCATCCTTGAAACTCACGCCAGGCGAGAGCGTCATCCCTAATTTCCAGTTGTCCTTCACCACGTTTAGGTTCTCTGCTTCCACCTCGCCTCGAATGCGCCAGTTCCAAAGTCCGGCATTGCGATTATAGCCAAGGGAGTGGAAGGTATGCCAAAGGTTATTGTCGTATTTGATCTTATCCTTGTTGATATAGAGCGCGTTCTGGGAGTGATGGTAGTCGATGAGTGAGTTCCATGCCAATTGTCCTTTTCCAAGCGTGTAGGTCTGTTGAATGTTTGCCTTCGCGTTCACTTCCGGGATGCGAACTCGCTGGGAAGCAATCGGTGTGTCTCCGTTGGTCATTTGCGAGTATCCGTCCGACTGTGCAGCGGTTACTTTGACATTGGCTTTGCCAAAGTGCTTGTCTGCATTGATCGTATGGTGGTAGTCGAGGGTGAACTCATCGTTCTTTAAGGTCATATATTTGTCCTCGGCCGTTGAGATCGTGCTGTCATTCATGTCGTAGCGTGATCTGTTGACCGTGTGTTGGCGGGTCACGGATCTGTTGTAACTGATCGAGATACTGTTTTCTGCATCATCGCTCGATTTCGCCAATCGGTCAATGCTATAGGCTTGGGAAGTGTTGAACCGAAGTCGATTCGCATCTATGGGAATTTACATATTTAACTGGGATATTTTAAAGAAATATCTGATCGAGGATGAGGCTGACCCGACTTCCGAGAATGATTTTGGAAACAATATTATTCCAAATCTTCTGCGTGACGGAAGAAAGATGTATGCCTATCATTTCAACGGATACTGGAAGGATGTAGGAACGATTCCGTCTCTGTGGGAAGCAAACATGGAAGTGCTTGATCCGGAACATAGCGGCATCAACCTGTTTGATGAAAACTGGAAAATTTACAGCAGAAACAGTGGTATGACCGGTCATACC
>CAJLYG010000218.1 GCA_905210845.1 uncultured Prevotella sp.
GATTGAGGAAGCGGAAAAGGAAATGATCGAAAACATCTTCGAGTTCAACAATTCCACTGCCGAAGAGGTCATGACCCACCGCACCGACGTTACCAGCATCTGGGTGGATGATACGGAGGACGAAATCCTCCGCACCATCTGCGATTCCGGTCTGAGCCGTTTCCCCGTCTACAACGAAAACATGGACGACATCATCGGTATCCTCAACACGCGCGACTTCTTGCTCAACGCCCAGTCCGACAACCCGAAATCCCTGCGCGCGCTGCTGCGCGAGGCATACTTCGTGCCGGAAACAGTGCAGGCTGACCAGCTCTTCCGCAACATGCAGGTGAAAAAAATCCACATGGCAATTGTCGTGGATGAGTACGGCGGCATGAGCGGCATCGTCACGATGGAGGACTTGCTGGAAGAAATCGTCGGCAATATCTACGACGAGTTTGACAAGCAGACCGAAGCGCCGCCCAAATGAGATCATACGACTCTTTTTCGAAAGGCAGTGCATCCATTGAGGCATGTACAGCATGAACACAATCCTCCAAGCCTCTTGCCTTACTTTTCTCGCGAATACCCTCTATCATTTCCGGAAGCAAATCGACCGCATCAATATCCGCATCGTATTCGTCAGCCAGCACGAAAGTCTGGCTCCCCGTGCCACATCCGATATCCGCAATACGTATTTCCCGATTGAAGTTGGGTATCAAACTGGTAGCGAGTCGTGTCTCCAAATCACCACCAGGTCCCTGTCTGTCTACACGTCTGAAGAAATCGGCTATCAGGGAGAAGTCGAAATCATCAATCACTACATTTTCCTTTTCGTTATTTTCCATTGTTCTACATTATATCTACATTATAAGACAGTCTACATTCTTGCTTTTTGCTCCTGTCCGGCTCCCGTGCCGCGATACTTACTCTTTGCCTCATTAAACTTCCACGTAATGTCGAGCGAGAAATAGCGACGACTGGGATTGTAGGAGGTCAGTTCTCTGATACCATAAATGGTCACGCCACTCTTGTTTGTATTGAAAATGTCATAGCACCGCAAATCAGTAGTGAGCTTACCGAGAGACTTGAGATTGAAATCTCGTTGAACGCCCATACCTATGTTGCATGCCGTTTTGGTCATGCGGAGATTGTCATAGTCACCTTTGGTCCTCAGTTGCAGGCAGGCATTAAGGCGGAATTGCGCAGGGAGCTCGATATCGTTGTTCCACACGAATTGGCCAAAAGGACGATTCATTGTCATCCCCCTTCCGCTTGCCGTCAGCGTCTTGTAGTTCTGCATGATCAGGCCTGCACTCCATAGCGGATGCCATTTTCCTAACGTAGGACGGAAGGAAGGATTGATGACGAGTTTGTCGTAACCATCCTTTGAATTCACGGGATGGATGATGCTCAACAACGGGTCGTCGCTCCCCGGATAGGGCTCGGTGAGAAGTGTCGTCACATCCTTCGTATGCGAATAGTTCACCACGAAATTGAATGCTTTATAGGCCGCATTCAACAAGACGACATGCGAATAGGTTGGCCGGAGATAAGGATTGCCCGTCTGGTAAGTATACCTGTTGATATAGATGGTCGAATTTGTAAGATTCCCATATTCCGGCCGCATGATGTCCTGACGATAAGAGAGACTCAGCTGCACCTTGCCGAGAGGCATGCTCAGCGTTGCAGTAGGGAACCAGTCGCCATATTTTCTGCTCATATTCTCCTGCCGTTTCTCCGACTCATAATAACCCGTGTTGAGGTATTCATACCTCACGCCTACCTGTGCAAAGAGGTGGCCAAAGTTCCGGCCATACTCTATGAACCCTGCCGTCATCGACTCCCTGATGCGGGTGTCGTTATTGGAAACAGGCAACTGTTGCTCACTCTTATATGAGTAGCTGTCTGTCCGGTTGTTGTAGCTATATTCGCCGCCGAGTGTCAACGTTCCTTTAGCGACAGGATAGGTGAAGACGAGTTTGGTTGCCCAGAAACGGTTCTTGCTTTTCGTGAAGTTATCCACCTTTCTGAAAGCCTTGTTGCCATCCCCATCGGTGATATTTTCTTCTGTGCCGTTGGGGTCGTTGGTGACGTTAAAGAGGCCGTCGGCATTATAGTCGATACCTAACTTCCCTACCTTGCCATTGTAATAAGCATTGAAGATGTGCTTCTTGGAAGTAGTCTTCTGATAGATATTGCTCTCGGAGAGCTCGCGGTATTTGCCATCCTCGTACGACTCAGTGTTCAGCCATCCGCTGAAGTTCTGCCAAGGATGATTGTCCCATTTATAATAGGCGCCAAAAGAGTGATTCTCATCAATCATATAGTTCAGTTGAATCTGGGGCGACCATCCTCTCCATTTCATCTTAGCGTTCTGATGACTCTCTCCACGATATTGTTTTTCTGCTACCTGATAAGTCAGAATATTCTCCTGAAAGAATTTGTTGGCATAGTCGTAACCAGCCCAGAGCGACCCTGTCACATCGAGTCCGCCATGGCGATAGTTGACGTCGAGGTTATTGCTTGCAGTAGAAGCATAGTGATAACCTACACTCGCCTTCTCGACAAAACTCAATCCCTCGCCCTGTTGCTTCTTGAGTGTAATGCGGACCACAGCCTTCACGCTTGCCGCATAACGAGCGCCAGGGTTCTGCACTACATCGACCAGCTTTATCTGGTCAGACTGTATACGGGAGAGTTCCTTGAGATCCTGTACTTTTCTGCCATTGATATAGACCTCGGCATTACCACGGCCGAAGACCTCCACTGCACCGTCTTTCTCTGCTTTGAGCTGAGGAATGCGGTTGAGGACATCCGTGCATGAGCCTGCCTTCTCTAAGATGGTGCCATTGACGATTGTACGCATGGCATCACCTTTCACCCTCGTTTTAGGGAGGCTGCTCTTAACGACCACTTCTTTCAAAAGCTGAGTGTCAACAAGTTTTGAATGACGCATGCTATCCACATCTGAAGTCTTAGCCCAGATTGTCGTCATTGTTAACAAGCTAATCGCTGTCAACGCGATCTTCTTAGCGTTTAATCTTTCCATTGTTGTACTAATTTCCGCGGCGCGTAAAAGCTAAAGCTCCGAAGCGCCACATGTTTCGTTATTTTTCGTTATTATATTATCTATCGAGGGGACGGTCCTCCACGTTGGAAGGACCGCTAAATCCTCTTACAGTATTAATATGCCGAAGAAAAATAGTGTTCATTGACAAACTCCATGATGACTTCACTCAGACTGATGTTGACGGCTATCTGCAGAGTATGCTCTCACGCAAGCCTGTGCCAGCCGAAGCCCAGTTCAAGCATTTTGTCTATGGACTGAAGTACTATCTCCGTTCCTCCGAGGCAACACGAAGACCTCTTTAGTTTCGGTTTTCTGATTGCCTGCAAAATTAGGTTATAATCGAGGAACCGACTTTAATATAACGGAATAGTAGCAATGGCAAGAAAAAAAATTGCGACTTTACTGACTTTTATCAATAGAATTGCGTAAATTTGCAACAACGTGGTGTAATAATCGCTAAAGACTCCAACAATGATAAACTGTCAGATTATACAAGATGGAAAAATCAAGGACAAAGTCGTACAGATGAGCGGCCTGGTGTTTCGAGACAACCACGGCATCCAGCGGAGCAATCATATAGAGACGTCTATCTTAGAAGCTTCTCTCAACGAATGGCACTACGACAAGTTCGGCATCATGAGGCAGCATTTCCATGGTAAGGAAGACAATACTGGCTTTCAGGTGATGCACGAGGTACGCCCAGCTCTCATGTTTTCTATCGCTACTAAAGGATTCGGATCCAAGAACGTCTACTCCGGGAAAGGACAGAGCCAAGAGCTTTTGTGGCGGGCGGGTGATGCCAACCTCTGCTTTATCAGCGGTGAGGGAGGGCTGAACGTTAATCTTAGCCGCAACCTATCACTCGACATTCTGAGCATCGTCATCCCACAACAATTTATCGAAAATCTCATGGGGTACAACGCACAGGTCTTCGAGTCGCTGTCCGTCTTTACCCATTGCCACGACAACACGCACGTCTTCCTCAACGAAAACCGACCGATGGAGAAGGCCGTCATCCGTGCTGCAAACGATATTGGCCAGGCTCATCTGATGGGGCGTAATGCTTACCGGTACATGGAGTCGAAGATCATCGACTGCTTCTCCGGCTTCCTTGACCCTGACAGTCTCTCCCCCGGGAGCGGTTACACTAGCCTGCTCCTCCGCGACAAGATGCACGACGCCAAGGACCTTATCCTCTCCCATTACCAGGACATGCCCTCCCTTCATGACCTTGCCGCCATGGTAGGCACCAACGAATGTACGCTGAAGAAAGCCTTCAAGCAGGAGTTTGGCACCACCGTCTTCCAGTATCTCTTCGATTACCGTATGGACTTAGCCATCCGCTATCTCCTCGACACAAGTCTGCCCATAGCAGAGGTCGGGGCCAGACTGGGCTATGATTATCCCAGCCACTTCTGCACGGCCTTCAAGCGAAAGTATGGGATGAGCCCTACGGAATTTAGAGCAAGTTGAATAAATCTGTTGCCTTCACCTTGCCTTTGCTATAACCATCCCACTATAAGGGCGGCTTGGGGACTTGTCCCCATTAGAATATGCGCATACTGGAAGAACACAAGGAGGCGACAACATTGCTTAACGGTCGAACATAAAAACGGGAAAACATTTGCAGACTCTAAAAATATTGCCTATATTTTTTCTATGAAGGATGGCTGCACACTTGTCGTGTATCTTTGCATCGTAAATTACTAAAAAGGAGAAAAAATGATGAGAGAACTGAAATGCCCTAACTGTGGCAAGACATTTACCGTTGACGAGGCTGGATATGCGGCCATCCTCAGTCAAGTAAAGAACAAGGAGTTTGACCGTGAGCTTGAGAAGCGGCTCCATGACATGGCAGAAGCTCAGAAGGCCAACCGCGACAAGGTAAGGAAGGTGCAGGCTCAGCTTGGAGGGAAGCCTGTGCCCA
>CAJLYG010000219.1 GCA_905210845.1 uncultured Prevotella sp.
AGGAGGATCAATATCCAGAGTTTTCTATGTTTGGCGAATGACGGAGGTGAGCAATGCCCAGGCGTTAGGATGTGATGTGACGAAAGTCTTTCCCGCAGGCAATGTGGGCGGGCCTTCCTTCGTGAAGAATATCTTAGGACCATTGCGGTGGAGCAATATCATGGTGACAGGCGCGGTCTCTCCCGATGAACAGAACTTGACGGAATGGATCAAGGCAGGTGTCCTTTGCGTAGGAATGGGATCAAAGCTCTTCCCCAAGGATGTTATTGCTGCTGCCAACTGGAAGGCCATCACGGATAAATGCGTTGAAGCTTTAGGATATATTGCCAAGGCTCGCAGATAAATATTGCTTTGTAAAAGGCCTGGTATGGCTTTTGTCCATATTAGGCCTTTTCCTCTTTTCAGCTTGCTCACCTAAGCATCAGGATGAAGTGGACAGGCTGAACCATATCTCCTATTCATACCATTACCGAAACCTCGATTCTGCAAAGGTATATGCGGAAAGGGCCTTGCACCTTGCCTCGGATTATCCTGCCGGTCAGGCAGAGGCATATAACAACCTGGCGTTCGTGAGCATAGCGAAGATGAATTATCCCCATGCCCACCAACTGCTTGAAAGGGTGAGCCATATTACGGACAATCAAGTGGAACTGTTGATAGGTGACATCCAGTTGATGCGCCTTTGCCAAAGGGAGTCAAGGAACAAGGATTTTTATGATTTTAAGGAACGTGCAGCCCGTAGGCGCCATCGGATCGAGGAAGAGCAGGGCGCTCTCTCCGAGCATCAACGCCGGAGGATGATCTATGCCGTCACTGAGTTTGATATCGTTACCTCTACTTACTTTTATTACGTAGGACTGAAGGGACAGTCGATCAAGGCGTTGGCGGATATCGATCCCATGGGGGCTGTGCAACAGGACACGGCTCAGTATCTTAACTATCTCTATAATGTGGGGTCTGGAGGGATCATCACGGCAGGCACCCAGGAAGAGATTAACCAGACTGAGTTCGACTATTTGATGCGATGCTATATCGGTGCCGTGCAGGCCCATTATCCGTATTGGGAAGCGAATTCAATGGAAGCCTTGAGCGAACATTTGCAATCCGACCATGCCCGGAAGATCCTGATCAGGGATAATCATCCTTCGATCTATTTCCTGAATGTGGATAATATGCCTGACTCTCTGCTCGCTGGTAACCTCGCGCAACGTGCCTTGGACATCTTCCTCCGTTTTGGGGATGTCTACC
The DNA here is from genome assembly GCA_905210845.1 of uncultured Prevotella sp. Classification (GTDB taxonomy): domain Bacteria; phylum Bacteroidota; class Bacteroidia; order Bacteroidales; family Bacteroidaceae; genus Prevotella. Next base: position 1,249 of record CAJLYG010000219.1, read on the forward strand.
AGACGGCAGGAGCTTACCGGACCTTGGCAGAATGCTATTGGGACATCAAGGATTATCAGTCTGCCTTGATCTGCCTTCAAGATGCCTTGAACAGAGATACAGTGATCAATCGGGCACCTGATTTGGTGGCATCCATCCGTGAGCAGCTATGCCTGGTCTATTCTGCCGTAGACGATAAGCCTCATAGTGACTATAACCGTAATATCTATCTCGATCTTCAGGAGCAGACTCGGCAGGATCGTCAGCTGGAAGCCCGGGCTGGGCAGTTGGACCAGTCGTCGAGTCAATTGAACTGGATGATAGCGGCTGTTATCCTTGCCATATTCCTCGTGACCTTCTTGCTATTCGTCTTCGACCACATGCGAAGGAAGAGCGACAGGAAATATTCCTTGGAAACGTTCCTGCAGCCCTTGGAGGAATGGAAGCAAAGGAATGAGCAACAGCTCAAGGAACAGTCGGAGCAATATGAGGAGGTTTTGGACGATCTCTCTGTGGCAAGGCTCCATGTGGAGAATGGGAAAAAGAGAAACTTAGAGCAGCGTGCCAAGATTTCGTTGGTGAACAGCATCATGCCCTTCATTGACCGTATCATCCACGAGGTTCATAAGTTGAACAGCTCTCATGAGCAACCGGAAGTGAGGAAAGAACGGTATGAATACGTAGCGGAGTTGACGGACAAGATCAATGATTACAATAGCGTGCTGACGGAATGGATCCAACTAAGGCAAGGGGAACTGAGCCTGCACATTGAGAGCTTTGAAGTGCAGTCGTTGTTTGACATCGTAAGAAAGGGTAGGTTAGGATTTTCCTTGAAGGGCGTGGAACTGGTCGTCGAGCCTACCAAGGCCGTGGTAAAGGCAGACAAGACCTTGACCCTATTCATGATCAACACGCTTGCCGATAATGCCCGGAAATATACGAATGCGGGTGGGAAGGTCCTCATCCGTGCCCAGGAATGTGCTGATTATGTGGAGATCAGCATCCAGGATACGGGGCAGGGCATGACAGAAGAGCAGGTGGCTCATCTCTTTGACCATAAGCCGATTATTGACAGTGATAGCGGCACGGTCCAGAAAAGTCATGGATTCGGGCTGATGAACTGCAAGGGGATTATTGATAAATACAAGAAACTCAGCAAGATATTCGATGTTTGCTCCATCTCTGCATCCAGTGTCGTCGGCCAAGGAAGCCTTTTCCATATTCGCCTTCCGAAAGGAGTGGCAAGAGTTGTCCTGTTCTTGTTGCTGAACATCGGGATGGTCGGTGCGATCGGGGCAAGGCCCTTGTCGTCTAAAGTCGTGCAGAAACATGTCATCAAGCCGGTTTCGAATGCCTATTTAAATCAGGCTGCGATGTTCGCGGATTCTGCCTATTTCTCTAATATCAATGGGAGTTATGGGCGTACCTTGCAATATGCGGATTCTGTACGTAGTTATCTGAACAGGTTTTATCTGACTGTCCATCCGAAAGGAAAGGACTTGATGGTGAGTATCACGCACAATGCAGGCGTGCCGGCAGAAATTAAATGGTTCAGGGATACCTTGCCGGTCAACTATCAAGTTATATTGGACATGAGAAATGAAAGTGCCGTCGCTGCCTTGGCTTTGCATAGATGGTCGGAATACTCTTATAATAATAAGGTGTACACGCAACTGTTCCGCGAGAGTTCTGCAGATAACACGCTGTCAGACTACGTGCGGGTCATGCAAAAGTCGGAGAACAGCAAGACGGTATCCGTGATCCTACTGGTAATCCTGCTGGTCATGATCATCCCGGCTTACTATTTCCTATATTACAGGCACCGGTTGTATTACCGGATTTGTATTGATCGTATCAACAAGATCAACGACATCCTGTTATCCCGTCAGTCGCATCAGGAGAAGCTCCATCATATTCGTGCGATTTGGGACTCACAGGACCCATCGCTGGAAGCCCAGTTCCCTGTCCTGAATGATGTCGTCAGGCAAATCGAGGAAGCCCTCCGGTCGAGTATCAAGGCCAAGAATGCCCAGACGATGAGCATGGAACTGGCACAGGATGAATGCAAACGTGTGCAATTGGAAGATGATAAGCTGCATATCAGCAACAGCGTCCTTGACAATTGCTTGAGTACGCTCAAGCATGAGACCATGTACTATCCGTCGAGGATCAGACAATTGATTGATGGGACGGACGACCATTTGGAAGCGATGAACGAATTGGTGGTTTACTACAAGGAACTTTATTCCCTTTTGAGTGCCCAGGCACAACGGCAGGTTGAATCGGTGAAATTGACCTGTGCCCCTGTCGACTTGTCCGAGGTCTTTCCCAAGTCCTTTACTTTACGGGCACCCTCGGTGACCGTGATGGGCGACCGGGAAATGCTCCGGTATCTGTTTGAACTGCTACAGAAACTCTCAGGGGAAAGAAACCCGGTGGTGGATATATCAGAAAAGGGACTGCGATACGTTATGATAAAGGTATCTCTCCCTTCGTTGTCCTTGACAGAGAAGCAATGTGTGGAACTGTTTACTCCTTCCACCTTGGATATCCATTACCTACTTTGTAGGCAGATTATCCGTGACATGGGCGAGACAACCAATGCCCGTGGATGTGGCATAGGGGCTGTACAAGGTTCAACCGGAGGCACGGAGGTCGATATTGTGATGGCAAAGAAAATATAAAAGATGAACGATAATGGACAAATTTAAAGTAATCATCGTAGAGGATGTACCGTTGGAGTTGAAAGGTACGGAAGGAATCTTCAGAAATGAGATCCCTGAGGCAGAGATTATCGGGACTGCAGAGAACGAGCCTGCCTACTGGAAGCTGATCAAGCAGCAGCTGCCCGACTTGGTCTTGCTCGACTTAGGGCTGGGAGGGTCTACGACCGTAGGTGTCGAAATCTGCCGCCAGACCAAGGAAACCTATCCGAAGGTCAAGGTCTTGATCTTCACGGGTGAGATCCTGAATGAAAAGCTATGGGTGGATGTCTTGGATGCAGGCTGTGATGGGATTATCTTGAAAAGTGGGGAACTGCTGACCAGAGGCGATGTGGCCAGTGTCATGAGTGGTAAGAGAATGGTCTTTAACCAACCGATCTTGGAAAAGATTGTCGACCGTTTCAAGAAAAGCGTGACCAACGACCTGTCCCATCAGGAGGCAATGATCAACTATGAGATTGATGAATACGACGAACGTTTCCTCCGTCACCTTGCCTTGGGATATACCAAAGAGCAGATTACGAATCTCCGGGGAATGCCATTTGGCGTCAAGAGCTTGGAGAAACGCCAGAATGAACTGGTACAGAAGCTCTTCCCGGATGGAAATGGTGGTGTTGGCGTGAACGCGACCCGTTTGGTGGTCCGTGCCTTGGAGCTGCACATCCTCGACCTTGACAATTTGCAACCAGATGAAGAATAGGATATGAGGAATAGCAAGGTGCTTGCCATGGTTGCCCTCAGCCTGGCGCTCGCCGACGGTTCTCGGGCTTGCCATAACATAGAGCGAAAGCGTTTCCTTTTTGCGGATGGATGTACCGGTGTCGTGGTTATAGCCCATCTGGTACTCCAGATACAGACTATACTCCTTGCCCTGTTTGACGGGCTTTCTCAGAAGGCGGGGATTGCCGGCTTCAATGAGATTCTTGTTCTTGCCTCTTGTCTCTGCCATAGTGATTTTCCGTTGTTTTCCGATTGTTGTATGTTGACGCCGTAAAGGTACGAAGAATCCTCCATTTGGGGTGT
>CAJLYG010000220.1 GCA_905210845.1 uncultured Prevotella sp.
CCAAGCCGATGTATGTCGAGAAAAGGCGGATGCTGGCAAGTGCCCGTATCACATGCGATTTCCTTGGGCTGAGACCGGGCGACACAGCCCTGCTCTGCATGCCCTTGGACTATATAGCCGGGAAGATGGTGGTGGTGAGGAGCTTGGAAAGAGGACTGAGACTCATCTCCGTGCCACCTTCTGGGCACCCCTTGCGCGATGTCGAAGAGCCCTTGTCCTTTGCTGCCATGGTGCCGATGCAGGTCTATAACTCCCTGCAGGTACAGGCAGAGCGAGAGAGACTGATGCAAGTGAGGAACCTGATCATTGGGGGAGGGGCTGTCGACGATGCCCTTGCCCAGGAACTGAGGTCGTTCCCGCATGCAGTATGGAGCACGTATGGGATGACGGAGACCCTCTCCCATATTGCCTTGAGACGGTTGAGTGGCAACGAGGCAAGTGATTGGTACACTCCTTTCGAGAGCGTTCGTGTCTCCAAAGATGAGGAGGGATGCCTGGTCATCGATGCCCCGTTGGTATGCGACCATCGCTTGGTGACCCGTGATCGGGTAGTGCTGTCGCCAGACGGGTGTCATTTCCGGGTCTTGGGCAGGAAAGACAACGTCATTGACAGTGGAGGCATCAAGATCCAGATCGAGGAAGTGGAAAAGGCACTGAGGCCTTATCTCCATGTCCCCTATATGATTACGAAGGGAAAAGATAAAAAATTCGGGGAGATCGTTGTCCTTCTGACCGAAGCAACGGATCTCCCCGCTATATCAGAGATTTGCCGGCAAGTCCTGCCGAAATACTGGCAGCCCCGCAAATACGTTCCTGTCGACCGTCTGCCTTTCACGGAGACGGGCAAGCCCGCCCGTGCAGAGGCTGAGCAATTGGCAAATGACTAACCTTCGCGGAAGAAGTCAAGGGCCTCTTTGATCTCCTCTTCCGTGGCAGTTTGGTTGATCTTGATATCCCCAATGCCCCCTAACAGGGTGAAATTGATGGTGCCAGCCGTGTTTTTCTTGTCATGGTGCATCAGGGTGATCAGTTCTGGATAATCGTCGCAAGTGATCTCCAGGGTGCCATAATGTTCGCGGATGAATTGAAGCGTCTGCCGCATCTTGTCTTGTGGGAACCCGGTCTTGACCACGCTCAGGTAGAGTTCCGGGATAAGACCGTAAGCAACCGCATAGCCATGCAGGATTGGGGTGCGCTTCAGCGCCCAGCTCTCGAAGGCGTGCCCGAAGGTATGGCCTAAGTTCAGGGCCTTGCGTATGCCATGTTCCTTAGGGTCCTCGTTGACGATCCTCTCCTTTACCTGGACAGAATCAGCTACCATCCGCTGCAATTGCTTGAGATCAGGATGCTGCAAGTCGAAGGACACCAGCTCAGCCCACATCGTCTCCTCGCTGATCAGCCCATGTTTCAGCATCTCCGCATAACCAGAATTGATATTCTTCGCATCCAATGACTTGAGGAAGTTCGTGTCTAAGATCACGAACTTACTGTCGTTGAAGACCCCGATCTCGTTTTTCAGTCCATTGAAATTGATTCCCGTCTTTCCGCCCACAGACGCATCTACCATGGCCAGTAGGGTGGTGGGGATATTGATGAAGTCGATACCTCTCTTATATGTTGATGCCGCGAAGCCCCCTAAGTCGGTGACCATCCCGCCTCCCAAGTTGATCAGGCAAGAATGGCGAGTGGCCCCGCCGTCGCCCAATGCCTTCCAGACGGAGGCGAGCGTGTCAAGGTCCTTGTGTGTGTCCGTAGCTCCGATGGTGATGAGTGTCGCTTCCTTCAGCGAGAAATACCCCTTGATGACCGGCCAGCACTGCTCTGAGGTTGTCTCATCCGTGAGGACGAAGAGGCGGTCGTGCTCACATTCGGAGATCGCCAAAGCCAATTCTCTCTTCAAATTCTTGGAAATAATAATTCTCTGCTCCATAATCAAGTAACGTATGTTCGTGGGAACAAAGGTAAAGGAAATAAGTCGAAAAACAAAAAAAATAGCTTATTTTTCACCCTTTGGTTAAACCGAATGCCATTTCGCGCGTCTAAAAGATAATGAACAGAAATCAAAAAATGAGAAAATCACTTCTACTGCTGCTGTTGACGCTGCTGTCGATGGCAGTCTCCGCCCAGAACCGTCAGATCACGGGAATGCTGGAGGACCGCGACACGAAAGAGCCGATGATGCAAGCTGCTATCCAGCTTTTGAAAATGGACAGCACTTATGTGACGGGAGCCGTATCCAATGAGAAAGGCCTTTTCTTCGTAAACGCACCCGCAAACGGCAAGTATCTATTGCGAATATCGAGCGTGGGGTATCCTACGACCGTGAAACGGATTGTCATCGCCCAGGATAAGGACCTTGCCCTGGGGCGTATCGTCATGGGCGCAGAGGCGATCATGCTGAAGGGGGCTACCGTGACGGCACGTGCCAACAAGGTGACCTTGAAAGAAGATACCTTCGTCTATAACTCCGCGGCTTACCGTACGCCGGAAGGCTCGACCATTGAGGAGCTCGTGAAGCGTCTGCCGGGCGCACAGGTCAGCGACGACGGAACGATCACCATCAATGGAAAGACAGTAAAGAAGATCCTCGTGGACGGCAAGGAATTCATGACCGGCGATACCAAGACAGCCCTGAAGAATATCCCAACCTCTATCATCGAGAAGATCAAGTCCTATGACCAGAAGAGTGACCTGGCACGTGTGACAGGCATTGATGACGGGAATGAGGAGACCGTCCTCGACTTTGGGGTCAAGAAAGGCATGAACAAAGGAATATTCAGCAATATCGACCTTTCCGCGGGTACCAAGAACCGCTATTCCGATCGGTTGATGGGCGCTTACTTCCAGGACAAGATCCGGGTGATGATGTTTGGCTCTGCTAACAACACCAATGACATGGGATTCCCCGGTGGGGGCGGTCGTGGCAATTTCGGAGCAGGCAGGCAAGGCTTGAATGCGTCAAAGATGTGGGGGACCAACATCAACTATGACGATGGAAAGAAACTGCAGATCGATGGTAGCCTGAGGTGGAACCACTCGGATGGTGATGCCAATGCCAAGACCTCTTCGGAGAACTTCGTGGGAAACGTGAACTCATTCTCCAACTCCTTGAGCCAGAAATACACCCGCAGCAATAGTTGGAATGCCCGGATGCGCCTGGAATGGAAGCCGGATACGTTGACGGACATTATGTTCCGGCCGACGTTCAGCTATTCCACCAGCGACGGTCGCTCTACCAGCAATTCCGCGGCCTTCAACGCAGACCCTTACAGCTATGTCAGCACGGATCCTCTGAGCGCGGAGTCGTTGGCAGCTTTGGCTTCTGACAGCATGATTACCAATACCCGTTCGCAGACCTCCATCTCCTACAGTGACACGAAAAGTGCGTCTGCCATGTTGCAATACAACCGGAGGTTGAACAACAAAGGTCGTAACTTTACCTTGCGGGGGGACGTAAGCTATAGCGATGCTGACAGCAAGAGCCTGTCCAACAGCAATGTCCACCTGTATCAGGTGAAGAATATCTTGGGCAATGACTCCACCTACCAGACGAACCGATACAACCTGACACCTACCAAGAACTGGAGCTATAGCTTGCAAACCACCTACAGTGAGCCGATCTTCAGGGCGGTGTTCCTGCAGTTCAGCTATAAGTACACCTATAGTTATAAGAAGAGCGACCGCTCCACTTACGACTTCAGTAACTTAGGGGAGAACTTCTTCAGTGGGGTCAATCCGATGTATCGGGGATGGGACCAATACCTGAACCTGCTGTCCAATCCCCTGTCAGATTACCTGGATTCCAACCTCAGCCGTTTCTCTGAGTATAAGAACTACACCCATAACTTTGAGCTGATGCTTCGCATCATCCGCAGCAAGTATCATTTCAATGTCGGCGTGATGGTCCAGCCCCAGAAGTCACATTTCATCCAGGACTACCAGGGCTTGCATACGGATACAACCCGTACCGTGACCAATCTTGCCCCAACCCTCGACTTCCGTTATCGTTTTAACAAGGTGAGCAACCTGCGTATCAACTACCGTGGTACTTCCACCCAGCCCAGTATGACCGACCTGTTGGATATCACCGATGACAGTGACCCGTTGAACATCACCAAAGGTAACCCAGGCTTGAAGCCTTCCTTTACCAATAATTTCCGACTGTTCTACAATACCTATTTAGAGAAGCATCAGCGCGCCATCATGACATTCCTGAACTATAGCAATACGCGGAACAGTATCAGCAATAAGGTGACGTACGATGAGACGACAAGTGCCAGGACCACGCAGCCAGAGAATATCAATGGCAACTGGAGTGCCAATGGTGCCTTTATGTTCAATACCGCCATCGACTCTGCCGGCATCTTTAACGTGAATACTTTCACCAATGTAGGGTATAATAATTATGTGGGATATTTGTCAGTGAACAGTGCTTCCTCATCAGTCAAGAATACCACCCGTTCCCTGAACTTAGGAGAGCGCCTGGAAACCTCTTACCGCAATAGTTGGCTGGAGTTCGCCTTGGATGGTTCCTTCAACTATACCCACTCCCGCAACAAGTTGCAGACCTATAGTAACTTGGATACATGGCAGTTTGCTTATGGAGGCAGCCTGAATATCACAGCTCCTTGGGGCATGAGCTTAGCCACCGACTTGCATGAGAACAGTCGTCGTGGATATAGTGACAATTCGATGAATACGAATGAGTTGGTATGGAATGCCCAGCTCTCCCAAGGTTTCCTGAAAGGAAAGCCGTTGACGGTCAGCTTGCAGTTCTATGACATCTTGCATAACCAGAGCAACCTCAGTCGCGCCATCAGTGCTACCCAGCGCACTGACACGGAATATAGCAGCATCAACAGCTATGCGATGTTGCATGTGATCTATCGGATGAATCTCTTTGGGACGAAGGAGGCTGATAGTGAGCGAACAAACTTTGTCGAACATATTCA
>CAJLYG010000221.1 GCA_905210845.1 uncultured Prevotella sp.
TGAATGGTCAAGGCTTGCCGACTCGCATCCATCAGGCAATACCGGGCATCGGGACGTAACCCGACCAACCAGAGGATCTGGTCATGCGCATCGGTGATCACCAACTGGACTCGTTTCTCAAAAAGGGAATATTTCCGATCAGTCAGGAAATCACTGACCAAACGTGAGCCTTTCATACCAAAGGGGATAAACCTGTCTCCTTCTTGGAGATGACGGATGGTCAAGGGAAAGCAAACCTTGTCAGCATCTAAGGTAGCCCACGCTTGGTCTCTTACAATAGAGAAGTTGTCTCCAATGGCAACTTTCTTGAATTGGAAGCACAGGTTGCTCCCGCCCTGGGGAGCGCCTTCATGATAACGGTAGGTACCTTCTTCTGGGATTTTCATTCCCTGAGAAGGAATGGGCTCTTGCGCCATCAGTAGGATTTTACCTCTGTCTAACAAGAGATCGTAATCGGACGAAGACCACATCGTGCCTGTCGGTGCACTCAAATGACTGGAGATCTGCTCGATTTGGGCTGAGGAGAAGGAAAACTCTCTGAGGAGATAGAACAGTGTGTATTCCGGCGAGATTTCCTGTTGCAGTAAGCCTATGTCTATGGAGTAGATCTTTCTTCTGCTTTTCACAGTCTTTTGGAGCAGTCTTGCCTTGGCATCATCCAAAACATGATCCACGATCTTCACTGACTCGCCAATCCGGACAGCTGTCTTAGCGATATTCTCTTTGACGGAAGGATTGATGGTCTCCAACAAGGGAAGGACATCCAACCGGATCTTGTTACGCGTGACATCATCCACCAAATTGGTACTATCCGTCACGAAATCCTGAGCAACGGAGGAGAGGTAAGCCAAGATATCCCTGCGACTTACACAGAGCAAGGGTCGCAACACGTAGCCATTCTTGGGGGCGATGCCCGTCAAGCCATGGACACCGGTTCCACGGATTAAGTTCATCAAGACGGTTTCTACGCTATCATCCCGATGGTGTGCCACGCAAATGCCATCCGCCTGGATATCTTTTCTTAAGTGTTCGAAATAATGATAGCGCAGGTCGCGGGCTGCCATTTCTATGCTGACCTGATGGAGCGCGGCATACGCACGGGTGTCGAAATGGATGAGATGGAAGGGGACACCCCGTTCATGACAGAGTTCCTTGCAAAACGACTCGTCCCGGTCTGCTTCCTCACCCCTGAGCTGGAAATTGCAATGGGCAGCCTCCACGCCATATCCTAATTGCTGCAAGACAAGCAACAAGGCGACACTGTCCGCCCCTCCTGACAATGCCACAATATACTTGCCGTCTTTCCTCAATAAGGAATGCTGGTGGATAAAGTCGGCTATCGTATGAACGAAATCCATGATATCCTACTCTACATAGAGTACAAGACCTTTCAGGTACTCACCTTCAGGATGATAGATGTTGATGGGATGGTCGGCGGGCTGATGCAACTGATGCAGGATGCGCACCTTCCTACCCGTCTGGGCAGCAGCCGTGAAGACGGCATTGCGGAAATTATCCTTGGTCACGACCTGTGAGCAACTAAAGGTGAAAAGAATGCCACCATGCTTGATGCGCTCCAGTCCCTTGACATTCAATCGGGTATATCCTTTCAGGGCATTATGCAAGGCCGCACGATGTTTGGCAAAGGCTGGTGGGTCGAGGATGATCAGGTCGTACTTGTCGTCATGACTGTCTAAAAACTTAAACGCATCATCGCAAAAGGCCTGATGGCGAGGGTCGTCGGGGAAATTCATTTCCACATTCTGGTTGGTCAGGTCCACAGCCTTGGCACTGCTGTCCACGGAGTGTACCTGTTGGGCTCCACCCCGCATGGCATACACGGAAAAGCCTCCTGTATAGCAAAACATATTCAACACGGAACGCCCCTTTGCATATTTCTCCAACAAGGAACGGTTTTCGCGCTGGTCGACAAAGAAGCCTGTCTTCTGCCCTTTCAGCCAGTCGACATGGAACTTCAATCCGTTCTCCATGGCGACATTGTTCTCGCTCTCTCCGTAGATCCATCCATTCTCCTGCCCTAACTCTGCCTTGAAGGGCAAGGTCGTCTCACTCTTATAGTAGATATTGTCGATCCTGTTCCCCATCACGTTCAGCAGGGCATGGCATACCAGCTGGCGACAGACATGCATGCCTACGCTGTGGGCTTGCATGACGGCAGTCCGACCATAGCAGTCGATGACCAGTCCGGGGAGGTTGTCTCCCTCCCCATGGACAAGACGGTAGGTGTTGTTTTGGGGATTGTCGGCAATGCCAATGGCAATCCGCATCTTCAACGCTGCCTCCAGGCGGTCTTCCCAGAACGACTCATCAATGGGGATATCCTCGAAAGAGAGGACGCGCACGGCAATGGAACCGATCTGGTAATGCCCCACCGCGATGAAATCCCCATCGGCAGTAATCACCCGTACGGTATCTCCCTCCTGGATCCCCTCATCGATGTGGTGGATGGCGCCAGAAAAAATCCATGGATGAAAGCGTTTCAAGCTCTCTTCCTTTCCTTTCTTAAGATATATTTGCTTCATATATGGTTTCTAATTTTATTTACAAGGATTTATCTTCATGAAGATGTTCATCATTCCCATCACCTGTTATGAATGGGGAAGGCTCGACAGGTCTTCATCCTGAGTCTGAGCGGGCTGCTCTGGTTCTGGAATGATCCTCAGTTCATAATCTCCGGTCGTTTCGAGACGGAGGATCTCTTCATACAAGTTGATGCAAGTCCACGCATCCGTAGCCGCATAGACCTTCTGCTTATCGTTCAGCACATCAGCTTCCCAGTTGGTCAACCGCTGCCGCTTGCTGATCTTCTGCCGGAACACATTCGCATAGACTTTCTGCAGGCTGAGGTCTTCGATACCGATATGCCCCACCATGTCCTGCAAATCAATGAACCGTCCCGGCACAAAATCCTGCCTCCGGTGCAAAGAAAGGATATCGTCATGCAAGGAGAGCCCCACCATGGGCACGACCTTATTCTCCAACAGGCGAAGGATGGCTGGGGTCATCCCCGTGTAATTCAACCGGAACAGAAAGCATACGTCACGAGTGCTTACCTGCAACAAGGCTACTTTCCGCAAGGCTCCTTTCTTGAAGACCGGACGGGTCTCGGTGTCTATGCCTAAGATGTCACTGGACAACAGATAGTCAACAGCTGGTTCTGTATCAGAAGGACTCAACACCACCACGATCCGCCCTGGGAACGAAACTTGTGGAAGGTTGTTGATCCAATGCTTATCAAACTTGTTATAAATGATTTTCTTCATCTCTTATCAGTAACTCATTGCAAAATTAGAAAAAAGTTATGAAAACATGGACGTTTCTTATTTTTTTCCGCTATTTTTGCACATAAAATAAGAAATAAGTACACATGGCAAGGAAGAAATCTGAACGCAAGTCTCAAAAAACGAGTAAAGCGGTCGGCTATAGAGAGGATAAGAAAAGCGAAAAGCCTGATTTTATTTTAGGACTGATATTACTATTAGTTGCTATCTATATGATCATAGCCATGATATCCTACTTCAAAACGGGACAGGCTGACCAAAGTACGTTGGAAAGCATGCGACCCGGCGAATGGGTGAACAATGGCAAGCAGTTTACAAACTATTGTGGTTCCTTTGGGGCGATTCTCGCCTACTACCTGATTACGGTCAACTTCGGGTTGCCCGCTTTCATGATCCCCGCCTTTTTTATCTTAGTTGGACTGAAACTCATGAAGGCCTACACGGTCAACCTGTGGAAATGGTTCCTCGGCATGACGGTCGTGATGATATGGAGTTCCGTGACCTTCGCGAAATTCCTGACTCCCATCATGGGCGATCAGGTGTTCAACCCGGGTGGGAACCATGGCTTGTTCTGCGTGCAACACTTGGAAAACATGATCGGTCCTCCCGGACTGACAGCCGTGCTATTGATCACGGCCATTGCCTTCCTGACCGTGCTCAGTGCCGAGACGATCACGGTGATCCGCAAAGCGATGAACCCGGTGAAATACTTGACTTCCAAAGTAAAGTTCTCCGTTACCAATAATGAAGAGGCATCTACGGAGTCGGAGGTACCGGTTGACACGCCTTCTCCTGAACCCACGCCTGAACCTGCAGAAGAGACCGCACCGCAAGTGGAGGAGCCGGTGACCTCTCCTGTCGTCGACCTGACTGACTTTTCTTCTAAAAAAGAGGAGAAGCAAACGCTTCCCAACCCAACGATTAAGGTGGAATGCGCGGCCGCCAGGTGTTCCACCAGGTGGCAGATATGGCCGAGTATGCGCGGGAGGAAATCAACGCCGTGGGCGGCTATTACGCCTTTGGCAAAGAGCTCTGCAACGGCAACTCCGTGTTTGATTTTGATACAACAAAACTCAGCGTCCACACGCTGGATATTGGCCTTGCAGGGATCGAAGTCTATGATATCCTGCGCGATGAATATGATATCCAGATCGAATTTGGGGATATCGGCAACATCCTGGCCTATCTTTCCATCGGCGACCGCCCGCAGGAGGTGGAACGTCTTGTCAGTGCCCTGGCCGAAATCAAACGTCGCTACCATACCGACGGCGCGGGCCTGTTGAGCCAGGAATACATTGACCCCGAAGTTGCTGCCAGCCCGCAGGAAGCATTCTATGCCCCCAAAAAGAGCCTGCCCCTGCGCGAAACGGAAGGCATGGTTTGCAGTGAGTTCGTCATGTGTTATCCGCCGGGTATCCCCATCCTGGCGCCGGGCGAGCGCATCACTGCTGAGATCCTGGATTATATCGAATACGCCAAAGCCAAAGGCTGCAGTATGACCGGACCGGAAGATCCTGACATTCTGCGCCTGAACGTTCTGGCCTAGGGTGTATCTGAAAAGCCGAAAATTCAGTCTATTACTACAAACACAGCCGGATTATGCGTTAAAAAGCCTTGGAATCCACAAAGGATT
>CAJLYG010000222.1 GCA_905210845.1 uncultured Prevotella sp.
CCGGGAGGTCAAGGCCGTTGAGATCGACGCCGAGTCGGTGAGGTATCTGCATGAGCATTTCCCCCAGCTCCGAGACCATGTTATCGGAGAGGATTTCTTACGAATGGACTTGAATCAGATCTTCAGTGGAGAGCAGTTTGTGCTGACCGGGAACTATCCTTATGACATCTCCTCCCAGATTTTCTTTAAGATGCTTGATTACAAGGACCTGATACCTTGTTGCACGGGCATGATCCAGAGAGAGGTTGCCCAGCGCATCGCATCTGCCCCAGGGAACAAGTCGTATGGTATCCTTTCCGTGTTGATCCAGGCATGGTATGATGTGGAATACCTCTTTACGGTTGACGAAGGCGTCTTTAACCCGCCACCTAAGGTGAAGAGTGCCGTGATCAGGATGACTCGGAATGAAGTGCAGGCATTGGGGTGTGATGAAGTGCTGTTCAAACGCTTGGTGAAAACGGTGTTCAACCAGCGGCGCAAGATGCTGCGAGTGAGCCTCAGGCAGATGTTCCCAGGCATGACAGTCTCCTCCGACTTCTATGCACAGGACATCATGACGAAACGTCCGGAGCAATTGTCCGTTTCTCAATTCATCGACCTGACTAATTTAGTGGCAGCTGAGTTGCAAAAGATACGCAATGCGCAGGCATAAACATCCGGTGGATATGGATTAGATTGGCATGAAAAATCATAAAGGAAGAGGACTCCTTCTTCATCAGAGAGAAAGAGTCCTCTTTTTCAGGTGATAGCCCTGAGCCTAAATTTTAAGCAACTTGTTGATCTCTAATATTTTGTACTCATAAAAATCCTTGGTCTTAGAGTCTCCGACCCCTCTTCTTTGGAGTAGAAGTGCTTTCACTTTTTTTATTTGACTTAGCATGAGAGGCTTTAATTGTTCAGCCGGGAGTGATGGAAGCCCATAATTAATTCTCATAAAGGAATGGTCGTAATTCCAATTTTCGCAGGGAAGCAACTTCTCTTCACACATGTCATTTAGGCTGAAAAGTCCCTTTGGCTTTTCTGCTGTCTGTCCTAAACCACTCATTTTCTTGAAGAAATCAATTGCCTGAGATTCCAGTTCCATATCTTCTTCCGTAAGTGATTTACCTTGCAATGTAGGGCGGAAAATCTCGTTAAAGGCATCTGCCATATAGTCTTTGATATTGTAGTTGCTGTTTGGATTTACCTTATACCCTTCTTGTATACGTTGCAGTTTTGTGCTTCCGTAAATGGCTGTGATGACAGGTTCTGCAATATGAATTGACGTCAAGTCCTCCTCGTTAAACTTATTCAATAGATTTCTTGGTGCCAGCCAATCTTTACACGTACGTACCTGCTTGACGAGCCATTCCATGGCACGATGTTGGGTATTCCTGTCAATGTAAGTTTTTGCGTATCCATGGTCCCCTTGTCGTATCTCGTGAAAAACAACCCCGCCAAGATAGGGCATGACATGGCCCAGGTGGCGGCGATATTGTTTCACGATCTCCTTGTACATGTCAGCTACGTTCTTGTAGGACTCACCAGGTTCTCGCGTCCATTCTTCGAGATGTTTCATGATCAGCTTGAGGTTGCTGATGGCATAATTTCCTGCACGTACATGGTCATTGCCAAGATCCTCCGTTTGGTCGGTGGGGTCGACTGTGCTCATAAACTGCTGCGCTCCAAATTCATATTTGGGGTCTCCTGCTTTTTCCTTGATCCATTGGTCTAAGGTTGCTTTCTCTGCTTCAGGATCGTTGGCGCCCTTAATGATGCGGTATCCCCAGTTGATGGCATAAATGTCAGCGACTCCTAAAATGGGAGGAGTCATCCTCACGCCCCGTTCCATGTCACCGGGCTGTGCAATATAATTGTTTCGGGCATAGTCCATGATGCTCGGTGTAGTTCCATATTTCTGTGTGAAAGAGGGACTTCGTAAAGAGTCCACAGGAAAAGCGTAGCTGGCTCCCATGTTATGCATCAGACCGAGCGTGTGTCCGATTTCGTGGGACGCTACATATCTCATGGATTCCTGCATCAGTTCATCGTCGAAGACATGTTGGTGGGTGCGTTTGTCAACTGCTCCTGTTTGGACGAATCTCCAGTTGTGAAGTAATGATACGACATTGTGGTACCATATTACGTCGGCAGTGAGGATCTCTCCTGTCCTGGGATCAATATATCTGGGCCCCATAGCGTTGGCTGTTTCCGTGACAGCATATTTGACGCAGTTATATCTCATGTCATCAGGATCAAAGTCTGGATCATCCATAGGATAATCCTTTGCGATAATGGCATTCTTGAATCCTGCCGCCTCAAAAGCCTTGTTCCAATCCAGAATACCTTGCTTGACCGTTGACCGCCATTTTTCAGGGAAAGCAGTATCCACATAATAGACAATGGGTTTCTTAGGTTCAACCAATTCACCTCTGAAATAAGCGGCGGAATCCTTAGGCTCTAAGCGCCATCGGTTGATGATGGACATTTCTTCTATTTTGTCTTTAGAAGAGGAATAAACGTTCTTCTCTGTGCTAAAGAAGCCTACGCGGCGGTCATGTAGCCTGACCTTCATAGGCTCATCTGGAGCGAGGAAAAGTGAGCGGTGTACCTCTACAGTATAAGGTTTGTTCTCAGGTGTGAGATTGTAGTTTAGGGTTGATAGAATCTCAATGTTTCTTGGGAAAGCCTTGACCTCTTTTACACCGGAGGCATCGGCGTCAAACGAACCTTTAAGATTTTTTTGTCCACCCAAGAGTATTGACAGAGGATTGTCTGGTTTGATCGGTGAGATGCTCTTTTCATTGCCTCCAAAGAAGTTAGTGACATCAATGAGAGCATTCCCGTGATGGCGCGCTACGATTTTAAAACCTTTCAATACGGGATCGACAAAGTTCGCTCTAAATGCCTTGGAGATGGGATCATGCTGATCGACGATATCTTCAGAATGCACTTCATGCATGTAGACTCGGATACTGTCTTGCGAGAACTTGATCAGCATAGGAGTATTGACCATCTGTCCAGCCACGAAATCATGGGTATTGCTGGTACTTGAAATGCGATTGGCCAGTATATACAAGTGCCTGAATGCCGAGTCTGGAATTTCAAAGTAGAGTTTTCCTTCTTTGTTTAGGAAGACTGTAAAAACTCCTTGTGCCTTCTTGGCTCCTTTGGTGGCTTTTGTATAGTCGTCTGTTTTGATCGACGCGGCCAATGTCGCAACTTTTTTGTCTTTTTTCTTGGTAAGACCTGTTTGTGGAAATGCAAGTGCTGCTATAAGCAGAATGCTAATTACTTTGTTCATAATGATTATTTTTTATTCTTGTCTTGTCCATCCGGGATTTTGTTCGATACCATGATATTCTATCTCAGACCAAGGGATGGGGTAATAATTTTCATTTTCAAGGAATACCCTTTCTGTCTCTTGTTTAGCAATCTCGGAAATTGTATATGTCTTGCTTCCATCTTCTTTTTCTACGATTTTCATCATTTTCAGAGGATTGCTTTCACCGTTAAGTTTCTCGTAAGTAGTACCAAGCCTGAAAAAATCCCAATAAGTAGTTTCCTCAAACGCCATTTCTACACGGCGCTCATTGAGAATTTGTTCCAAGGTGATTGATGAATAGGTCGGCATGTGGACACGTTCTCGAATTTGATTTATCATTTTCAATGCGATGTCCGTCTTTCCACATCTGTAGGCAGCTTCTGCATAGTCGAGTAATACCTCTGCATACCTCCAGATGATGTAGTTTTGTTTGCTTCCATATTTCTCGTCCCCAAATAAGGTTGTAGAGGGGTCGAGGAATTTACGCATATAATACCCTGTGCGGGTAAAGGGGTTTGTACGAATCGTTCCATATTTTGTTAGGTCGACACCTGCAACTTCCTTTCCACCTTTGATGGTATAATGTATGTCCATCGTATGCCCTTTGTATGAGCTTCCGTCATATAAGACATTCGCATAAAAGCGATAGTCGCGGTTATCATATGGGTGTTGTGGGTCATAAGTAGTCCCAGCCTGCATCCCATATTCGTCCACATGGTTCTGGGTTGGGCAATAAGCACATTTGATCCCTCCGAAATAGGGCGATATAGCATCTTGGTCTAATGTGTGCCCAAGGTCGTCGATAATGCCATCAGCACTATGTTCATATTCAAGAATCGATTCTTCTCCATTCCTGGTGGTGAAGATCTTATCGTAAGCTTCTGCGATTCCCTGTTGGGATTTGTCTGGAATGGGTGTCAACTGATATTGCCTGAGGTTAATAAGCTGATCGTAGGCATCCATGGCTTGTTGCATATATTCTTTGGATCGGTCATTGGTAAATCCAAATAGTTCTTTCTCCTTATTTTGAAAGGCGGTTGAGCCTACCCAAAAATAGATTTTGGCCTTAAGCATCAGTGCTGCTCCTTTTGTAACTCTACCCACATTTCTGGCATCATATTTAACTGGCAGCTTGTCTGCGGCTTGTTGTGCTTCATCAGCAATGAAGTTTGTCATTTCCTCATAGCTTGACCGTGGAAACTTCTCGTTGTCATTGAGGGGATCAAAAAGATGGTCTATCAGCATAGGTGCCCCAAAGTGGCGTAGTAACATGTAATAGTAGTAGCCTCGGAAAAAGTGAGCCTCACCGAGCAATCGCTCTTTTTCTTCTTCATTTTTGATTTTCCCGGCATTTTCTAACAATCGGTTAATGCTTTGTATCTGCTCATAGTAGGCAGCCCATTCCTTGCGGGCATAGAGTTCGATCGTGCTTTCGTTTCCTGCGATGAAATATCCAACGCCGGTGCGACTCCAGTTGGAATGCGAATAAGTGATTTGGTCACCGTACCATACGGGATTCCCATAGGATAGATTGCGGAAAAACACTGTTTTATTATGTTGTAAAGGTACAAAAAAATATTGATA
>CAJLYG010000223.1 GCA_905210845.1 uncultured Prevotella sp.
TTGTTGCTCAGCTACTTAAAAAGTTTAATTTATAATAGTGTTGCGGAATTAAGGATAAATAATAGAAGATCCCGCATGGAAAAACTATGTTTCGTATTCTTGGTGGCGGTAGCGCTCGTGGGTTGTAAGGCGCATGAGGCAATCCTGAAGCCCCATCTTGCCCCGCCCTTGGTTTCTACTACGGATAGTATAACGTACTCACCTCGTCTTTTGATCGTCATGTTTGACAGTGCAATAGGTAAGCTCCCGCTTCTCAAAAGGGCACGTCTCATGAGGTGTGAGGTGGTCTATGAATATGACGTCTTGAATGGTGTCGCCTTGAAGGTGCCGGATGACATGCCCATTGAAAAGGCGATGGAAAAGTTGAGGAAAGTGAAAGGCGTGCTTTCCGTAGAGCGCGACCGAGTCTTACATTTGGATGAGAATGGGCCTGAGTCTGTCTTTCAGGACCAGGCAAAGTGATACGTGCAATCATTGAAGTTGATGAAGATGGATCTGATACATTTTTACTATGACAAGGCAACTGCCATTGCCTCCCGGATCACGGCCCTGAAAGGACTGAGTCGCTTGTTCGTGACAGGAGAGATCGCCTCATTCCTGATGGTGATTGGCTTCGTCGTCCTCTATACGCTTATCGATGGAGCTTTCTGGACGTTGGTTCTCGCCGCCCTGTCCCTGGGCGCTTATATCGTCATCCGCCATTTTGACGTTAAGAACAGTAACCAGATAGAGTCCCTTGGACGTTTAAAACTTGTGTACGACCATGAGCTGAAAGGGCTCCAGGGCGATTTTAGCGGGTTTGATGAGGGGGACCAGTACAAGGATGAGCATCATCCGTTCTCTTTCGACTTGGATATTTTCGGGAAGGATTCCCTTTTCCATCGCATCAATCGTACCGTCACGACAGGCGGTAGTGATGTCTTGGCTGATTACCTTTCCTTTCGTAAGGTTAAGGACCAGTCGGAAGAGATCCAACTGCTTAGCAAGGATGAGCCTTGGAGGGCGGAGTTCATGTCGCTGGGGAAAGGGCGGGTCATCGACTCCTCTGCCATCTTGCGGGTCGTGGAGGCGGTCAGCACGCTTCCTGTCTCCAGGAAATATGCCTCCCCCGTTGTCTTTGCGTGCGCTGGGTTGCTGATCCTGGGCTTCCTGTTCTCAGTGGTCGGTGCCGCCTGTGGCAAGGTGAGTGCTCAACTGCCGATCTGGTGGGGCATCCTGCAATTCTTCTTGGTCTATGGCGTGACGGCGAAAGCACTGCGGCAGGTGTCCAAGATCGTGGGCGCCATCCATGGGCAACTCCTGAACGAGATCGCAGTCATCCGGCATTGCACGCGCCTGCGGGAGGTTCCTGCTTCCTTACAGCCTTCCGTCACAGCCCTGAAAGAATCAGTTGTGTCTTTTGAGCAGTTGGAGAAAGTCCTTCAAGGACTTGACCGCCGTGGCAATATCTTAGGGCTGTTCCTCTTCGATGCCTTCTTACTGAGTGATTTCTTCTTGGTGAGGAGGTTCCTGAAGTGGCAGGACATGTATCTCGACAAGATGCGATCCTGGATCGAACGGGTCAGTGAGATTGATGCCTTGGTCTCGATGGCGACCTTCCGCTTCAACCACCCGGAATCGTCCACGGCAGAGATCGTGACGGCAGATGCTGTGGTCTACGAGGCAAGGAACATCTATCATCCGTTCTTAGGAGCGAAGGCAGTCAAGAACAATTTTTCCATCCAAGATGGGAATTACTACATCATTACAGGAGCGAACATGGCAGGGAAGAGCACCTTCCTCCGTACCTTAGGCATCAACTATGTCTTAGGTATGAATGGGATGCCGGTCTTTGCCGATTCCTTGAGAATCTCCCGGTTCGCGCTCTTCAGCAGCATGCGGACAACGGACGACCTCACGCATGGCATCTCCTATTTCAACGCGGAGCTCCTGCGGCTCCAGCAACTGATGGAGTTCTGCCAATGTCATCCCCACACCCTGATCATTTTAGACGAGATCTTGAAAGGCACCAACTCATTGGATAAGTTGAATGGCTCCCGTCTTTTCCTGCAATCCATCCAGCGACTCCCCGTGAGCGGCATCATCGCTACCCACGACCTCGAACTGTCGAAGATGGCTGACGAGTATCCTGCCACCTTCCATAATTTCTGCTTTGAGATAGAATTAGGTACCGACGTGACCTACTCCTACCGAATCACGCCCGGGGTAGCTCGCAACCAAAACGCTACCTTCCTGTTGAACAATATCCTTAAAACACTTCAAGCATCATGAAAAGAATACTTCTGACTTGGGTCACGGTCCTGTCCTCCGTGATCGTGAACGCACAGCCTTACCGCAATCCTGTTATCCCCGGATTCCATCCCGATCCCAGTATTTGTAGGGTAGGGGACGACTTCTATCTTGTCAATTCCTCCTTTGGGTATTTCCCCGGTGTCCCTCTCTCGCATAGCAAGGACCTGATTCATTGGGAACAGATCGGCAATGTGCTTGACCGGCAGTCGCAGTTAAACCTGAAAGGGGCTTCTTCATGGTTAGGCATCTACGCGCCTACGATTCGTTATGACCGTGGGACATATTACATGATCACGACCAACGTGGGGAATGGAGGCAATTTTATGGTGACTGCAAAGGATCCCCGGGGACCTTGGAGCGAACCGATACAGCTCCAGCAACAAGGTATTGACCCCTCCCTGTATTTTGAGAATGGTAAGTGCTACATGGTCAGCAATCCTGACAACACGATCACTCTCTGCGAGATTGACCCGAAGACAGGACGACAGTTGACGCCCAGCAAGGGTATTTGGCAGGGAACGGGCAACCGTTACCCGGAGGGACCCCATATCTATAAGAAAGATGGCTATTACTACCTTCTGATCTCGGAGGGAGGGACAGAGTTGGCGCATCAGTTGACCATTGCACGTAGCCGGGATATCTATGGCCCGTATGAGGCGAACCCTGCCAACCCCATCTTGACGAACTGCAGTCGAAAGGGACAGTACAAGCAGATCCAGGGAACCGGGCATGGGGATTTTGTCCAGGCAAAGGATGGCTCGTGGTGGATTGTCTTCCTGGCCTATCGTAATTTTGGAGGGAGCTACCATCACTTAGGACGGGAGACATATCTGGCTCCAGTCGAATGGAAACGCGGCGAATGGCCTGTCGTCAACGGGGGCAACCCGATTGACACAGTGATGAATGCCCGCCTGCTCCCTGAAGTGTCCATGCCACAATCGGTAACCATGACGACCTTCGACCGGTCCTTGGGACCAGAGTGGGTCTATATCCAGAATCCTATTCCCGATCATTACCAGCAGCACGACGGGAAATTGCGGCTCATCCCCCACGGCACCTTGGCCGGCAACGATCGTCCCACCTTCGTGGGAAAGCGACAGGAAAGCCCACAGGTTGAGGTGGAGACGGAGGTCAGTGCTGAACATTGTCAAGGAGGACTGTCCGTCTACCAGATCCATGATGGGCACATTGACCTCATCGTGTCCCGCAACCAAGTCTCATTGCGCTGCAAGTTGAAGAGCATCGATTATGTCGTGAATACGGTCTTCGTGGATGGCCAGGACGTCAAGCTCAGGATACGGGGCAACAAGGAGTGGTACGACTTTGAGTACGCAGAGAAAGGAAAGCCCTATCAGTCGTTGGGAAAAATGGACTGTTCCTTGCTAAGCACGGAAGTGGCAGGCGGCTTCACAGGAGTCGTCATCGGAATGATGGCAGAAGGCGAACCGTCAGGATATGCCGACTTCCGGTATTACGAGATGAAAGAAAAATAGGAAAAAGTGAACTTTTGTGACAAAATAGTTGGATGATCGCAATAATTTCCCTATATTTGCGTACTTATCTAAACATTTTGTCCCATGTGGGCGTTCACTTATTAACACACAATAGATTATGAAAAAGTATTTAGCTGAGATGATCGGCACCATGGTGCTGGTATTCATCGGTTGCGGAAGCGCAATCTTCAATGGTGGCTGCGGGACCCCCGCGCAAGTATTAATGGTTGCCGTGGCATTTGGTGTGTCTGTTGTCGCCATGGCCTATACAATTGGCGGCATCTCCGGTTGCCATATCAATCCGGCTATTACCTTCGGCGTTTGGCTCAGTGGGCGGATGAGTGGCAAAGATGCTATTGGCTATGTTTGTGGCCAGCTCGTCGGAGCTTTCATCGGGTCGGCCTTGCTTGCCCTGATCCTTTCCACAGGAGTGGAGGTAACAGGGACGACGACCGGTGCCAACTATTGTGCCGCAGGTGCCCTCCCCGCCTTGGTGGCAGAAACCATCTTCACGGCGATCTTTGTCCTGGTGGTCTTAGGCGCTACGTCCAAGACCAATGGCACTACTAATAATTTTGCGGGACTGGCTATCGGCTTAGCATTGGTGATCACCCATATTGCCCTGATCCCGGTCACGGGGACATCCGTCAACCCCGCACGCTCCCTGGCTCCTGCCATCTTTGAAGGTGGCGACGCTCTTGCCCAAGTTTGGGTATACATCGTTGCCCCACTATTGGGTGCAGCTATTGCCGCTGGGCTTTGGAAAGCCATCGAGCCATCAAGCAAGTAACCTGACAGAAAGAATGAACCCTAAATGGGGACGGATCCTTCATGCTATCCGTCCCTTTATTTTGTGACAACAATGGAAAGAAAGAATTTTTCTCTGACAACCAAGCAATACGTCGTACCGTTTATTCTGATCACCTCGCTCTTCTTCCTATGGGGATTTGCAAGGGCGATCTTGGATGTACTCAACAAGCATTTCCAAAATTCCTTGGATATCTCCATCACTCAGTCGGCCTTGATACAGGTCACCACTTATTTCGGCTATTTCCTGATGGCGATTCCCGCAGGCTGGTTCA
>CAJLYG010000224.1 GCA_905210845.1 uncultured Prevotella sp.
GAGGCATTCCGAACGTTGAGGTGCCACTTCACCCCAAACGGGTTTCCACGTCTCATCAAACGTCGACGTCTGGGTATCCTTGATCACGAACCCGTCCATCAGAGAAGTCTCGCGCATGCCTTTAGAGGCATGTTTGTCCTTAGCAAGTTCAAGCCCCAAATGAGAAGGCTTCACCACTGCCCGGTCCTTATAACTCATCTCGTAGGTGGGGCGTCCACTCTCAAGATAGAACTTTACGGCCACCTGACCGTCGGGCGATTTCACCTCCTGTCCCATTACCATAAGCGGCAACAGCATCAATGTCAATAGATATGTTACTCTTTTCATCGTTCGGTTGTTATGGTTTGTTATTTTCTTCCACTTTGCGAGATCAGCTCCGAGATATTGGCGGTAAAGTCTTGGTTGGCAAGCAGGTCCTCGATATTCAAGTGCATTCGGTATCGCCAATAATGTTTTGGGTTTGCTGGAATATTGATACGTTCCGCATTCTCGTCTGCCAACCGGATCTTCTCATCGATCGATAGCCAGTCCTGAATGCTGAGAATACAAAGCATGGACGGGGAGGTCAGGTGACGGGAGATGATATCACGTGCCAACCATCCTGGCAGAGGATGAGGAGCAGCCCCACTCCGGTACAGCATGGTATTGTAATATTCCTGGGTGCGATCGGTATTCTCGTCCCACCACTGCCGGAGCGTAGGCATATCATGACTGCTAATGGTGCACACAGAGCGGTAGGGATTGCGGGAAAGATGGCCAAAGCGCACTTTCGGGTCCTTGGGCATCGACTGGATCTCCAAGCTCAGGATGCGCAATTCATTCATGACCCATGCCACGCAGTCGGGTACCATCCCAAGATCCTCGGCACAAACTAACATACGGGTTGCCTGCACTAACTTCGGCAGTTTCCGCATGGCCTCATAATACCAGAACTGATTGTTGCGCCGATAATAATAATCATTGTACAAACGGTTAAAGGCAGCCTTGTCGCAGTCGTATAATGACTCATAGATGAAATCGAACTGGACGGAAATACGAGGATGGAACTTATGACTGTCCTTACGGTCGCGGACGAACAGCACATCACTCACCAAGGCATACAGCCCATCCCTGAGGTCGGTGTCTTCCTTCGAGGTCTTTCCTTCGAACGCTGTCTCGATCTTCCGTTGTGTGTCATACGCCGGTTTCATCTGATAAAAACCATCCTTATAGGGATCGAGATAGGTATCCTTCACCATCTGCGCACGCTCGTGGAACATACGGTCCAAGACCCAGTCGGTGATGAACGGACGGGTAAAGAGATCCTCCTGGAAATGCAGTCCATAAGCCTCTATCTCAGCTGGGGTCATGCCTAATGATGGAGAGAACTGTCCTAAGAGGCCATGGACAGCCTCGATGGGGATCTCCCAGATGCGGAAGAACCCAAGGACATGGTCGATACGGTAAGCATCAAAGAACTTCGACATATTCTGGAAACGGCGTACCCACCAGACGCAATCATCTTTCAGCATCTCATCCCAGTTGTAGGTGGGAAAGCCCCAGTTCTGCCCATTGACAGAGAAATCATCTGGGGGAGCACCTGCCTGGCCGTTCAAGTTGAAGTACTTCGGTTCCATCCACACATCACAGCCATAACGGTTGACACCGATTGGGATATCGCCCTTCAGGATGACACCTTTGCTCCGGGCATAATCATGGACGGCCTCCATCTGACGATTGAGGACATATTGCACAAAATAATAAAATTCCACTTGCCGATAAGCCGCTGTAGTGGCAGAAGACAACGCCTTCCGATCGGCTTCATCCCAAACCTGATGGTCCTTCCATTGGGTGAAATCCGCCGTCCCATAGGTATCCCGTAGATAGCAGTATTGGGCATAAGGAACAAGCCACTGTTCTGTTTCCTTGAAGAACTTCTTGAAATCCGGCGACTTCATGACCTTTGCACGCTCCTGACTGTAAATCACTCTCAGGTAATCCGTCTTTGCCTCGTTCACCCGCTCATAGTCGATCTGTTTCAAGGCATTCAGCTCCTTGCGTAATTTTTCAAACTTGCCCTTGGTCGCCTGATCTTTGATCGCGGGCAATTGGGTCAGGTCGACATATTGGGGATGTAGTGCGAAAATACTGATGCAACTATATGGATACGAGTCCGTCCACGTATGGGTGATCGTGGTATCATTGATGGGCAGGATTTGCAACACCCGTTGGTGCGTGGCAGCCACCCAGTCGACCATCTTTTTCAAGTCACCGAAGTCGCCTACGCCGAAGCTGGTCTTGGACCTGAGGGAGAACACGGGTACCAAAGTTCCTGCCACCTTCAGGTCGTAGACAGGAAGGAAAGCCTGGGGCAGGTCATAAACCACCACGTCACCTTTTCTCAGGGCAGGCAGTTCCACAGTACGGTTCAAGCCGCTCTCCCAGATAGGATTGTTATCATCCTGGTCATTCAAGGCAACGAACTTGAACTCGATTTTTCCATCCTTGAAGCTATCCGCATTCAGGTCGACTACCCATTCATTGATCTGGTGCTCCACCATCGGCAGTGCTTTCTGCACATTCCAGTTGCCGAGCGCATCACCTTCTCCAACGATTCCGACATGCTGATGGGCACGAAGTTGAGGAACACGGACGAAGAGCCGGACCGTTCTTTCGTAATCACTCGCCTTCAGAACCCCTTTTGCCCTACGATTGATACACTCCGTAAAAGCAGAACTATACAAATAGGTATCTTCCGGCATGTCATTCCAATGGTCATATAGGGTATAGGAAATGCCCTTCGATGCCGTCAACTCAACGCAGTGCGTTTCCGTCAACCATTCCTTTCGCCTGTTTTGGCTGTCGTTCTCCACACTATAGAAATAGTTGATTACCGAATTTTCCTGTTTCTGAGGAAGAACCATCTGATACGACCAACGATTGCCGTCGACCGTACTCATCCTATACTGGGAGACTTTTCTATCTCCCTGCTTGTCTTCTTCAATCCTATTCAAGACCAGATCTTCCCCGAAGTTGGTCCTGTAGTCAATATTGAAATTTAAGTTCATAGTCTTTGGTTAATAAATTCCCGTGTAAAGTTAACCATTATTATGAAAGGGAAGAATGCTGGATTTGCATAAAAAGACAAAAATATAATGCAAACGTTTGCTAAGTCCACTTTTCTTCTCTTGGCAGTCAGCCCACGGAAGTCGTAGATAAGGCGAATCCTGTGCAGGGCTATCCAAGACAGTCGTGCACAGGATATCATCCCTTCCGGATCGCCTGGATTACTTTTTCTGGATGACAGTCACGCTCATAGCACCCAAGAAGAGCAGGACACCGGCGACAATCATCATATTATATTGATGCTCTCCTACCAAAGCAAGGATCAGTCCACCGGTAAGTCCGGCGAGGATCTGCGGCAGGCAGATCGAGCAATTGAACAATCCCAAGTAAGTACCCATGTGCGGGCGTCCCTCCAACGCATTGGTGACAATGGTGAAAGGCAGGGCGAGCATAGCTGCCCATGCACAGCCGATGAGGGCAAAAGGCAAGAAGAGCATCCACTTGTCGGGCATGAAAGGCACCAAAGCAAAGCCGATGCCGCCGATCACAAGGCTGATGGCATAGGCTGCCTTCAGGCCGAAGCGGTGCTCTAAGGGTGACAGACACATGGCCCAGACCACACTTGCCACTGACTGTACAGCAAAGACGATGCCCACCCAGTCGCCAGCAGCCTGGAAATCAGCCGACTTCGCGTCGGTGGTGTGCCATACCGTATCGGCAATGGTACCTGTGGTGTAATTCCACATAAAGAGGAAAGCAGCCCAGCAGAAGAACTGTACCACTGCCACCCTCCAATAGTTAGTAGGACAATGCCGCAGCAAATCAACGAGATTGACGTGGTCCTCTTTCTCCTCAGAGGTTCCATGATACTCAGCATATTCCTTCGGCGGCATCTCCTTGACGTTCATACAAGTATAGATAACACAGACGATGAGGATGACAGCTCCCACATAGAAAGCCATTTTTAAAGAGGTGGGCACTCCATGGGAGGCATCCGTACTCAAGCCGATATAGGACATCAGGAAGGGCAGGGCAAAGCCAACCACCTGTCCCAAGTTACAAAGGAAGCTTTGGATGGCATACGCCAATCCCTTTTGCTTCTCGTTGACCATATCCCCCACCATCATCTTGAAAGGCTGCATGGCCATGTTCAATGAGGTATCCAAGAACATCAGGATAATAGCACCTAAGGTCATCGCCACCCAGAACACATCACTCAGGCTACCTGCATTGGGCAAGAGGAACATCACGATCACCGCAATGAGGGAGCCTACTATTAAATAAGGTATACGACGGCCCAAGCGGCACCAGGTACGGTCGCTGAGGACACCGACGATCGGCTGCACGATCATTCCCATCAACGGGGGGAGGATCCAGAAGAAGCTCAGGCTCTTGGGGTCTGCGCCCATTGTGGCAAAGATTCGGGAGATATTCCCACTCTGAAGGGCATAGGCAATCTGCACGCCGAAGAAGCCAAAACTAAGGTTGAACAAAGTCAACCGGCTTAAATCAGGTTTCTGTTTCATTTGATATTTGTTTTTAGTTATTTTATCTTGTCGTACCACGGATAATCAGCTTTGTCCGGACAATCCGCTTTTCGATACTATCCTTAGGGATCAAGCCTTCCACCTTATTGATCAGGATGTTAGCAGCCTCCTCCCCTACCATGGTTCCACGCTGTTCCACCGTGGTCAGCATCGGCTCACAAGAGATGGCTCTGACACCATTGGTAAACCCACAGATGCTCACATCATCCGGCACGCTGTACCCCATTCTCTTCACCGTATAGAGAATGCCGATGGCGGTATCGTCATTTACG
>CAJLYG010000225.1 GCA_905210845.1 uncultured Prevotella sp.
TATACGATTGGCAAATCCTCTATAGTTCGTTACACAACAGCTCATGCCGACACGATGGTAATAGAGCCGGTGCAGCCCTACACCAGTGCTGACCTTGACTGGACCAACAACCACTCGCGCAGTACGCTGGAGATGAAAAATCCCCAATCGCGCCCAGCTATCAAGACGCCGAAGAAGAGCCTTGATGCCTACGACGTGGTATTCATCGGCTATCCCATCTGGTGGGACCTCGCACCGACAGTAGTCAATACTTTTATTGAGAGCCAACATCTCGATGGCAAGGTGGTGGTGCCGTTCGCCACGTCCGGTGGGAGCAGCATCAGCAATAGTGCTGCACAGCTGAAGAAGCAATATCCCAACATCAAGTGGAAAGCGGGCAAGTTGCTCAACTCACCATCAGATAAAGAGCTTACTCAGTGGGTGGAGGCATTGGGAATATGAACGAAGTTTAGCGAGAGACCTTGCAGACCAACCGCCAAAGTTGTACCACTTGATAGTATACACCGGGTTGCAATCTTTTCATTCAACTATCCAGTCCTTGACCGTACGTGTGCTGCTGTCGAAGTTGACAGCAACCTTGGTGACGGGATAGCCTGAAAGAGAGAAACGTGATGGATAATTCTTTAGGTCAATCTGCTGCATAGCGGCCTCTGCCGATGAATCCAGCTTGAGCTCGAAAATATACAGATGTCGCTGGAATATCATGACGACATCTACGCGGCCATTTGCCGTGTGGACTTCTACATCTGCCCAAGCCCCCATGAGCGTGAAGATGATATAGAGTACCTGCTGATAGTGCCCCTCATAGTTGGTGTTGTCGGTATAGGGTATTGTCGCGAGATACTTCTTCAGTAGCCCCATCATTGCGTCGATGTCGTTGTTGTACAAGGCACGCCCCATGTTGACAATGGTGTTGTTCGTGGTAAGTGTATCGGGCGTTATGTAGTAAGGTATCAGTGACCGCATCAGGCCCAGTTCTACCTCATGATTGGGAATGTCGAGCTTATAACTGTCAAACATCTCGTCATAACCCTTGATAGTGATATAACCGCTCTGATAGAGCAAGGGCGTGAGCGAGGTCATCCTCTCCGTCGGCGCATCAAAATCCTGGCTTTGGGCATCCATGGGACCCAAAGCCGTGGGGAGGACATTAAACTTCCGCATCATATTGATGAGATAAGTGGGCGTGCCCGAACTAAACCAGTAGTCGCTTATCTTTCCATCGGAGAAGCAATTGAGAAGGCTGTAGGGATTGAAGATGTCGGGCGATGGCCATGTGAAATGATAACCGTCATAATTGTAGGCCAGCGCATCAATGACCTCCTCCCGGGTCTTCTTCATCCTTGTGGCAAGGCTGTCTATGTCCTGCGACATCTGGGAGAGCAGCTCCTCCTTGGTGATACCACAGAGGGCGGCGTACTTCTCATCCATGCTGATGTTCTTGATGTTATTGAACTCGGAGAAGATACTCAACTGAGAAAACTTCGTGATACCCGTAAGGAACACAAAGCGAAGCATTGGCTCACTCTTTTTCAGTGGACTATAGAAATCACGCATCACCTGCCGAAGGTCGTTCAAGTTTTCTTCCTCGTGGACTACATCGAGCAAGGGCGCGTCATACTCGTCAATGAGCACGACCACCTGCCGTCCTATTATCTTATAGACTTTCTCTATAAGATTCGACATGCGGTCACTGACGTCTTCCGGATGAACGGCAACGCCAAAGTTCTCTTCTTGTGTACTAAGCAAGAAAGACAGATGACGCAACAGCCGGTCTTTCTCCATGTGCTTGGCACCACTCAGGTCAAAGTGCAGCACTGGATATTCATTCCATTCCTTTTCCAGGCTCTCTATTGCAAGATTCTTGAACAGGTCTTTTCTGCCCGCAAAGTAGCTGTGCAGCGTGGACACAAGCAAAGACTTGCCAAACCGACGAGGGCGACTAAGGAAATAATATTTCCCGTCCTGATGGGCCAACTTATAAATCAAGTCGGTCTTGTCGATATAGACATAATTCTCCTCTCGGACAGTCTTGAATGTCTGTATCCCTATCGGGTATCGCCTTGCTGTTGCCATAGTTTACTTTTTTGCAAAGATAGTGCAAACGAGTGGAATGACAAAGAAAAACCCCGTTTTTCTTTTCATTCCCGAGTGCAGCCTATCTTATTCAAAGATAGTGCAAACCGAGTGAAATACAAAATAAAACGCGTTTTATTTTTATTTCCGAGGTGCCGCCTATCTTATCCAAAGTAGTGCCGCCTATCTTATTCTGCGGTTAGAGTCTAGCATTGAAAAAGTCCCATTGCAAGACGGCATATAACCATATTCTGCTACGGGACCTGACGACTATTTATCTGATTGTGGTTACAAATACTTCTCGAAGAAATCGGCGATGACGGCTACATTCTCACTCACATGTTTGTCGCCATCGTACATCTCGAAGTGAGTGGTGTCCTTGATGACGTGGAGGAACTTATGTGCTGAACCCGCATTCTCATACATGAAGAGAAATTGACAGGGCTTGTTGAGCGACTTTGTGTTGAAGAGATTGTTTGAATCTCGTCATGCTTATCTCTAAAGCCGATTACTGTCTTTTATAAAAGTAATAATGATGTTTTCTGGTGAATTTATCTTCTATAAAAGAAATTATTCGTATATTTGCACGGTTTATTAATTATAGAAGATATGGAGAACATTATCAGGAAGCCTTATCTTGACAAGATAGAGCAAGCGCTGGGAAAAGACATCATCATCGTCCTTGTCGGCCAGCGGCGTATTGGCAAAAGCTATTTGCTTAGGCAACTGAAAGATGAAAAGGCTGAAGACGGTTCTGCCAATATCATCTTTGTGGATAAGGAGAAGAAGGAATTTGACGACATCAGAGACTATCACGATCTGAACGCCTTTATTGATGGGCATCGTGTGAAGGGAAAGACCAACTATATCCTCGTGGACGAAATACAGGACATAGCGGAGTTTGAGCGCACGGTGCGAAGCTACCGTGAAGAACCTGACACAGAGATAGTCATCACAGGTTCCAACAGTCTGATGCTGAGCAGCGAGCTGACCACGCTCATAGGCGGTCGCTATAAAGAGATTTATGTCCAGGCTCTTAGTTATAATGAGTTTCTGACCTTCCATCAGTTGCCTGATAATGACGACAGCCTGGCAAAGTACATTAATTTTGGTGGCTTGCCAGGATTGCAGAAGATAGGACTTGACGAGAATGACGTAAGGGAATATCAACAGGATGTGCTGAACACGGTGCTGCTAAAAGATGTCATTATGCGCAACAACATTCGCAATCCTGTCTTCCTTGACAACTTGATTCGCTTCCTTGCTGACAATACCGGAAAGATCATCTCAGCCAATAGTATCTCAAAGTTTATGAAATCACAAGGACAGAGCATCACTTCCACGGCTGTCATTAATTATATCAAAGCGTTGTGTGAGACATACGTCATCCATAAGGTCAACCGTTATGACATCCACGGCAAGCGGTTGTTTGAGAGCAATGACAAATACTACTTTGAGGACAACGGTATTCGCAACTGCTTGGGAGGCGGCAACCGTGAGGGCGATATTGAGAAGGTGATGGAAAACGTGGTGTATAACCATCTCGTGCGCTTAGGCTATGAGGTGACCGTCGGACAGTTGCAGGCCTCTGAGATCGATTTCGTCTGCTCGAAGCCAACCGGAGAGCGTGTTTATGTGCAAGTCGCATATATCATCGCCGACGAGGCAACGCGGCAACGGGAGTTTGGCAACCTGCGTGCCATCCATGACAACTATCCCAAATACGTCATTTCCATGACCCCTCTGGTAACCAGAAGCAACGATGGTGGTATCATACACCTCAACCTGCGGAAGTTCCTAAAAGAGGGACTGGTATGAAGAGGCTTGTAGAGCAGCAACAGATCCCAAGGAAATGCCGCCCGTTCCTCACTATTTAGGAGCGGGCGACTTTTGAATAATTATACGCATGTTACGTCAGGGGATCATCAGTTGCATACCACCGGCATCTTGCGGACATAGTCGTGGCTGTTGAGTTGCGCGACGATGAAGTCGGCAAGGTCGGTGGCAGTGATGGAGAACGAGAGGTATCGGCCGTCGGTAATGGCTTTATAGTGCCCACGGGCAGACTTGTCCTTGACAGTAGTGCCGCGAACGACGGTCCAGTCGAGCCCGGTCTTCACGATGTCTTGCTCCATGCGGTTCTTGTCATCGATGATGGGCACGAACCAGCTTTGGAACCAAGGCAGGAGACAGCGGTGGTAAATCCAGGGCAGAGCCGTCCAGCTGTCACCCGCTCCGACGACACTCATGGCGATATACCGCTTCACACCCTCCTGCTCCATGACTTGGGTGATGACGCGGTTGGCATCGCTGGCCACGGTCGTGGGTTTTCCGTTGCCCCGTCCGCCAATGCCGATGCACTGAATGACGGCATCCATTCCTTTCACGGCTTGCGCTACTTGTTCGGCGTTCTTCACACTGCCTTCTACGACGGTCACACCATCGATGGTGACATGTTGCTTGTTACGGGTGAATACCGTCACCTCGTGGCCAGCCGCCACGGCTCTTCTTGTCACGGCAGTTCCTACGAGCCCCGTGCCTCCAAATATCAATACTTTCATCTTCTTTCTCTAATATTACTTTTATTTCTTTCCATGGTTACGGATGTTGGCGGGCGTATCGCCCAAGTGTGCTTTGACAAACTTGCCGAAGAAGGAGGGATTCGGGAAGTTGAGGCTGTCGGCAATCTCCTTGATGCTCTTGTCGGAGTGACGCAGCTGCCAGTCGATGCGCTTGCTCAGGTTCTCATGAATCCATTTCAGTGCCGGCTTGCCGGTGGTCTGCTTG
>CAJLYG010000226.1 GCA_905210845.1 uncultured Prevotella sp.
TCCGTCGTGGTAACAGCCTTGCCCATCATCGGTCCACCCGCCAACACTTTGTTGTCTCCGTCAGGAAGACCGCCACAGGCATTGATCAAATCCTTCATCGGCGTACCCATGCGAACCAAAAAATTACCTGGATGGGAGATCCGCTTGCCCGTCACCGTCGTATAGCGCTCGAACAACGGTTTATGCTTCATGACAGCCTGGTAAACGGCAAAGGCAGTGCCGACATTTTGTACAATGGCACCGACATTGACAGGAATGGCGGGAGGTGCAGGCACTTGACGACCGATCACGGCATCCACCAATTGCTTCTCCCCACCCTGAGGATATTTCTGTTTGAGTGGTACGACCTGTACTTGTGGGTTACCTGCGGTCTTATCAGACAGGAGCTTGATCGCCTCAGGCTTGTTTTCTTCAATCCCGATATAACCTTTGTCCACCTTTGCCGCTTTCATCAATAAGGCAAGTCCTACCAAAATCTCATCAGGATGCTCCATCATCAACCGATAGTCGGACGTGATATAAGGCTCACATTCTACGGCATTGATGATCACGCACTCTGCTTTTGCAGTCGGCGGAGGACTGAGCTTGATGAAGGTCGGGAAACCAGCGCCGCCCATACCAGTCACGCCAGCAGTCCGGATGACACTGATGATCCCTTCTGGCGTCAGTTCCGGATGGTCCTCCAACCGTTCCAACGTCTCCGATCGGTCAATTGTCTCCTCCCACTCATCTCCTTCCACTTGGACATAAATGGCCGGCTTGCGATATCCTGTCGCATCAATCGCAGTATCAATCTTAGCGACTGTCCCCGAGACCGACGAATAGATAGGAGCACTGACAAAGCCTCCCGCCTCGGCAATCATCGTTCCTACCTTTACCCGATCCCCTTTCTGGACAACGGGCTTGGCAGGTGCGCCAATATGCTGAGAGAGAGGAAAGACTGCTACCTGTGGCAATGCAGCCACTTGAGTAGCCATCTCTGCCGTGATCTTATTTTCCTCGGGGTGTATGCCCCCTATTCTAAATGTATGAAGTTTCATGCTTTATTCTCCTCATTCTTAGGTTCTTCAACTACGACCTGCTGCGCAACCGCCTTCTTTGCAGTGTCCGTCCCAGGGGTAACAACTTTCTTAGGTGGGAAATGGACTGCAACAATGGCATGGGTCGGACATACCGCCTCGCATTTGCGACACAACCTACACTTCGTGAAATCAATATAGCTCAGGTTGTCTTCCACGCGGATAGCATCAAACTTACATTCCTTGACACACTTCCCGCAACCGATGCAGGCAGCCTTGCAAGCCTTCAGGGCAACAGCTCCCTTGTCATGGTTCACACAGCGAACATAAACCCTGCGCCCCTTCGGACCTTTCTTACGCAGCTCGATGATATGCCGTGGGCAAGCCTTGACGCAAGCCCCACAACTCGTGCATTTGTCTTCATCTACTTCCGGAAGGCCAGTCTCCTTGTTCATCGAAATAGCCCCAAACTGGCAAGCCGACACGCAATCGCCACAGCCGAGGCAACCATATCCGCAGCCAGTCTCGCCTGCCCCGCACGCATGCATGGCACTGCAAGTACGCAATCCGTCATAGACGGCAGTACGAGGGCGCAACGAACAGGTACCATTACAACGCACGACAGCCACCATCGGGTCGACATTCGCCACGGACATTCCTAACAGATCAGCCACGTTCCCCATGACAGCAGGTCCTCCTACAGGGCACATCAGCCCATCAATGGAACCTCGATCGGCAGCCTTGACAAGCGCATCCGCCATTCCCCCACATCCAGGGAAACCGCATCCCCCACAGTTGGCACCGGGAAGAAGGGACACAACCTGACCTACCCGAGGGTCTTCCTTGACAGCGAACTTCTTGGAAACGACATACAGCACCACGGATGCAACCAGCGCTATCGCCCCAAGTACCATCACTGCAATCATCATAAAATTCATAATATATTTGTATTTGCTTTAGTTATTCTATACGAAATGACAGTCTCTCCCGGATCTTACCCCTATTCAAATAGATGGCCATATAATAAGGTATAAGGGCTACGATGCTCAACAATGCGGACAAAGGCTCATTACCAGTGACCTTCATGGATAAGAAAAGGACAGCCACTACAATCAGGAAAGGGACGCTAAACGCCATGGTCACAGCCTTCATGCCCACCGTTTCAGACGCGACGACCGTAACAGCTTGACCTACATGAAACGAGGCTGGGTCCTCACCATACACATCCACGGTCTTTTCCTTGCTCTCCGCGGCATTGCAGTGCCCTGCAACCTTACATTGGGCACAAGCCGACGTTTGAAGAATGCGTACGCGAATACATCCTTCCTCGATTGAACTGACCATTCCACTATGCTTGATTCTCTTACCCATAATGTCGTAAACTGAACCCTTACCCTTGTAAAGTCGAGCTTGGCATTGCAAAAATACTACTATATTTTTAATTGTCCAATAAAAAGAGACTAAAAAAACATCTCCTGCCAGACCTGTTAACAAAACTTATCCGTAAACGTTTTCGAAAAATTATCCAAACAAAAGTTTGTATATCGAATAAAATATCTATATTTGCATTGTAATAAAAGAATGAGCTATGCGAATGAAAGCAACAGAACAGACTACGCAGCAGATTGAGCGTTCCATCCGGAAAATTGCCCAGAAGTTCCCTGCGAGCGAGGATACCTCCTTGCTTACTGATATCCACTTGCGCGTGAGTCAAGACAGCGGGGAACTGGTTGCCTTTGATGATGATGACAATGAAATCACACGCTGCGTGGTAGAACAGTGGATTGACAACAAGGACGATGACTTCTATGACAGTGTCACCTTGATTCTGCGCGGCATCCTGAAGAAAATGCACGACACCGTGGACCATTTTGGGATCATGAAGCCCTACAGCATTGTCTTGGAAGACGACGAGAAGGAGAATATCGCAGAACTGTATGTTGCCGATGACGATACGGTGATCGTAGGAGGGGACATCATGAAAGACTTGGACCAAGACCTTGACCATTTCTTAGATGACTTGCTAAAGGAATAACTCTTTGGAAAAGATAAAAATGCGGGATGCCACTTCATCCCGCATTTTCCATTATAACTTGATCTTTTTCTTCACGCCTTTGCTCTCATTGCTCATCCGGTCGAGGGAGGTAACCACATAGGTATATTGATCTCCACCACGCTCATAGGGCAACCGATAAAAGGTCTGATACGTAATCGTCACGATCTTAGACGGGTCGTTAAGGTTGATTTTCTCACCTTTTTCAAAGCGGTAAACGACATATTTATTGACTATATCATCCCACTTCTTAGCCTTAGGTGCCGTCCAAAACAGGATATACCCATCGCTGGTCCATACGGGTTTAACCTTCTTAGGCTTCTTGGGCGCCTTTTTATCGATAAACGGCATAAGGGGTTGCAAGGCTGGATATCTCCAATAAGTATTTCTCAACGCCGTCCCATAATTGCCGGTATTGTCAACAACAGCCTTGGCATACCACAAGACCGTGCCCTGTACATGATTCATTTGTTGGTGTAAAAGATACTTAGCCGGCATCTGGTTTGAATTGGGATTCTGCAAATCAGGATACTTGGCGGTGCGCTCCACGTCCTCCCCGATAAACAAAGGACGATTGGCTGCATACTTGTTCCACCAGGTGATCAAGGTCTTATAGTCTGCCGTAGGATGCCCGATCTGCCAATAGATCTGTGGTACGGTATAATCCACCCATCCATTATTGACCCAAAGCAATACATCTGCATATAAATCATCATAATTCTGCAAGCCCTTCGTGTCACTGCCGATGGTAGGGGCACTTTGCTTGTTGCGGTAGATACCAAATGGAGAAATGCCAAATTTCACCCATGGCTTGGTGGCCTTGATCGAATCGTGCAACTGTTTGACAAACATGCTGACGTTATATCTACGCCAATCTCCCCTGTCCTGTATTCCGTTCTTATATAAAGCAAATTCCTTGTCATCTGGGATCTGTTCGCCAGCAACGGGATAAGGATAGAAATAATCATCGATATGCAATCCGTCCACATCGTAACGGCGCAGGAGATCATCTACGACCTTGCAGATATACTCCCTATTGGCAGGAATGGCAGGATTTAGGATAAACTGTCCATCATAAGAGAACACCCGTTCGGGATGGGTAATCGCGATATGATTCTTGGCCAATACTGTCGTGCCCTTTGTCTTGGCACGATAAGGATTGATCCAAGCATGGATCTCCATTCCCCGTTTATGGCATTGCTGAACCATCCATGCCAAAGGATCCCAATACGGGGAAGGGGCTTGCCCTTGGATGCCGGTCAGGAAACGGCTCCAGGGTTCATAGCTACTGGCATATAAGGCATCACACTCAGGGCGCACCTGAAAGATGATGGCATTCACGCCATCTTTCTGTAGTTCATCTAACTGATAGCTAAGCGTCTGTTGCATGGCAGCCGGGGTCATGCCCTGAAACTGACCATTCACTGCCTGAATCCAGGCCCCACGGAATTCCCGTTTACTGGTCGCAGCCGCTGCCATTGCATCCATCACATTGCAGGCAAGCAGGAAAAAGACCAGCAACAAATTGCATAAGAAGTTTTTTTTCATGTCATTCATTTGATTACAAGGGACAAAGATAATCATTTTCCTTCTATTGTCGAAAGGTAACACGAAAAAAATGGGACAAAGATCCCCATTCTCCTTGGACTTAAGAATAAAGTCTTGGACTTATATTTTGTATTCTCCCGGTTTGCAGTATCTTTAAGGCTAGCACCTTGAAGATACGCTGCATCTCGGAAATAAAAATAAACTTTCGTTTCTTTTGT
>CAJLYG010000227.1 GCA_905210845.1 uncultured Prevotella sp.
CGCTCGCGCAGCACGGCTTCTCGCCGAAGGGCAGGGAAGTGACGCTGTGCTCGACTTCTCCCAAAAGCCGAAATGGAGCTATGTCATGGGCATCGAAATGGAAGCCATGTTAGACACTTACCTGCGATACAAGGACGAGAAGGTTATCAACTACCTGAAGGAATATCCTGCCAAGATGATTGACGAGAAAGGAAATGTCACTGGATATGCCTACCATGACTTCAATCTGGATAACGTGCGAACGGCAAGGTTTCTCTTCCGCATGAACCAACTCTTTCCTGCCGCCAACCAAGTAAAGGCGTTGAAGACCTTGTTCCGGCAGTTGGAACACCAACCGCGTACCCGCGAGGGAGTATGGTGGCATAAGGCAATCTACGCCAACCAGGTATGGTTGGACGGCATCTACATGGGGTTGCCATTCTACGTCATGGCAGCTCCCACCCTCAAGGGGGAAAGAAAAGCCCGGAAATATGAGGAGGATGCACTGATGCAGATCACCAAGACCGACCAGCGCACTTACGATCCTGCCACGCAATTATGGAAACATGCTTGGGATGAGACCCACACCCAGTTTTGGGCGAACAAAGAAACCGGTCTCAGCCAGCATACATGGGCAAGGGCACAAGGATGGTTTGCCATGGCGATCATCGAGATCTTGGATGCCCTACCCAAGGAACAAGCGGGTCGGTCGCAACTGATCGACATGCTCAACAGGGTCATGAGATCAGTTGTCAAATACCAAGATCCGGAAAGTGGCGTATGGTATGACGTGTTAGACGTCAAGGATCCACGTAACTATTTGGAATCCACCGCATCATCGATGTTCGCTTACGTATTGCTCAAAGGATATAGATTAG
Organism: uncultured Prevotella sp.; assembly: GCA_905210845.1. Taxonomy (GTDB): domain Bacteria; phylum Bacteroidota; class Bacteroidia; order Bacteroidales; family Bacteroidaceae; genus Prevotella. The sequence continues at coordinate 858 of CAJLYG010000227.1, forward strand.
GGTATCTCAGCAAGGAATATCAAGAGGCAGGCATCAAGGCTTACCAAGGAATCCTGAGACATTTTATTCGCGTGAACCCTGACAAGACGATCTCTCTGACACATTGTTGCGCCGTTTCAGGGCTGGGTCCCGGTCCCGGACCGTATGTACCTGCCAATAAGGTCAACTATCGGAGAGACGGAAGCTTCGAATATTACATTAGCGAACCGATCCGCGACAACGACGCGAAGGGAGTAGGACCCTTCATTTGGGCATCCTTGGAAATGGAGCAACAGCACCTCCCGCTCTCCCAATCTTCAAAAGATATACTCTCCCCAAGGTAAAAGATCATGGTTCAGGATCCTACGGGACATGCTATGAAGCACAGAGGGCGCATCCGAAAATGCGCCCTCTCCACTTAATCCGCCACGCTGTTCTTGGTCAGCGCATATTTCCCTCCACCAGTAAAGAAGAGAGAAACGGCTCCCAAGAGGTAAAGCATCGGCAATTCGACCGTCCATCCGCCTGTCGTTGGGTCAACGGCAAAGAAGGTACCGAGGTGTGCCATCAGGATCGCCACGGCCATATTGCCTGCAAACACCAAGGCAGCTGCCCGCGTCCAGAGACCGATGACGAGCATGATGGCTGCCACTACCTCACCCAACAAGCAACCGTATGCGATAAAAGAAGGCAAGCCCATGGAGGAAAGCATGCCACCAATGAAGCCGACACCGTAAATCAACTTATGTATACCATGAAAAAGCATGAGCCCACCTAAGGCTACGCGGAGGACCAAGAGTCCTAAATCATGATTCCGAAGGAAATCTTTCTGAATGTTCATCTCTCGTTTTCTTTTAATTATTAATACTATTTGATCGCCTCACAAGGATTATTCCCCTGTTGTGACGCCACAAAGGTACGAAGATTTATCCATTCCCACAAGAGGTTTCCCCCTTGTTATTTGGTTACCAAAAGGTAGGAATTGAATGGAAATAGACCTTAGTCCCTTTCGCTTTTTTATTTTTTAACGTAAACAAGTCCTTTGGTATTTTCAAAGAGGTGGTCTTTCGCAGCTCAATAGGTCATCTCCCACCTTGCATTAGGTCATCTTTCGGCGCGTAAAAGGTCACCACCTGGCACGTAAAAGACCATCTCTTGCATCTACCCCATTTCTCCTTGCAAACGGGGACCTGATTGGCAGCCACTCAAGTGATTGTTCCTGCCATTTGACCAAGAAATGAATAGAACCTGAATTTTCATCATTCTTTAATAGTAAATTATGCATCTAACTCTTGGGGCTCTCCCATAATTTGTCTATTTTTGCAGCATGAGACATTAACACCAAACTTTAATAATTAATTAAATTCAAAAGCTTATGAATAAATTTTTACGCTTAACGCTAATTACAATCTTATCAGTAGTTTTTGGAAATCTCTATGCTTCGGACACGAATATAGACTTTACCAAGAATGCTATCACAGCAACAGATGACGGATTTACCTTGGAAGTGAGTCCCTTTACTTTCACCGCAAAGCAGTCTACAGGAAAAACAAAACCGACACAGAACTCGAAAGCTAAGGATCTAAGAATCTATGCAAAAGGAACATTGACCGTTGCCGCTACTGGGACATCGATGACAAAGATCGTATTCAACATCTCTGCAGCAGGACAGAAGCGTCTCACTGACATACAAGCATCGGCAGGTTCCTGCACGGTTGACAAGGACAAATGGACTGTAACGTGGGAAGGAGAAGCAACAACAGAGGTTACATTTACAGTTGGAGAGGCTGCTACTTATGGAACAGAAACTGGTAAAACCGGTCAGTTTGATATTGATGAGGCAACAATTACGACCAGCGGGACTGTATCTACCAAAGCTGGGGCTGGTTTATCCTGGGACAAGACTTCCGTAAGTGTGGAGAAAGGGACAAACTTCACGTCTCCTGCATTCAGCAAAGAAACAACAGCAGAGGTTTCATTCAGTTCAGATAAAGAAAACGTGGCAACAGTCGACGCAAGCGGAACCATCAGCTTAGGAGGTGAGGAAGGTACGGCAACAATCACGGCGACATCCCAGGAAAACGACAAATACTTAGCTGGAACCGCTACCTGCAAGATCACTGTGTTCCATTACAATATCTATACAAAGGCTACTAAGATAACAAGTGGCAATCAATACTTGCTGGTTGCACAACGAGTTGATAGTACATATTATGCAATGCCGCTTTCTGCGACAAGCAAATATGGATACTTACAAACGAAAAAGATTGAATCCAAGACTGATGAGATCAAAGTTCAGAGCAATTACAATGACGCTTTCACGATCAAGACATCAGGAACGGGATACACGATTCAAGATCCAAGCAATAGATATCTGTACCATGACGGCACATACCATACTTTCAGCGTAAAGGAAGGTGCCACTGACGCTTGGACTTTCGAGGCTCAAAGTGATGGCACCTATAAGATTTCATATTCAGATGGATATTATGCACAATTCGGTGATGGTATATATACCTCTATCGGTTTGTACAATGAAGCCAAAACAGGTACAGACCTTGTCTATCTGTATGAATATAATGAGAAAGGAACAACTGGTATCAACCACGTGATTGAAAATTCTGTCTCCGATGAGAATGCGCCGGTCTACAACCTTGCAGGGCAGCGCGTAGACAAGAGCTATAAGGGAATCGTGATTAAGAAAGGAAAGAAGTACTTCAACAAATAAGTGCTCTCACCCCTTATTTTATCAAAGCGGATCCGCCATGGGTCCGCTTTTTTATGCAATAATACCATCTTGCTTGACCTGCGCAAATAGCTATCTATCAGTCATTTGATAATTTTTCATATATATTTGTCAATTTATCTATACCTACTTTACGCTACTTTTATTACATTTGCATCAGTGAATTTTACTAATCTAATAAAATAAAAATGTATGTCTAGTTATTTGAACAACATTCGAATGGCGCTTATAGGAATCTTCTTCCTCATGGTAGGAAGCCTCTCAGCGCAGACTGTCAAAGGTAATGTTACGGACAATACAGGCGAACCCATTATCGGTGCTACTGTCATGGAGCAGGGTGCCAGCGGCAATGGGGTGATAACCGATTTGGACGGAAACTTTTCCTTGAAGTTAAAAGGCAAGAGCAACAAAATCGTGATTTCATTCGTCGGCATGAAAACACAGGTGATCAACGTCGATGGAAAGAGCACGGTGAACGTAAAGCTCATAGATGAGAACACCAGTCTGAACGAGGTGGTCGTGATCGGTTACGGCAGCGTGAAGCGCAAGGACTTGACTGGGTCCGTTGCAACCGTGAACAGCGAGGCCTTGGCAGCTGTCCCCGTGGCCAATGCCACCGAAGCCCTGACAGGTAAGATGGCGGGCGTGCAGATCACCACGACAGAAGGCTCGCCAGATGCTACCATGAAGATCAGGGTGCGTGGCGGTGGGTCCATCACACAGAGCAATGACCCTTTGTTTATCGTCGACGGGTTCCCCGTGGAGAGCATCAGCGACATCCCGGCAACGGACATTGAGGACATCACCGTTCTGAAGGATGCTTCCTCTACCGCCATCTATGGTAGTCGTGGTGCCAACGGCGTTATCATGGTAACCACGAAGAGTGGCAAGGCTGGCAAGGTAACCGTCAGCTACAACGCTTATTACAGTTGGTCGAAGATTGCCAAGAAGCTCGATGTCATCAGTCCAAAGGACTATGCCAAATGGCAATACGAACTGGCCATGATGCACGACGACCTCGACTCCTACACACAGTATTTCGGCAACTACCAGGACATTGATCTCTATGACAACGTAGAACCAAACGACTGGCAGGACATCACCTTCGGGCGCACAGGGCATACGTTCAACCACAACATCAACATCAATGGAGGATCAGAGAACATACGCTACGCTTTCAGTTATGCACATATGAACAACAAGGCGATCATGTTAGGG
>CAJLYG010000228.1 GCA_905210845.1 uncultured Prevotella sp.
ATGGTTTTTCTACTTATGATTTTTGTACTAACTTTTTGGCATCCGAGACCTTACGACAATTAAAAACTCTTTAATAACAAGCAATCATGACAAAGAACAATGAAAATCAACAGAAAGAAGAGGGGCGCGTGACCGATATCAGCGTCTACGTCGCAGCCCTCAGCGCCACCTACAAGCCTGCCAGGAACATATCGGAGACCACCCATTGGTTCTCCACTGACGAGGTGGTTGCCGCCATCAAGCAGATCGACCCGTCGGCTGAGGTCGACAGCATGCAGGTATTCCATGCCCTCCGCGATGCCGGGTACGAGTTCTGCAACAGCCCGTCCTCGCAAGGCTTGCAGTTCAAGTGGATGTTCCGCGAGAAATAAAATGGATATTTTTTTGCCAAACTCAAATATCAGGACGCTTCGCCGTGAGGCGCAGTGTCCTTTTTCACATTCCCCTACCCTGCTAACTTTGCAATAGGATTCAATAAAATACATACGATTATGGTAACAGATGAAATGATCAAGAAGCAGTTCGTGCACCAGACCCTCAAGGAAGGAATCATGCGCATTTACAACACGCAGGAGGAGGTAGTGCGCAACAACCTCCAGGAGCGCACCGGCAGGCTGATGACCGTCATCTCGGCACACCAGTTCGAGAGCGAGGAGACACAGACATCCCAAAAGGTGTTTGTCCGGATCCTGCCCTACCTTCGCTTCCTCGACATGCAGTACCGCACAAGGAACGACCGCATCGCAAAGTTCAAGCGCAGGAACCTCGCCCTTTACAACCGCGTGGTGTGGGGCGTGCTCTACCACGAGACCTTCCCGGAGCTTCGCTCAGGCTTCACCAACGAAGTGCGCCAAGGCATCAGAAAAATGCTTGAGAACTCATTAAACCCGAAATAGTATGGATATAGATTTAACAAGACAGCAAGACCGAATCAAGTTCCTTATTCCACGAGGCAGCAAATACTTTGTCAGTCCCCTCCGGCTTTCTAACCATGAGAGCGGAGCGTCAGCCGTTGTGAATGCCGTTTGGAATACTGGGGCGACACGTTCCGCAGTCAGTCCTAACATGGCCGACTGCCTTAATTTGGAAAAACGTGGTGGTGGATTCACAACTGGTGTCGGCGGTAAGGTCGGTGTCCGGCTGGCCCTCGCTCTTTCCTTCCCAGGAAACGCAGACTGGTATACCATCGCCAACCCTATAGTTGCCCAGCTTCCTGCGAGCATCGATTTCCTCATTGGCCTTGACATAATCACGCTGGGCGATTTCATTCTGAAACATGATGAGAACGGCACTCTCTTGGAGTTTGTTTTCGACCAGGAGTATTTCGTGAATATCAATACGGACAGCGTAAAATCGGCACTTGAGAAAATCAGCCGGACGAATGACAGACTGAGAGGATTCTAAGAAAATACATGTGAATTTGTTTGCATGGTACGAATTAATATCTTAAATTTGCAGAAACAAAGAATCGTTATTATGGGACTGATAGAATTGATACAAGGAATTTCGGCAGTAATATCTATAATATTACTAATATTCTTGGATGTAGGAAGAAACCCGGTAAACTGGGTGGTGTTTCTTTTCCTGTGCACATTCTTCACTCCGATTATAGGCTTACCGCTTTATAACTTGATAATGAAGCATTAAAAGGTACATTGGTGTCCTTTTCCATTTAGCTGCGTGTCGCTATATTTGTAATCGTAATATAGCAACACGCATTTTTTATGTCAAGCAACAAGCATATATCACAGGACGAAATCCAGTACATCGTTGACGTTGAGTCCAGTAAGGCTCAGCAGGAAATCCACAAATTAGAAAAAGCTTCCGCAAGTCTGCGAGCAGAGAACAAGGCACGACTGAAGCAGATGATAGAAATGGAAGCCCGGGGAGAGAAAAACTCAAAGGCTTATGGAAAGCTGAAGGATGCCTATAAAGAAACCGACAAGCAAATCCGTGATCTTACAAGCAAAATTGGCGACCTGACAAATAAACTTGATATCAACCAGCTGACCATGAAACAGCTTAAGAAGGAAGCTAAGGATTTGCGCCGGAACCTTGAGGATACTTCAAAGGCAACCAACCCCAAGGAATATGCCAAACTGGAGCAGAGGCTGTCTGAAGTAACTGGAAGGATGTCTAAACTCCGGCAGGACGCAAAAGGCCTTGGCGAAGTTCTGTCCAGTGATGCCACACAAGGTGTTATGATGGGCAATGTACTGACCAAAATGGCAGAAAAATTCGGAGAGGCTTTAAGAAAAATCAAAGACAATATCGTGGAAGCTGCTGAGAGAGGCATTGAAATGGCTCGTGAGGCTGACGGTATAACACGCGCCTTCAAGAACCTGAACAACCCCAATCTGCTTGACGACTTACGGAAGGCAACCAAAGGAACTGTCAATGATATCGATCTTATGAAAGCTGCCGTGCAAGCCAATGACTTCCGCATTCCCGTCGAGAACCTTGGCAAGTATCTCCAGTTCGCACAACTGAAGGCACAGCAGACCGGGCAGTCTGTCGATTACCTTACCAATTCCATAATAACTGGTCTCGGACGTAAAAGTCCTCAGATTCTTGACAACTTGGGAATATCGTCATCACAACTCAGGGAAAAAATGGCACAGACCGGTGACATGGCTTCTGCCGTGTCAGCCATCGTAGAGGAACAGCTTAAGGTTGCCGGAGATGCCTATGTCTCGGCATCTGACCGTTCGGCACAGGCTGCGGTAAAAGTCCAGAATGCCCAAAGGGCTCTTGGCGAAGAGCTGTTGCCCCTGAGTGAGCAATATGAAGAGACTTTTACGAAAATACAAGTTACAGAAATAGAACTTATTAGGTGGGTGGTAAAACATCGTGAGGTCGTAGCAGCTTTAGTAGTAGCCATGGCAGGATTGACATTGGCAACACTAAAAAATACGGGTGTTCTTACTGGCAACATTGTGGCAACTAAGGCTTCAGCTGCTGCTCACGCCTTATGGAACCAGGTTACTACAACTACAAAAGGATTGCTGATTGTCCTGCAGTCTGGCTTTTATCTCCTTACCGGCAGGCTGACTAAGGCCAAGGCAGAATGGGCCGGGCTCAATACCACGATGAAGACAAACCTTATCTACCTTGCGGCAACTGCCGTGGTTGCCCTTGGAGCTGCAGTATACACATGGTATAAGCGCACCACCCAAATCTCACAGGCGCAGCGGTACTTAAACTCCATCCAAATCGATGCCGCGAAGAAAGCCGTTGAGCAAAAACGGCTGGTCAACAGCCTTGTGGATGCCATGAATAATGAGAACCTGTCAATGCGGGAGCGGGAGGCTGCCGCAAAAAGGCTCAACGCAATCATCCCAGAATATAACGCACACCTTGACAAGACAAGGAACGCCTATGTCGGCAACAAACAGAGACTTGACGAGTACATAAGGTCGCTTGTACGTCTTTACGAGGTAATGGGCGCGAAAGACAAACTTGTGGAAATTGGAAAGCAAAGGGCTCAGCTGTCCATTGAAAAGAACCAGGCTGAGAAAGAGCTTTCCGACGCAAGAAAACTATATGACTCAAACACAAAAGCCAACTCCATGATCGGGGGCCGCGAGGCAAAAGCCATGCAAATGGGCGAGAATACGACTCTCTCTTCTTACAAAGGTGCCGTCGCAAACTTAAACAAAGCCATTGCTAAGCTTGATGAGCAAGAGAGGGTTATCACAAAGCTATACGGCAAGGACATACAGCGGCAGGATTTGCAGGAAACACCTAAGCCCAAGGCAGAGGAACCACATGGGGGTGGCTATGGCGGAAGATCTACCTATGCCAGTGGGAATTCCACTAACCCTGATGACGTGCTGGCAAAGAAATATGACGATGCCCGCGCCGCGTCACTCAAGCAGTGGCAGGGATTTTACGAGAAACGCCTGCAGCAGCTTAAGGAAGCACTTGCCGGCAGGCAGATGACGCAAGAGCAGTATGATACGGAGATAGATAATCTCGAGATGCTCAACGCCAGCACAATCCTCTCCATGGAGCGAACCTACTATGACGACTCAGAGAAGCTCTCCTTTAAGGACCAGAGCAAGAAAAAGGAGCTTCAGCAACGCTACCATGGATACGTCGAGACCGCGCAGAAGAACTCTGATGCAGCAAGACTTGCCATGGAAGAGTCCTATTACCAGGCTCTGGATAAAATCACTGAATCAGGAAAGACCGAACAGCAGCTCACCTTGCAACAACAGCAACAGGCAGAGATCTCCATTCTCGACGCTTACTATAAGACAGCCCTCGAACGCGCAAAAGCATTCGGAGAGGATAGCTCGGCTGTGACCGCAGCCTACGAGCAGGCAAAGGCTAATATCATCAAGAAGTATGCCGACCAAAAAGCACAGGAACAGCTGCAGGCGCGAGAGAAATACGGACTGGTCTCTGATTCCGAGCAGCAGGCACGGGATCTTGAAGCCATCAAAGAAGATTATGACAAGGGATTGCTTACGCATGAGCAGTACGAGCAGGCTGTCAGCAACAAAGAGAATGAATATGCGGAAAAGCGCAAGCAGCAGCGGGCACAGCTTGGCGTTGAGCGGCAAAGCGAGTATCAGCAGCAACTGGCGCAACTGAGAGCCGCCCTTGCCCAAGGAATCATCTCCCATGAAGAATATGAGAAGAGGGTCAAGCAGATCAAGTTCGACCACTGGAAGGAAGAGTTCGACCGTTACCAGCAACTCTTTGGCGGCGCGGTATCTGCCCTGCAGGACGCTGAGATGGCAAATGTCGACGCGAAGTACGATGCCGAGATAGAAGCTGCCCGCCAAGCCGG
>CAJLYG010000229.1 GCA_905210845.1 uncultured Prevotella sp.
GGACGGTCGTCTTGCCGACGTGGCTCCCTCTATCCTCCATATCATGGGCTTGGAGCAGCCTTCGGACATGACAGGTGAGAACTTGATTTCTGATAACAAGTAATACCCTCTGGGATGGATGTAAAGATTGAAGACAGTTGGAAACAGCATATCGGGGCGGAGTTTGACAAGCAGTACTTCATCAACCTGACACAGTTTGTGCGCGAGGAGTACTTGCATTATCAGTGCTTCCCTCCTGGGAAGCTGATTTTCAACGCCTTCAATCTTTGCCCTTTCGACCAGGTGAAGGTCGTGATCATCGGCCAGGACCCCTATCATGAGCTGGGCCAGGCCAATGGACTAAGCTTTTCTGTGAACGATGGCGTGCCTTTCCCGCCTTCTCTGGTGAATATCTTCAAGGAAATAGAGATGGACTTAGGCACCCCGATGCCGTCGTCTGGTGATCTGACACGTTGGGCCCGGCAAGGTGTATTGCTCCTCAATGCCACTTTGACCGTGCGAGCTCATCAGGCTGCCAGCCATCAACGGAAGGGATGGGAGGAGTTTACGGATGCTGCCATCAGGGCGTTGAATGCCGACCGGGAGCATCTCGTCTTTATCCTGTGGGGAGGATATGCCCGTTCTAAGGCTTATCTGATTGATCCCAACAAGCATCTCATCCTGCAGTCCGTTCATCCATCTCCTTTATCAGCCAACCGTGGCGGGTGGTTTGGCAATCATCATTTCTCCCGTTGCAACGACTATCTCAAGCAGCATGGAATGACTCCTATCGTCTGGTGACGGTCTGCTCGTTTAGATCCTTTCTTCCAATGGAAAAACGTATTCTTCCTATTTTCCAGGTAGGTAATGTCTTGGTGTCTGCCGACCTTCTTACAGTGAAATTCTGTTGTGACCTTGATGCCTGCCATGGTGCTTGTTGCGTGGAGGGAGATGCCGGAGCACCGGTTACTCTCGATGAAATCGCAGAAATTGAAGACTCTTTGGATGCTGTTTGGAGTGAGCTGTCGGCAAGCGCACAGGCTGTCATCGATCAACAGGGCGTGGCGTACACGGATCCTGAAGGTGAGTTAGTGACTAGTATCGTGCAGGGCAGAGACTGTGTCTTTACCTGTCATGAGAACGATTGCTGTTGGTGTACCTTAGAGAGAGCCTATCGAAACCATCGTTCCCGTTTCTGCAAACCCATCTCTTGTGCGCTCTATCCTGTGCGTGAGAAACAGTTCGGAGGAGGACTTGTGGGACTCAACTACCATCGTTGGTCCATCTGTCAGGCTGCTGTTGCTAAGGGACAGCAACTCAACCTACCCCTTTATCGTTTCCTGAAGGACCCTTTGATCCGTCGTTTCGGGGAAGACTGGTACCGTGAGCTTTGTGAAGTGGCAGACGATATCTTGAAGCAAGACATCCTTTGAAAGGGATTGTCAGGACCTTCTGTAATCAGATGGGGACATTCCCATGTGTTCCTTGAAGAACTTCCCTAAGAAACTTTGTGTGGGGAAGTTCATTTCCATGGTAATCTCCTTGATGCTCTTGGTCGTGTTCTTGAGGAGTACCCGTATTTCCATGAGTACGTAATTATCGATCCATTCGTTGGGAGTACGGTGGCTCATTTGCTTGATCGATTCCGAAAGGTACTTCGGGGTGATGCATAATTGCTGGGCATACCACCCGACACGGCGCTCCTCCTTGAAGTTCTGCTCAACGAGTCGGATAAAGTCGCGGAAGATAGATTCCGCCCGGCTACAATTCTTCCCTTTCATTTGCTGGAACCTGTAGATGCCATTGCTGAGGTCGTATATCATCGCCTTGAACAGCGTCCTTGCCAGTTCTATTCGGAAATGATGTTCTTTGTTGTCTGCTTTTTCCTTGATAATCTTGAAATAAGCCGTGAAGGTGTCCACTTCTTTTGGAAGGAGCGGGCATACAGGATGGGTCCTGGCAAACAAGAACAAAGCAGACAGCTCGCTAACACCTTGGAAAGCCTCGTTGAAGAAATCGTAGGAAACCATTAAGGCGATCCCACTGCAATCTCGGCTGAGCATGTAATTGTCCACGACTTGACCCTCGCTGATAATGATGATATCCCCACTTTCTACCTGATGGATTTCCGTATCCACGGTATATTGGGCTTTTCCCTTGAGGCAGAGAGCAAGGAGCAAGCATCCCATCCGCCGGGGCTCGCTCGGCAGAGGAACATCGGCGAATTCATCAAAAAGGATGATCTCATCGTCGATATAGCTGCCCTTATATACTTTCTTGGCAGTCTCTATGGTGATTTTGCTCAGTGGGGAATGAGTCATATTTTGCTTTCTTTGCCTATCCTTGCTGCAAAGATAGGGATTTCAATCGGAAAGTTTGTCGTGTTCTCCGAAAAATATGGACCTTAGTAGAGATAACTGTTGTGGAAATAGGGGGCAATCTCTAAGGCTTCCACCTTCTGTATCTGACTTTTTCGGAAGTGTCGGTCACCGCAAATGAGGACCTGTTGGTTAGAGGCCATGGTAAACTTCCGGTATGCCTGTTCGTCCATTTTCCCGTTACAGATGTATTCCAGTCCTCCAATATAGATCCGTTCCCCGGACTTTGCGTTACGTATCGTCACGCGTATCCACCCCTGTGTAGTGGCAGGGAAGTTATAATAGACGCTGTCTTGACCTGCTGGGATAGGAAGGCCTTGCAGGATCTTGCTTACTTTTTCTGCCGTATAGAAGGACGAAAAGCGCAGGATCTCCTCCCGGTCGTCCCCTTGCTGCTCCTTGGCAGATAGCCAGCAGGCCGGGTCGATCTCGTTGGAATTCCATCTTAGGGAGTAGCCTTGGCCATCCTGCCGTTCGTTATTCCCGGGTAGCAGTGACCTGTTTGCCCAGTGGCAGAGCCAGTCACCGTCCGAAACATGGCAGAACGGCTGCCCGTCTTCCATCTTCCCATAATAGGAGAGAGAGATCTGCCGTTCGTTGAGATGAGGGTACGCAGGAGCATACCAGACCGCGATGGTATTGCTGTCTGGGCGGAGGAAGCGACTGACATCATAGGTGATGGCGACAGGTTGATCGGACAGGGTAGGGCGATACGGGACCATCACGTCGTTGCTCACGTTTCTTTCGTTGACAAACAGCTCAAAATGCCCAGTGGAGATAAGGGTTATCGTTGCCTGTTCCGGTGCTGTCTGCGTGACGTATGTGTGCCTGAACCATATCTGCGAGGTGCTGTCTACCGTCGGATAGGATATCCAATGGCTGTATCTCCCTTGTCCGCATGCGCTGTGGACAAGGTTCAATAGAATGAAGAGTAGCAACAATGTATGCCTCATGAGTCGTTGCATGAAAAAGAGCGGACTGGGAAACAGTCCGCTCACTATCATTCGTTTTGTTTTATGCGTCGATATTTGCGTAAGTAGCATTCTGCTCGATGAACTCCCGTCGGGGCTCAACGTCATCGCCCATCAGCATGGAGAACACCTCATCAGCTTCTGCTGCGTTCTCGATCGTGACCTGTTTCAGCATCCTGTTCTTAGGGTCCATGGTGGTTTCCCACAACTGTTCCGGGTTCATCTCGCCCAATCCTTTGTAGCGTTGGGTATGCAAAGCCTTATCGTCATCGTTGCCTTGGACGTACTTGTCGATGAACGCTTGGCGTTGCTGTTCTGTGTAGCAGTATTCCGATACCTTCTTGTAAGTGCATCGATACAGGGGAGCCATGGCAATATATAGATGACCTTCCTGGATGACCTTTGGCATAAAGCGATAGAACAATGTCATGATCAAGGTGTCGATATGGGAGCCATCGACATCAGCATCGGTCATGATAATGATCTTGTCATACCGCAGTTTGTCGATGTTTGCCTCCTTGTCACCTTCTCCATCCACCCCGAAACGGACGCCAATGCTCTGGATGATGTTCATCACTGACTCAGCTTCGAAGACACGATGCCATGGTACTTTCTCGACATTCAGGATCTTACCGCGGAGCGGAAGGATCGCTTGCGTGTAGCGGTCGCGCCCCTGCTTGGCAGAGCCACCGGCGGAATCACCCTCGACGAGGAAGATCTCGCATTCTTTAGGATCCTTCATTGAACAATCGGCAAGTTTACCAGGAAGACCACCACCTGTCATGAAGTTCTTGCGCTGTACACTCTCACGTGCCTTGCGGGCAGCTATGCGGGCCGTAGCAGCCAGGACAACCTTTTCGCAGATTCGCTTTGCCTCGTCTGGATGTTCTTCCAGGTAATCAGACAAAGCCTCGTTTACAGCCTGCTGAACGGCACCTTGTACCTCGCTGTTACCGAGCTTGGTCTTGGTCTGTCCCTCAAACTGAGGTTCAGCTACCTTGATGGAGATAACGGCAGTAAGACCCTCGCGGAAGTCTTCTGGTGCAATCTCTACCTTTGCCTTCTCAATCTGCTTAGAGATGGTTGGGTCTGCTTCTGCGTAAGCCTTCAAGGTGCGGGTCAACGCCATACGGAAACCAGTCAGGTGGGTACCACCCTCAATGGTGTTGATATTATTGACGTATGAGTGGATATTCTCAGAGTAATCTGTGTTGTACATCACAGCAATCTCGATAGGAATACCCTGCTTTTCTGTCTTCAGATAGATAACATCATCGAAGAGATGAGTGCGGTGACGGTCTACGTAACGGACGAATTCCTTCAAACCATCCTTAGCGTGGAAAACCTGCTCCTTGGTCTTACCTTCCTCGTCAGGGCGCAAATCTTTCAAGGTAATCTTGATACCTGCATTGAGGAATGCCAACTCGCGCATACATACCTCATTTTGCTTGCCCTGTTCCTTCTTGTG
>CAJLYG010000230.1 GCA_905210845.1 uncultured Prevotella sp.
CTCTATTAATACGCGCGCGGATATAAGGTACGCGCACGAATATTGAATTTGCATTCAATTTAGAATCAATTTAGGACGCATGATGATTCAATTATAAATCGTTTATGATTCAATTATAAATCGTCTACCATTCATTCCCAAATCGTCTATTATTTCACCCTACACGGGATCAAACTTGTATCGAGGCATGGAAGATAGGATCATAGGATTCTGGAGCACCAAACAAAAAGGGAATCACCCTTTCACAAGGCCGATCCCCTTAAAAAACAGTAATTAACTCAAAATGTATTTTTTCTCACTAAATGTCAATCCTGTTCAACTTAATCTTTAACGAAACCTATCAAACTAAACCTATCTAATCAAAATTAACATAAACAAAAACTTAATCTTTAACTTTAATAATTCCTTTTTCCGTCAGCAAAGGTATATATTTCTGCCGAACGCCGAAAATTAATTAAGTAAAATGGCGTTTTTTTTCAGTAAATTTATGATCTAAGACCCTTAAACGCCTCTTTTTCCACAGTCAATATGGATGAAATGGATAGGAACGACTTGCCTGCCCTTGCCAGACAGGTAGGGAAGCAAGGCTTTGCTACTCTCCCATCCACGACTTCAGCTGATGGATAATCTCGGAACGGCGGGGCTCCGGGAAGCTGTTGATGCGTGTCCGATGGGATCCCTTAGGCAAGACATAGACCTTTATATTCTTTTTCTTCTTCAGGAAGGACAGTCCTTCCACACCGCTGGCCGACCAGGGATCATCCCCTCCATAGATATAGATCATCTTCGGGTCTTGTCGTTTCAGGAAATCCAATGTCTTCCGATATAAGGTGTCATCGAACCTCACCTGGGCGAACTCCGGTCCAAGCATGATGCGATGCAGATAGTCATGGGTAGTAGTGATGCTCATCCACTGCCTGAACGGCTCCATATCATACCCATAATAGCCTAATTCCCGTGCTGCCTGCACGAAGAAAGGAGTGTTCGGGTTGTTCGGTGTGAAATAACCCGGTTCGCTGATCGCCAGCAAATGCTTGAACAGGACGCTGTCAGGAGCCTCTAACGATGGGATCTTGCTCACTGGCGTTCCCCATTGCCAAAGGGCAAAGGGATACTCTAAGACCATATAGTCGAAGATATCGGCCAACGGCGCGCGAAAGGAATATGCCTTCTTCTGGCAATAGTCTGTCAGCAGGGGCAATAAGACCTGTTTGCGCTTCAGCACCTCGGTCTGGAAGGCTTTGACACTGTCCCGCTCAACCTTTGTGCCTACCGTTTCCTCCAAGAAGGGTTGATGACGCCCATCCTCCGTGCTACGGTTCAACGGGGCGACATAGGGAACGCTGACATCCACATCATTGGGAAAGAAAGCCCGATAGAACATCGTGGTCTGCCCACCTTTGCTGATCCCTGTGGCAACCCACTTTCCCGGATAGAGCGCATGAAAGGTATGGTTGACATGATGCAAGTCGTACAAGGAGTTCTCTACCGTCAGGTAGTCCCAGTTGCAAGGTTCTGGAACGGATTTGGCAAAATACCGGTATTCTACCGTAATGGTGTTGGCATTGAGAAGTCGTGCTACCTCATCCTGATAGGAAGGCCTCAGGGCATAGTGGGCATAATAGCCTTCGGTAACAAGGACGGTGGGACGGTCGAATCCCACATGACTGAGGATCACACGCTGGCGGAATGTGCCAGCAGCAGGGTTATGAGGGTCGACCTGTTGCGTGATATACATCACGAACTTATTGTTACAAACATCACTCTCAAGGGGCTGTACGTCACTGATGCCCGGAAGGGACTTCAGGCGTTGCTCCACGACTGGATCGACTGCCATCAACTGCAAAGGCAGGAGCAGTGCGATCAAAAGAAATAAATGGTATCGTTTCATGTCTCTATATGATAATAAGATTGATTCAGAACGTTATCGAAGGCCACTTTATCGGTTACGGTATTCTTTCGGGGAGCATCCTGAATGGAGCTTGAAGAAATTGGAAAAGGCACTTTGGTCGTGGAAATTCAGCGCATCTGAAATCTCCCCAAGCGTCATATCACTGGTCTTCAATAGATTACACGACTCCTCATAAGCGAGCATCGTCAGGTAGTTGTTCACCGTATTCCCCGTCAACTCACGCACGACCTTGCTCAAATAGGTCGTGGTAATATTCAACTTGTCCGCATAAAACTGGATCTGCCGCTCGCGGCGGAAGTTATTATGTGCCAGGTAAATAAAGATCTTCAGGATGTCTTCCTTATGCCGAAAGTCGCGCGTCACCAAATGACGGTAGTAGGGCAGCTCACTGATGAAGAGCAAGCAAACATGCACTAACGAGCGCACCATCTCCATCTTATACGCATGGACATAATGGATCGCCTTGCGCACCTGCTGGAAGATCCCGCTCAGCTCCGACACCTGATCCTCATTGAGATGATAGACAAAGGTTGTCTTCAAGGGAACATTCTGCATGGAGATGTCAGAATCCCGCCCCACAGAGAGCAAACTCTCATAGAACTCGCCCTCAATCAGCAATCCTTCGGAGACCACATCCTTGGGAAAAACACAGTCGACCGGTTGGAAAGGCGTCAATGCTAACAGATCTCCAGGATGAATATCCATCTCATTGCCGTTCAAAGAGATATGTGCTACCCCTTCACGGATCAGTTGAAGTTCATAACAACTGATTCTGTTGGTGACTGCACGCAAGTCGTTCTCCCCTGCTTCCTCCGAAGAGAAATAGGCGACACTTGCCCCCAAGATATCCTGGATGTGATATCGCTCGGCCAGCTGAGGAAGGCTTAAATTACCTCTTGTAACCATCTTTCTGTACGATCTTAACCTTGCAAAGGTAGTGTAAACCGGGAGAAAAGCAAAATAAAACAGGATATTTTTTCATTTATCAGTTACAGAACCACAGGAATCCCCTAAGCGTTAGTTTCGGAATTTGCAAAAAAATAATAGGGATTTATAAAAGAGAGTAGCGATTTTTGCCGTAACTTTGCGGCGAAAATATAAATCTAACAATCTATACGTCTTTGATATATGGCAACAACATTATTATTCATAGAACTGCTGATCGTCTTGGGATGTATTTTCTTAGGAGCCCGGACAGGCGGTATCGGTTTAGGTATCTTTGGAATGCTCGGCACGTTCGTCCTTGTTTATGGCTTTGGCCTTGAGCCCGGCAAGGCCCCTGTCGACGTGATGTTGATCATCCTTGCCGTGATCACGGCATCCGCAGCCTTGCAAGCCACGGGTGGTCTGGACTACCTGGTCGGCCTGACCGCCAAGTTCCTGAAGAAGCATCCAGAGCATATCACCTTCTACGGTCCGTTGTGTACTTTTGCTTTCTGTGTGTTCGCGGGCACTGCCCATACCAGTTACTCCCTTTTGCCGATTATCAGTGAGATCGCCCAGGCGAACAAGATCCGTCCCGAGCGTCCGATGAGTCTTTCCGTCATTGCTGCCTCCTTGGGCATCACCAGCAGTCCTGTCTCTGCCGCCATGGCAGCGATGATCTCTACCGACCTATTAGGGGCGAAGGGCATTGAGTTAGGGACCATCCTGATCATCTGCCTCCCAGCCAGCCTAATCTCCATCCTCGTGGCTGCGATCATTGAGAACCATGTCGGCAAGGAACTAAAAGACGACCCGGGGTACCTGCGCCGCGTGAAAGACGGCAGGATCAATCCCGAAGAGGATGCCAAGAATCTCGTGTTGGCAGAAGACAACCAAGATCCTCATGCCAAGTATTCCGTCCTTGCTTTCCTGCTGGGCGTCGTCCTTGTCATCCTGTTTGGGTTCATCCCTTCGCTACGTCCAGAAGGAGTCAGCATGAGTGAGACCATCGAGATGGTCATGATGAGTGACGCCATCCTGATCTTGATTGTCGGCAAGACCAGTGTCGCCAAGGTGCCCAAGGGAAATATCTTCATTGCAGGCATGAACGCAGTCATCTCCATCTTTGGCATTGCATGGATGGGCTCTACCTTCTATATGGGCAATGCAGACATGATCAACCAAGCCCTCTCCGGAATGGTGTCAACGGCACCGTTCCTGTTTGCCGTTGCTCTGTTCGTGATGAGCATCATGCTATTCTCACAGGCTGCCACTGTCACTACCCTCTACCCTGTGGGCATTGCCTTAGGCATCAACCCTTTATTATTGGTTGCCATGTTCCCAGCCGTCAACGGTTATTTCTTCCTGCCCAACTATCCCACGGAGGTGGCAGCCCTTGAGTTCGACCGCACAGGCAGCACCCATGTAGGCAAGTACGTCATCAACCACTCCTTCCAATTGCCTGGCTTCGTGACGACCCTCGTCTCCATTGCCATCGCCTACTTAGTGGTCGTACTGTTCTATTAAAGGATTCAACATTTATTTTTAATATTCTGATGATGGAAAAGAAATTCTTCACAATGCTATTTCTGGTCGTGTTCGTGTCTGTCACCTCGGCCATGGCCAAACCAAAGATCCGTATTATCGCCACGGGTGGAACCATCGCTGGCGTGAGCGTGTCTGCCACTAACTCAGCCTATAGTGCAGGACAAGTCGGCGTCCAGACCCTGATCCAAGCCGTCCCACAAATCTTAGATATTGCCGATGTATCAGGAGAACAATTGGTGAATATCGGGTCACAGGACATGAACGACCAGGTGTGGTTAAAACTCGCCAAGCGCATTAACCAGTTGCTCAACAACGAAGTTCTTCATGGTGATTTCCAGTGCCAACTTCGGCATC
>CAJLYG010000231.1 GCA_905210845.1 uncultured Prevotella sp.
GGCGGTGAGTGGATATCGGCGGCAGGTGCCATGGCCATGTCGTTGGGCATTGCTATCCAGAACATTCCGGAAGGAGCCATTATCTCCATGCCCATGCGGGCAACGGGAGCCAGTAGGCTGAAATCGTTCTGGATGGGGACGCTCAGTGGTGCCGTTGAGCCGATAGGTGGGGTCTTGGTCGTCCTCCTCGCCTCGGTGATGACGCCAGTGCTGCCCTATCTGTTGAGCTTTGCGGCTGGTGCCATGCTCTATGTGGTCATAGAGGAACTGATCCCAGAGGCATCGGAGGGAGAGCACAGCAACCTCTCTACACTTGGATTTGCAGCCGGCTTCGTGCTGATGATGGTCCTTGATGTCGTCTTGGGATGAGGGCACCCGGGAAAGGCAACTGTGTTGGTATAATCGTTTGATATATCAAAAAGAAAAAGATAAGAAAGATATGAAGTATTTTATTATAGAAAATGACGTTCAAAAAGGTCCTTTCACGATGGATGAGTTGAAGGATAAGAAAATCTCATCTGACACATTGGTATGGACAGAGGGCATGGAGAACTGGACACCTGCATGGCAGGTTGCCGAATTGAGGGGCTTGCTCTATCCCGGTCAGGACTCGCCTACCCCGCCACCTTATCATCCTCACCAGCAGTTCGACCAACCGTCGGACACGTCCCAGTTGCAAGGCGACCCCCAGTCAACTGTGTCTCAGAGCCCGAATGATGGACAGGCGTTAGGGCAACCTCGTGATGTGTCAGGAACAGGGGCATCCACAGGGAGCGTCCCTCCCATGCAGCAGTCGGGCAAGGGAAAGCGAATCGCATGGGCCATTGGCTTCTCTGCCCTGCTCATCGCTTTGATCTTGATATTCACCTGCCCTACCAAGGAGCAACACCAGGAGGTCATCCGTCAGGAACTGACCCAGATCTTTGATGAGCAGACCCACCAAAGCAATGATATCTTCGAGATGGGCATGAACATGTTTGGCAAGATGATTGCTGGAAATGTGATCAATACCATGCTTGAGGAGATGCTCACATATCATAATGACGTGATCTTCTCAAAGACGACGATCCATATCAATGGACGGGATCACACGGTGTCCTATGGCTTCTTAGGCAAGGTGTTCACCGTCAATAAGGACGATGTGGACCAATACTTGAAGGACCACAATCCTTTCGGGAACGCCCAAGGTGACGTGAAAGATGAAAGTGAAGACGAAGGGAATGGCACAGCCGCTGCCGTGGACACGACAGGTCAGGACGATTCCAGGATAGATAAAGACATTGACCAAGTGGCGAATACCGTTGGGAAGATGGTCAAAAAGCAAGTGGAAAAGGAAACGGACAGCACGACAAGCGAGGGCATCGGCAAGGTCATTGACGAGGTCATCAAGTGGATCAAGGGGGAATAGGAAAAGGAGGAGTCCCCTTAGCCCGTAAGCTATCTGGAGAAATGAGATGGGCTTGATATGGAAATGGGATGTGCTTGATGTGAAATAAAAAAAGAGAGCCAATCTCGCGATAAGCTCTCTTGGATAATGATAAATATAGATTAAAATTACTTATGATTCGTCGATTGCATCACGCAATGAACTTTGTGCAAAGTTAATCATTTTTTCAATACTTCCAAACAATATTGAAGATTATTTTTACACTTTACTTCAATTTATTTAATTCCTCGTATATTCTCTGGACAGGAAGTCCCATGACATTGAAGTAACTGCCATTGATGCCTGTCACCCCAACATACCCGATCCATTCTTGGATACCATACGCTCCCGCCTTGTCCAAGGGGTGGTAGGTCTTCACATAATACTGGATCTCCTCCTCTGTGAGATTCTTGAATGTCACTTCCGTACGGGCAGAGAAAAGGCGCTGTTGGGTGCTTGTCTTCAGGCAAACCCCAGTTACCACATGGTGGGTCTTGCCCCTTAAAGCGCGTAGCATCTCACAAGCCTCAGCGTCATCCTTGGGCTTCCCGAAGACGGTATTCTCAAGGATGACCACGGTATCGTCGGTGATGACCAGTTCATTGCCTTGGATGGCGTAGGCAGCAGCCTTCTCCGCAGCGATGTATTCTGGTATCTTGTCCACAGGCAGTGTATGGGGATAGGCTTCCTCGATACCTGGGATTACCTTCACTTCAAAATCCAAGTCAAGTCCTGCCAACAGTTCTTTCCGTCGGGGGGAATTGCTGGCCAGGATGATCTTATAGTCCTTTATCATCTCTATGTATGCTTTATGGTTTATGCCTCGATAAGCTGTTCGTGCGTTGGGAATGCCTTGATGGCATGAACAGGCGTGGGCATCGACTGCAAAGGTACACCAAGCCCGGGGAAATACAAAATAAAATCGTGGTTTTCTTTTTGCCAGTCGCAGGATTTCCATTATATTTGCACCATTAAATCTAAAGAAATGAGAAAGATTGAAGAAGGTTATATGCCCTTTAAGGGCTATCAAACGTATTATCGTATCGTAGGGGAAAGGCAAGAAGGAAAGGCTCCTTTATTGTTGCTGCATGGAGGTCCAGGCAGTACGCATAATTATTTTGAAGTACTCGACAGCATTGCCGACACGGGACATCAAGTGATCATGTACGACCAGTTGGGATGCGGACAGTCGTATGTGGAGGGGCATCCTGAGCTCTGGACGCTGGAGACCTGGGGAGAAGAGCTCAGGTCCTTGCGCGACTATTTGCATATTGACGAATGCCATCTCTTAGGACAGTCGTGGGGCGGCATGCTCTTGATCGCCTACCTGATTGACGGAAAGGCAAAAGGTGTGCGTTCTGCCATCCTTTCCAGTACGTTGTCTGCCAGTTGGCTTTGGGGCCATGAGCAGCATCGTCTGATCACCTACATGTCGCCGGAAGACCAACGGGCAATCGCTGAGGCTGAGGCGAAGAACGACTATTCCAGCAAGGAATACCAGTTGGCCAATGAGCATTTCATGCTTCAGCATTGTGCGGGAGAGGTGACTGCCGACAGTCCCGAATGCCTGCGTCGCCCTAAGAAGGCGGGCGCGGAATCCTATCTGATCGGTTGGGGACCCAATGAATATACGCCGATGGGAACTTTAAAGGACTTCGACTATACGGACAGGTTGAAGGAGATCACCGTTCCCTGCTTGGTGATCAGTGGAACAAACGATCTCTGTACGCCATTGGTGGCAAAGACCATGTACGATGGCATCCCTGATTCCCGATGGGAATTGTTTGACGGAGCCCGCCACATGGTGTTCGTAGAGCAGACCAAGAAATACGTCAACCTTCTGAGCCAATGGCTGAAGGACAAGGACTGACCTACCAGCCGAAAGCCTTGGCATCGTTGAGCCATTTGCCTTGGACCTTCAAGACTTGCTCAACGATGTCACGGCCACAGCCCTCTCCCCCATTCTTGTCACTGACATAAGTAGAGATTTCCTTGATCTCGGGACAAGCGTCGGCAGGACAACAAGGGCAGCCACATCGTTTCATCACCTCATAGTCGGGAATGTCGTCGCCTACATAGATAATCTCATCGTCGGTAAGAGCATATTTTTCCAAGAACGCATCATAGGTCTTGATCTTTACCGAACATTGCATATAGATGTCTTCCACGCCTAAATGCTCATAGCGGACACGCACGGCTTTCGTGTTCCCACCTGTGAGGATAACGATCCGCATGCCCATTTTCTGTGCCAATTGGATGGCATATCCATCCTTGATATTGACCGTGCGCAAGGGTTCGCCTTCTGTATTCATGGGAATGGTCTGACGAGAGAGGACCCCGTCTACATCAAAAATGATGGCCTTTATCTTTTTCAAGTCGTAGTTGATCATATCGTGACAAGTTATTGATTACACTTTTTGTGGATGCTTTCACTCATCAGGGAGTAGATCTGTTGGGCAAGAGGGTCTTCCCCTAACAACGCTTCTTGTCGAAGAATGACGTTCTTGTCGTAGCGGATCGCCGGTCCCGGCTGGGCTTCTTCTGGCGATAAGGAATGTACTTTCCTCGCAGTCTCGTCAATCAATGGCAACATCACGTCGAATGGGATATGATGGCACTGGACGAGGTCAGCAGCCAAGGCATAGCAATGGTTCACGAAGTTGCAGGCAAAGACAGCTGCTAAATGGAGGTATTTCCGGTCTTCGCTTGCCAATGGGATGATCCGGTCGGAAAGGGTTGAGCATAAAGCCTTGATCAAAGTCAGGCTGGACTCATCGCTCCCTTCGATAAAACACGGGATCTCCCGGAAGTTAACTTCCTTCTGCTTTGAGAAAGTTTGCATCGGATAGATCACCCCATAATGCCGGGCGTAGGGTTGGAAGATGTCCATCGGTATGCTCCCAGCCGTATGGACAAACAAACGGTCTTCCCTTCCCTTGCATAGGACGGGCAGTAGCGTGCTGAGCGCGCTGTCCTTGACGGAAATTAGGTACAGGTCAGCATCATTGACAAGTTGGCGCAGGTCTGTGATGGCATCCCCGCCTGTGACATGGGCTAATTGTGTAGCAGACTCAAGCGTCCGGCTATAGACTTGTACGATCGCATGCCCTGCATGGACAAGTGCCTTTCCTATATTCGTTGCAAGGTTCCCTGCACCGATCAAAGCGATTTTACTCATTGTTGTTTGTTTTGGGTGGATACACGAGATGGGAGGAGTCATACCCTCAACTTCTGTTGATCCCGTTACTTCATCTTTGCAAAGATACTGCAAATCGAGAGAAATACAAAAGAAACGAAAGTTTATTTTTA
>CAJLYG010000232.1 GCA_905210845.1 uncultured Prevotella sp.
CGCATGCGCAGTTCCATGTTATGGAAGTCGGGGATCGTCTCACCCAATTTCTCAGGAAGGTCGACTAACATGCTCTCAAACTTACCGAAGGTCAGCCCGCAGTAATAAGCATATTTCGGAGTGACGGCCTCATAGGTAACGGAATCGGGAATGAACACGGAGACACGCCAATAACGGTCGGCATCATCCTTGTAATACGTCTTACCCTCGGCTGTAGGAACAAACTGCAGGACTTTCCTGTCAATATCTTTCTCATGCTGTTCTTCCAATTTCTTGTGGATATGACGGGTCACTGCCTCTATATTATGCTGCAACAAATCGACATCAGTGAAGATAGCGTTGTTAATGCGTTGCAGCACGTAGTCTGGCGCATCCTCCTCCACTGTCGTTACTTTGAAGGTATCATTGATGAGTCCATTGCCTAATGGCTTCACGGATGCTACTGTACCTTTCACATTAAATTTAGATACAATTGAGTTTAAATCTTTTTCTAACATGTTTTCATGAATTTATGGTGAGATGCAAAAATAGTCATAATTCTCCAAACATGGAACTCTTTTCACGTATATTTCAATATTTTATTGCTTGTTCATTTGGTGAGCCTTAAACCACATTGCATCCCATCCATGCTACCAAGCAGAGAGGTGACTGTCTTCAGCGACGAGCTGCCGGAGAGGGCTCCAAGCGTCTTCATATAGGTAAGGAGCTTCGATGCATCCATGACAATCAGGAGATCATCACCATCTACCTGGGTGGTTCCAATCATCTGTTGGGTGGTCCCGCCATATTTGAGCACGACATTCTTGCCACTGCACGTATAAGTGCCCTTTAAAGTCTTGCCTGCAAGGGTCTGCGTAAAGTTGCCTTTGTTATCAAATGTCATCTTCATTTTACCCTTGCAGATGCCATACTTGCTCAACTTCGACTGGAGTTGCTTCTCCAACGTAGCAGAGGCGACCTTGCCTCCTGCGCTCTTCAGCACGTTATTAGAAGAGAACACGATAGCGGGCTCCTCATAGCTCCAGTTCCCTACAAGGTCCTTGGCCTTAGCTGTCTTTGAAGAGGAGAAGACGGAGGTAAGGCCGGAAAGCAACGAACCTGAAGAGGAAGATTTGGATGAGGACGTGCCTTTAGCGACTTCTGATACCGTATTGAGAATGTTACCAAGACTCACCTGTGCCCTCATGCCCGTGCTTACCACCAACAACAGGGCGACAGATACCCATTTGATCATTTGCTTTTTCATTGTTCCAATCTAAATTTTATTCGATAATTCCAGCGCAAAAGTACTCATTTTATTCCAATGACGAATAAAATATTCAATGAAAGTTTCGCGTTCCTTCACCAACCGGAGCTTTCCGTATAAGTAGCGGTCTTACCCCAATTGCGGAGTCTGTAACCTTGTTTGCAGAAAATCGTGGAGGTAACTTGCAAACCTGAGAAAATAACTTTATTTTTGCAAATGTAAAATAAAAGAAGACAAACCATGACTGATCAACAGATTACTCCCATCGACAGCATCGATGCTTACAATAAGATGTACGGCTTCGAGACCTTCCATCCCTTGGTGACCGTGGTGGACATCGCCAACGCTGCTTGCCGCCCGAATCACATCACATTGCGCTACGGTGTCTATGCCCTGTGGCTGAAGAACGGCATCCAGTGCACCTTGCACTACGGTCGACGGAAATACGACTACCAAGAGGGCACCATCGTGAGCTTTGCACCTGGGCAGGTGGTACGTGTGGACATGACCGAAGAGCAACAACACAGCACGTCACATGCCCTTGGACTGCTTTTCTCGCCCGACCTTCTCTACGGTACACCGTTAGGCAAAGCGATCATGGGATACCATTTCTTCGACTACGATTCCGCCGAGTCATTGCACCTCTCCGAACGGGAACGCGCCATGTTCACCGACACGCTCAATAGCATCCGCTACGAGATGGAGCAACCCGTTGACAAGCATTCGCAGACCATCCTCACCGATCGCATCAAGCTCATCCTCGATTACTGCCAACGCTTCTACGACCGGCAATTCATCACACGCCACAAGGAGAACTCGGATATTCTGTCCTCCTTCGAACAAAACATCAAGGCTTACTTCGAGCAGGGCAAGGCCCTCCAAGACGGTCTGCCCTCGGTGGGGTATTTCGCCGACAAAGCCTGCCTCTCACCAGGTTACTTCGGCGACCTCATCCGCAGGGAAACGGGGATGACCGCCCAGCTCTATATCCAACAGCACATCCTCGCGCTCAGCAAGCAGTTGCTCCTCGACCAAAGCAAGAGCATCACGCAGGTTGCCGACCATCTCGGATTCCAATACCCCCAACACTTCTCGCGGTTCTTTAAGAAATTAGCGGGGATGACTCCAAAAGAGTATCGGGAAGGATAAAAAGACACCAGTTATACGATCAAGAAGCACGAGGTCACCTTTCGGCTTGCGAAAGGTCATCTCCTGCCTCCTAAAAGGTTACCTTTCAGCTTACAAAAGGTTATCTCCTGCCAGCGATAAGGTAATCAATTGCTTTTGACTTGATGATTGCCGGGAATTCGCAAGGACATCGCGAGACATCCTTTAGTTTAAGTAGCTGATCTTCAAGAGATTCGTATCCCAAGAAGATCAATGTGGAATGTGCAGGGTGGAGAACGTGCTAAGAGTGTTTCAACTTAAAGGAATTCTCGATGCTCGAGACCTCATCGGAAAAGCGAGGGTCAACTTTCAGCCTCGTTTCCACTTGGGAACAACTATGGATAACCGTCGAATGGTCGCGATTGCCCACTAATTTCCCGATGCGGCTTGCGGGCATCTTCGTGTATTTCTGAGCCAAGTACATGGATACCTGACGGGCAACGACCAACTCATGCTTACGGCTCTTGCTGTTGACACCTGCCACAGACACGCTAAAATGAGTGCAAACTGAATCGAGAATATCATCAATGGTGAGCGGACGGTCGTCGATCTTCACGGCACGTTTGATCACACGCTCTGCCAATCGCATGTCAATATTGCTGTTATACACCACAGAATAGGCCAAGAGACTGTTGATGACGCCCTGCAAGTCACGCACACTGCCATTGGCAGTCTCTGCAATATACTGGATGACATCATCCGGAATCTTCAGTCCATCCCTACGGATCTTATTCTTCAGAATATCGATGCAAAGCTGAACATTAGGCTTCTCTAACTCCGCGATCAACCCACAAGAGAAACGGGTAAGCAACCGTTCGTTCATCCCCTGCAAGTCAACCGGAGGACGGTCACTGGCAAGGATGATCCTCTTCCCATTCCGGAAAAGATGGTCGAAGATATGAAAGAAGGTGTTCTGGGTCTTTGCCGCAGATGTCCATTCCTGGATATCATCCACGATCAGCATGTCAATCGTCTGGTAGAAGTTGATGAAATCGTTCACCGTATTGTGCAAGACCGCGCTCGTATACTGCACCTGGAACAGTCGCGCACTGATATAGAGCACACGCAACTGGGGATACAGCTGCTTGCAACGCACCCCAATGGCATTGATCAGGTGAGTTTTCCCACACCCCGAAGGACCAAAGATGAACATCGGATTGAACTGGGTGGTACGTGGATGCTCCGCAATGGATAATCCCACCGAACGGGGCAGCTTGTTGCTTTCACCTTCGATATAATTAGAAAAAGTCTGATGGGGATTCAATTGCGGGTCAATATCCTGCGGAGTTGCGGCGTCAAGGACAGTAGGACTTTCGTTGGCACGTGTCTTAGGCTGCATGGGAGCCGCATCCGTAGGATCAGCCTCAATGTCCTGCGTGAGCTTATGCTCCTTGTCTGTTACGACACGATAGGTAAGGCGGATACCTCTGCAGAAGGTACGCTCCAGGACTTTCTTCAGTAAGTCTACATAATTCTCCTCCAAGTACTCATATACGAAAGGACTGGGCACCTGAACCAGCAGCGTCTTTGTCGAGGGATTGTACGACTCAAAGACGATGGGCTTAAACCATGTATCATACTGTTGCTGGGTGACATTCTCGCGGATGAGCGCAAGAGTACTGTCCCAACAGGAATTAGGACTTACTTTCATCTACAAAAACCAAAGTTTACTTGTCTTTCGACTAATCTTTTTAATTATTGCGACTGCAAATATCGGAAAAAAAAGTGATACTTCCAAATCTAATGTTTTATACATTTTTAAGACAAGAAGCGTAACTATCGGATATTCGGCACTTTACATTCCTCCCACAAAGCGGCAATAAAAAATCATAGTTGCAAATTAATAACCAACTGATTTATTTACACTTAGATGGAATCTGCTCCATATCAGCTGACAAACGGTCACTGTCCTGTGAAACATCCCTAAAGTATTTAAAGCAAACGGCTTCCGGGTCATCCTGGAAGCCGTGAAACATGAAGAGGGATTATTTAGACTAAATTTAATTTAATACGTATCTCAAAGATATGATAAGGTCACTTACTTATTCTTCTTGCCAAACAAGGAGAAATGCACATAGCGCTTAGGATGCTGCCTGAGGTTGACCACCAAGGAATCCGCATTGCGCATGGTGGAATTGAGGTTGTTATACAAGGTAGGATCATTCATCAGCAATCCGAGCGTGCCCTTGCTATGATTGATCTTGTCGGTCACCTCCTGGACATTGCTAAGGGTCTGGTTGACCTGAGCCATGGTACCAGCCACATCGACCGCCGCTAAATTGGAGGTCAGGCGCTGCGTATTGTCCACGATAATTTCACG
>CAJLYG010000233.1 GCA_905210845.1 uncultured Prevotella sp.
AAGGATTCTTTCTCCAACCGCTTCGGCAACAAGATCTCTCCTTCCTCTCCGCCATCCAAGTAGATGCCGAAGTCTACTTGCTTGACAATTCTCAGGGTATTGTAATCTCCTAACTTAATCTTCATGGCCTGTCTCGGTTATGGGGTTTTCTGTCGTTGTTTCTTGGATGGGTACCATCGGAGCCTCTGTTGCAGGGTCTACCTCTGGTTCGCCATCAGGCAGTTCCTGTTCCGTGGCATCCTCAGGAGCCACGATCTGCCCGTCTTTCAGGTGAATGGTGCGATCGGTGATGGCTGCTAACCCTTCATCATGTGTCACAATGACGAAAGTTTGCCCGTATTGATCCCTCAGGTCGAAGAACAACTGGTGCAGTTCTGCCTTATTCTTGCTGTCTAAGCTGCCGCTCGGCTCATCAGCGAGGATGACGGCAGGGTGATTGATCAATGCCCTTGCCACCGCTACGCGCTGTTTCTCTCCACCAGACAGTTCATTGGGCTTGTGCTGGGCGCGGTCGGCTAACCCCATAAACTGCAGGAGTTCCATCGCCCGTTTCTTGGCTTCCCCTGTGCCTGTGCCCGCGATATAGGCAGGGATCATGACGTTCTCCAATGCCGTGAACTCCGGGAGGAGCTGGTGAAACTGGAAGACAAACCCGATATGCCTGTTCCTGAAATCACTCAGCTTGCGCGTGTTGAGCTCGAGCACGTCAATCCCATCGATGCTGATCGAGCCACTGTCCGGCTTGTCGAGCGTCCCAATAATTTGCAGCAAGGTAGTCTTGCCGGCACCGCTCGGTCCGACGATACTCACCACCGCGCCCTTGTCGATATGCAGGTCGATGCCTTTCAGGACCTGCAGGTTACCGAAACTTTTGGTAATGCCTTTAATGTCTATCATACTATGTCGTTTTATTTCCTTCTGAATTTCTTGTTCAGCCAGTCGCTCAGCTCCTCGTAAGCGCTGCGTTCCTCCTGATGTTGTGCCTCCGTGAAGGTCATCGAGTCCATCTTCTCGTCGCCATACTGATCGGGGAAGATAATCATCAAGTTCTTCCCGTAGAAGTATTTCGTCAATTCCTCGGGCAGTCGTTCCTGCGCATTCTTGTAAGAGATGGTCCCCTTGCGGGCAGTGATCACGACGAACAGATGATCGTCCTTGATAGAAGAGGCAAGGTTGGGCATCTCGTTCCAATGCTCCATGGGGCTGTCATCAGCCCGAACCTCCGGATATCGGTTGCGAATAAACTCGTTAATCATGGCAAGGGTATCTGTTCGCCCATGGAAACTGATCCTGCATTCTAAGTTGCCTGCTAATTGTGCCAACCGGCTCAGCCAACGATAGAACCCCGGCTCGTATTGCGCCCGTGAGGGTACAGCTACCTGGATCCGGCGTAGGGTAGACAGCGGTTGGTTGAGTCGTGCCATGACAATCTGCCGGTTGAGTCCATTGAACAAGCTTTGGTGGAAGCCGCCCCAGAACTTCGGGGAGACATCCTTGTGGGTATGCATGCCGATGATGATCTCGGAAGCCTGGAACTCCTTAAACGCATGCTTGATGCCATTGGCGATATTGGCGGCGATCCTCACCTGCGTCTGCAAGTGCTCATCGGCAGATATGGCATATTGAGACACCTGTTCGAGAAGCCTGCGCCCTGCCTCTTGGTGCTGTTGCACATGCTCGTCGTCATACACCACGTTCAATGCCACTAAGTTATCTTTCACCTTGGGGTTCTTCATCAGGAGAGCCAAGTTGACCAGCCTGTTGGCATATTCCGGGTATTTCACCGGGATTAGGATCCTCTCCTCCTCTTTTTGCAGGTAATCCTCTTGCGGGAGCTCCTTATCGCGGAACACGATCTGTTGTGCCGACCGCTCCGTGACCAAGGAAGAGATGATACACGTGAAGAGGATCATGATGACCACGCCGTTCAGCATGTCGTCACCTACCAAGGGTTGTCCCGTAGGCGAGGTCAGGCGCATGCCCACCATCACCATGGCAATGGCGCCTGCCGCGTGAGCAGAGGTCAGTCCGAACATCATGTGTCCCGACGAAATGGGCATGTGGAAGTTCACGCATGCCACGTAGGCTGCAATCGCCTTGCCGATTGTGCCAAAGAACACGAAGCAGAAGACAATCCAGATGATATTGCCCCCCTCGAAGAGCAGGCGTACATTGATGAGCATGCCCACACCGATCAGGAAGTAGGGGATGAACAGGGCGTTGCCGATGAACTCGATGCGGTTCATCAGGGGGGACACCGGCGGGATATACCTATTTAAGATCAACCCTGAGAAGAAAGCCCCGAAGATGCCCTCCAAGCCAATCCACTGTGACAGGGAAGCACTCATGAACAAGATGACCATGACAAAGATAAACTGCATCACGGCATCACTGTACCTGCGGAGAAACCATCTCGTCAACTTGGGGATCAACCAGACCAACGCCGCGCAGTACACCGTAACCTTCAAGGCGAAGAGAGCCCAGAAGGAGATACCGTCGACCTGTTGATTGCCCGCCACGATAGCGGCCAAACACACCAATGCCAAGAAGAGAGAGATCATGGAAGATCCCACGCTCAGGGTAACACTCGGCTTCCGCTGCAGTCCATATCGTCTCACCACAGGATATGCCACCAAGGTGTTCGAAGCCATGATGCAGCCAATGAGCAAGGAGCCCGTGACCGTGAATTTCAGGATCTTGATGCCCATGAAGTAGGAGAGGGCGAACGGGATGCTGAAGGTCAGGAGCCCGAAGACCAACATTTTATGCTTGTTCTTCCTGACCCCTTCCATGTCCATTTCCAAGGCAGCCAGAAACATGATGTAATAGAGCCCCACGCGCCCGAAAAGCTCGAAGGAGTTGTCACGTTCCAAGATGTTGAACCCATATTTTCCCAAGAGCACGCCAGCGATTACCATGCCGATGATATGAGGAATGCGGAGCTTCCCCATGATGATCGGAGCGGACAGGATAACCAGCATCACCACTAAGAAAACCAGAGTGGGATCGGTGATCGGAAAATAAGAAGCAATATGTGACATCTTTATATATGATTCAGCCAAGGGAACGGCTTTCCCACGCCCTTTGTTTTGCAAAGGTGCAAAAAAAATATCAAATTTTCGATAAATACGCCGAAAAGTTGTAATTTTGCAGCAGATTATTAGTATTATTAAAACATTAGTCTTATGAGAGTAGCAATTGTTGGTGCGAGTGGCGCGGTAGGACAGGAGTTCTTGCGTATCCTCGCTGAGAGAAATTTCCCGATGGATGATTTGGTTCTGTTTGGTTCAACACGCAGTGCTGGGCGAAAGTACAATTTCAAGGGAAAGGACTATGAGGTGAAGCTCTTGCAGCACAATGACGATTTCAAGGACATCGACATCGCCTTCACCTCTGCCGGTGGGGGTACTTCCAAGGAGTTCGCCGAGACCATTACCAAATACGGTGCGGTGATGATCGACAACTCAAGTACCTTCCGTATGGATCCGGATGTTCCTTTGGTAGTTCCTGAGATTAATGCGGAAGACGCCTTGGTCCGTCCACGCGGAATTATTGCCAACCCGAATTGCACCACGATCATGATGGTGGTGGTCTTGAATCCTATTGACAAGCTCAGCCATATCAAGCGTATCCATATCGCCAGCTACCAGAGTGCCAGCGGCGCAGGAGCTGCTGCCATGAAAGAGCTTCAGCAGCAATATAAGGAAATGATCGAGGAAGGGAAAGTGTCCACGATCCAGAAGTTCCCCCATCAGTTGGCCTATAATGTCATCCCCCAGATCGACGTGATGACTCCCAACGACTACACCAAGGAAGAGATGAAGATGTACAACGAGACGCGTAAGATCATGCACAGCGATGTGCGTACCTCTGCTACTTGCGTACGCGTGTCCTCGCTCCGTTCTCATTCTGAGAGCGTCTGGTTTGAGACAGAACGCCCGCTGACCGTTGAGGAAGTGCGTAAGGCATTGGATGCTGCGCCCGGCGTTACTGTGAAAGACGATCCCCAGCATTATGTCTATCCGATGCCTTTGGAATCAGCAGGGAAGGATGACGTCTATGTAGGGCGCATCCGCAAGGACTTAGCCGATGACAATGGCATGACCTTGTGGCTTACAGGCGACCAAATCAGAAAAGGCGCTGCCCTGAACGCAGTGCAGATTGCAGAATACTTAATCAAGGTAGGGAGCGTGAAGTAAGTCACGCCCTTTACTTTCCTAAGAACTTCGTATTGAGATAATTGTTGAAAGCCTCGCGGTAGAGGTCTCCAATGGGAAGGTAGGTGTCAGCATCCATGATGACACGGTTCTTGTTGACTTCCTGGATCTTTTTCAGGTTGATGATATAGGAACGGTGGATGCGCATGAAGGAACTGGGAAGGCGCTCCTCTATCTTCTTCATGCTGAGCAAGACTACCAGGGGCTTTTGGCTTTCCAAATAGATCTTCAGGTATTCGCTCATCCCCTCGATATACCGGATATCTTCCATATTCACGCGAACTACCCTGTGCTCGGTCTTGAGGAACAACGTATCGTCCGACTCCTTGGGTGAGGCTGTCGGGGCTGTGTTCAATCCAGCGTTCATCAAGTCGTATTGTTTTTTCACCTTGTTGGCGGCTAACTTAAACTCATCCAGTCCGAACGGTTTCAGCAGATAGTCAACAGCGTCCACCTTAGGCTCCGGCCATGACCTTGTTGAAAGCACCTTCCAGCTCACGGA
>CAJLYG010000234.1 GCA_905210845.1 uncultured Prevotella sp.
GACCAAGCCGTGCGTTTTGCCGCCATTCTTGCAGATGCGACATGCTTTGGTTATTCTCGCGTTTCGTGTCTGTGATCTGGATGGTTTCGCCTTCACTGACGAGGACGCCCGTGTCACCGACTTGTCCTCCCATCTCTCCATAGAAGGGCGTGTAGTCGAGTACCAGTTCATAGAATGTGTTCTTTTTCTGTGTTACCTTCCGATAACGCAGGATATGGCATTCGTATTCAGTATAGTCGTACCCGACGAATTGTTGCTCTCCATCCCGCAGGATGATCCAGTCACCATTCTCCACGGCTGCGGCATTGCGGGCGCGAGCCTTTTGCTTCTCCATCTCTTCATCAAACTGCTTCTCGTCTACAGTGTATCCATTCTCCCTGCAAATAAGCTCTGTTAGGTCGAGAGGGAATCCATACGTGTCGAAAAGTCGGAAGGCTTGCACGCCGTCCAATTGCGTCTGTCCATGTGCCTTGAGCTCATCCATGGCACCATTCAACAGGTTGATGCCCTTCTCTAACGTGCGCAGGAAAGAATCTTCCTCTTCTTTCATCACACGGGTAATGAGCTCCTGTTGTGCTACCAATTCTGGATATGCCTCACCCATCTCTTGTACGAGTACAGGAACTAACTTATACAAGAAAGCCTCCTTTTGCCCCAGGAAGGTATAGGCATAGCGTACGGCACGGCGAAGGATACGGCGAATCACATACCCGGCTTTGGCATTGCTGGGCAATTGACCGTCAGCAATAGAGAAAGCTACGGCACGCAGATGGTCGGCAGCTACGCGCATGGCAACATCCGTCTCCTCTTTCTCGCCATATTTTAATCCGGAGATCCGTTCGATTTCCTTGATGATGGGCTGGAAAATATCCGTGTCATAGTTGCTGTGCTTTCCTTGGATGGCACGTACTAAGCGCTCGAATCCCATGCCCGTGTCAATCACATGCATGGGCAGTGGCTCTAAGCTTCCATCAGCCTTGCGGTTGAATTGCATGAAAACGATGTTCCAAATCTCTATTACCTGTGGGTCGTCCTTGTTGACAAGCTCATATCCTGGGACTTTTGCCTTCTCTTCTGGGGAACGGGAGTCCAGATGGATTTCGGAGCAAGGACCACAAGGCCCTGTGTCGCCCATTTCCCAAAAGTTATCGTGCTTATTGCCATTGATGATGTGGTTGGCTGGGACATGTTTCGCCCAATAGCTCGCAGCTTCGTCATCACGTGCCAGCCCTTCATCTTTTGCCCCTTCAAATACTGTCACATAGAGGTCATCAGGGTTCATCTTTAGGACATCTACTAAGTATTCCCAGGCATAGTCGATCGCGCCTTCCTTGAAATAATCCCCAAAACTCCAGTTGCCGAGCATTTCAAACATGGTGTGGTGGTAAGTATCATGACCTACTTCTTCCAGGTCGTTGTGCTTACCGCTCACGCGGAGGCATTTCTGGGAATCGCAGCGGCGCCTCGGCTCAGGGTCACGGGTGCCGAGGATGATGTCTTTCCACTGGTTCATACCTGCATTCGTAAACATCAACGTAGGGTCGTCCTTAATAACCATAGGGGCGGACGGTACGACGACGTGTCCTTTCGACTCGAAGAACTTCTTGAAAGAGTCGCGGATTTCATTAGCTGTCATCATATTATTATCGCTTAAATATTAATTCCATTTAAAAGTTTTGCAAAGATACCGAGTTTTGATTATTTTTGCAAATAAATTAATCATTGTTTGATAAAAAGCAGCAAATTATGGTATTAAGCACGAATAAAAATCTGAAGTTGTACTACTCAATCAAGGAAGTGGCTCAGATGATTGGGGTGAATGAGAGTACGCTTCGTTACTGGGAAACGGAGTTTCCTCAGTTGCGCCCGAAGACGATGGCAGCCAACAAGGTGCGGCAATATTCCGAAAAGGACATAGAACTGCTGCGGAATATCTATGGACTGGTGAAATTGCGGGGCTTTAAGTTGGCTGCTGCGCGTAAGATGCTTTCTGAAAATAGGAAGGGCGTGGATAAAAGCATAGAGGTGTTATCCACGTTGACTTCTGTCAGGGATCAGCTCAAGGACCTGAAGAAGCATTTGGATGCGATTGTGTGATCCTTCTGCTTCTGTCTCAAGACCCGCTTTATGGGGCTGGGACCCACGTGTTGTCTTGCCGGAAGACGCGTTCAAGCGTGATAGAGGTGGCATCTGCCTTGGATAGTTGGTGGCTCCAACTGACGCGCTCCTTGCTTTTTGCGCCTTCCCCGGTACTGTGATATTCGCTATACCTTGCTGTCTTTTCATTTTCTGGGTTACGCCAGTTGTCCCATCCTTCAGGGCATATATGGCGACCCATCTCGCAATTCATATAGATTACACAGGAATACGGGCGCCAGGGACGTCCTAAATAGACGTGGTCGACACCAGGGGCGGCGACCAGTCGGCAGTGGTTGAACACATAGCCAAAGGCTTGGCCTGAAGGGGTGGAGGCTGCGGTAATATAGGAATTCAGCTTACTCTTGATCATGCAATGCTCAAACCAAGCCGTAGAGGGCCCGAAGATAAAGTCTGTCGTCCCTTCAATGAAGCAGTCCTTGAAATAGAGCCGTGTACCTGCTGTCCCTGTGTAGACCGTGTCTTGATTGCCAAGGAACCTGCAGTTGAGGAAGACGAGATGGTCTCCTTCCGTGTGGAGGGCCACGGCCTGCCCTAATCTTGCCGCATTGTTCTCGATCGTGATATTCTTCAGCGTGATGTAATTGCCTTGTATCTTGAGCGTATAAGTGCGGAAGGTCCCCATCTTCCGGTCTGTGCCGGGCATCTTGATATTTGCATGGTCATCGTATGTGATGATGGTGCTGTCTCTGTCCTCACCGCATATTTCTATATGCGACAGCCAAGAGGGGACGGTCAGCTTTTCCTTGTAGACTCCTTTCTTGACATAGATGACTTTATGATAATCCATGAAGGCGCGGCATACCTCGATGGCATCATCCACATTCCGAAACTCGGCAGTCCCGTCACGCGCTACAAACAGGGTGTCTGGATTGTCGTATCGATTGGCAGCGTGAAGGAATGCCATGACGGACAGTAAACTTAAAAGTAGATAAAGTCTTTTCATTTTGTTTGTAGTTTGTCGGGTAGGGGGAAGGGATATCACAGGATCTGCTGTATTTCCTGTAGGTCATCGATCTTTTTCAGGTTCTCGATGATGGTCTTGACGTCATCACGGTCGTGCACACGGATCTCGATCGTGCCGTCGAAGATCCCTTGGTCGCTGGATATCGTCACCCGATGGATATTCACGTTCATCTGTGCGGAGATGACTTGCGCGACATCCAGCAACATTCCTGTGCGGTCGATGCCATGGATCTCGATGGTCGCGTCGAAGAACAGGATCTTGTGCATGTCCCATTTCGCGTCAAGGATACGGTTGCCGAAGCTGGACTTCAGCTTGCTGGCAACAGGACAAGCCCGTTTATGGATCTCGATTTGGTTCTTGTTGTCGATATATCCTAAGACATCATCCCCCGGTATCGGATGGCAACATTTCGGGAAGACGAGTTGACCGATATTCTCCTCATTGATGATCACTGGTTTCTTTTTGTTGAAATCCTTCCCAACGATATAGAGATTGGACTTCTTCTCTTCTTCTTCCTTCTCCTTGGAATGTCCCAGGAAGGGAACCAGTTTGCGCCATCTGGAAGTATTGGTTGTTTTCTTTTTGTTCTTTCCCCTGATCTCATCTAAGTCCTTGTCACCTAAGATGATAGTCTTCTCACCCAGTGCCAGGAAGAAATTCTCATGCTTTTGTATGTCGTGGAAATCACAGAGCTTGTCAAGGATAGAAGTCGTCAGCTCAAGGTCGTTGGCTTTAAGCCAGTCGTCAAGCATGATCTCCCCTTGCTTTTGGATCTCCCTGTTGTCTCTGCGGAGGATCGCCTGGATTTTCCCCTTTGCCTTTGCCGTATAGACAAAGTTAATCCATGAAGGTTGGACATGCTGTGATTTACTGGTGAGTATTTCTACTTGGTCACCGCTTTGCAGCTTATGGCTCAGTGGCACGAGCTTATGGTTTACCTTGGCGCCAATGCAATGGCTGCCGAGGAAGGTGTGGATCTGGAAAGCGAAATCGAGAGCCGTGCATCCTGCGGGCATGGTCTTGATTTCTCCTTTTGGCGTAAAGACGAAGATCTCTGACGCGAACAGGTTGAGCTTGATGGCATCCAGGAAATCCATGGCATCCGGTTGTGGGTCATCCAGGATTTCCTTGATGGTGCGAAGCCAGTCGTTGAGTTCTGTGTCGTCCTCTTGTATTTCCCCGTTGTTTTCCTTGTCTTTGTATTTCCAGTGGGCAGCGAATCCTTGTTCAGCGACCTCGTCCATGTGGTCGCTTCGTATTTGTACTTCTATCCATTGCCCTTGTTTGCTCATCAGGGTGACGTGCAAGGCCTGATAGCCATTTGCTTTCGGATGATTCAGCCAATCTCTTAGCCGGTCGGGATGCGACTTATATATCTTGCTGATGGCGACATAGATGTTGAAGCACTCATTGATCTCGTCCTCTCTGACCTTAGGCACGAAGATAATTCGAACGGCCAGGATATCATAGATCTCCTCGAAGGTGACGTGCTTGTTTTGCATCTTGCACCAGATGGAGTAGGGACTCTTTACGCGTGCCTTGATGGTGTATTGCAATC
>CAJLYG010000235.1 GCA_905210845.1 uncultured Prevotella sp.
GAAGAGCACCCTGCCTGCGTAGCGATCGATCAGCTCGCCACGATCATTCTTGTAGCAGATGCCCGTGCCATGCGTAGTTGCCGTATCCCCGGTCAAATACTGTTCCTTGAAGCCCTTTGCCAAGGCAGCACGCCCCAATGCCAGCCGATCGGACAGGTCATAGCCCAACTGGAATTTACGAATGGTATCATCACGGAAGCCACGGCTGCGAAAATACTGCATGCCGATGGCAATGCCATCTACGTCATGGTGGAGGACTTGCTGGAAGTATTCGTTTGCCCATTCGTTGACGATGAACATGCTCTCCCTTTCACTCTGCTGTTGTTTCTCCTCGCTTGTCAGCTCCCTTTCCTGGATCTCGATATGATATTTCTTGGCCAGCCACCGGAGCGCTTCGGGATACGTCATCTGCTCATGCTCCATGATAAAGGTAATCGCATTACCTCCCTTCCCGCATCCGAAGCAATGGCAGGTCCCACGAGCAGGCGACACGTAGAAAGAAGGAGTCTTCTCATTATGGAAAGGGCACAGGCCTTTGTAGTTGGCACCACTTTTCCGCAATGTAACGAACTCGCCCACCACGTCTACGATGTTGGCGGCATCCTTGATTTTTTCTACTGTTGCCCTGTCTATCATTTTGCTATCTGTTTAAATAAGGCTCGGCTCTCCAACGCGATCCCATTCTTGCGGAATGAGTCCGATCCATGGATTGTGCCCTGCAAAAGTAATGGAAAAAAAGCAGAATCGGAAGAAAACGACCCGGAAGTTTTACATCCTGCCTTTGGACGGGATGATTGGCAAGCGGTTAAGGGACATGAATGATCACCCTCTTCCCTTGTATACGATAGGTAAACTTCCCATCAAGATTACTGAGTATATGTAATATCTGAGGCAGTCGTTCATCCGAGCGAAACTTCACATAATAGCCACCTTTCAGTCTTTCAATCCCATGGCACTCAATCTGTACGCCAAACCTGCGTTGAAGGACTTTCACAATTTGTGGGAAGGTAGCATTCTCAAATACAAGATTACCTTGCCTCCATGACAAATCCTGATTGGCATCCAAGCCACACAACAAGACCTTGCCTGTAGCTTTGTCATAGGTAAGCTTTTGGTTAGGGCGCATGGTATAACTACGTTCGATAGCCATCCCCCGCGCATCGTTTACTACCACGCGAGTGCTTCCTTCTTTCAAAGTAGTACTAATGATGGATTGC
Source organism: uncultured Prevotella sp. (assembly GCA_905210845.1). GTDB lineage: Bacteria > Bacteroidota > Bacteroidia > Bacteroidales > Bacteroidaceae > Prevotella. The sequence continues at coordinate 1,218 of CAJLYG010000235.1, forward strand.
TCAGGATAAGCAGAAACGCCAAACTCAGTACCTAACGCTGTTACCTGCAGGTATTGGGTCTTCACGATGAAAGGCTGGTGTGGCATCTTACTCACTTTGAAATAGGCTTCACCAATGAGGAATACAGAGCGAGTGTCAGCATTAAAACGAAGTGGATATACTAATGTCGTCCCCGCATTTAACACGACAAGAGTGTTGTCGCTGAGGGTCAAAGTTCGCATCTTGCCATCATCAACCGTGACCTGCACGAAATCATCACTACGATGTCGGTCACTAAGGTATTCACGAGTAAGCACAAAGGTAGCCCCCATGGCAACAAACAATATCACCACGGCTGCGGCATATCGACGTAACCTTAGAAGGAATGAAGGATTTTTGCTATGATCGATTTGCTGCTGCAAGACAGCCCACTCGCCAACAGTCTCTTGCGTGCAAGCGGATGGGGTCTCATCCCACAGCTGCCGCATGGCATCCTCGTCTTCCGACTGCCTATCAGAGTTGAGAATCCACCAACGAAATTTCATCTGGGTGAGCTTTGTAGGCTGCATCTTGAAGAATCGTCTTATAGGGTCGTTTATATTTGTCGTATATTTCGTCATTCTATTATGATGTAAGCTATAAAATGGTATTCACACGCCCATTTTAACGTATATTATGTAAAAATCACGATCATCAACTTCATGACGTGTCTGATTTCCGATAAAGCCTTGCTTAAATGGTTCTCAACGGTACGCTTGCTAATGTTTAGTTCCTTGGCTATATCATCATTAGTCATTCCCTTCTCACGACTCATCCGATAGATACGCTGCCGTTGCTCGGGCATGTGAGCTATTAACAGCTCAATCATTCCTTGTAATTCAGCAGCAAAGAACTGCTCTTCTGTGCTATCATAGGTGATAGGCGCATGAAGGATTTGGTTCACATATTTATCATTGACGAGACTATGGTCGAAGTAATTGTAAATAGCATGGCGCGCCATTTGGAAAAGATAGGATTGGAAATTCCTGACTTGTGCGCATTTCTTGCGATCTCGCCAGAGGCTTATGAAGAGATCCTGTGCCAAATCTCGGGCTGTCTCATGATCCTTTACAAAACCCTCGATAAAGTTGAGTAGCTTGGGATGATAAGTCAGGAAGAGAACCCCGAAAGCTCTTTTGTCTCCCAGGCTAAATGCTAAGATGATATTCTCATGGATGTTTTCCATTGGCAGTAATCTTTTTCCAACATGCAAAGATAGTGTAAATCAGGCGAAGGGCAAAATAAAACTTCCTTATATTTTCTTTCGAGAAAGGAATCTACATGATTTTAGATGGACAATCGCCTTTCATTCGTAGGAGAAAGCAAGCGGATAGAAATAGATAAAAAGTTAGAGGGAATGGCAATAAAATCAGCAAAATGCTACTGGTTTGGCAGAAAATGCGTACTTTTGCATCTATGAACAGATTATATGGAGACATGAAGCGTATGGACTTTTGGAGAGGCAGGCTGATGGGGGCATTCTTGCTCTTGCTGTTTGCGATGAATGGATATGCCCAGGACGAGGGAGGGCAGCCATTGGCGGACACCACTCGATGGGCAATTGTGAACGTATCTTGCTGTAATCTGCGGACAAGCGGGGATTACGATGCGGGGATGGAATCGCAGGCTTTGTTAGGCATGCCCTTGGGGGTGGACCAAGATGGCACTTGGCTGAAAGTGCGAACTCCCGACGAGGATCCTGCGTGGGTATTGCATTCCTCGGTGGTCATGGCGTCGAGAGCGCAATTGGAAAGGTGGAATCACTCACCGCAAGTGGTTGTGACCGCCATCTATGGCTTTGTCTACCAGAAGCCGAGTCGCGCTTCCTTGCCCGTGAGCGATGTGGTGGCAAGCAACCGGTTGAGGTTGTTGACAAAGAAAGGGAAGTTCTATCAGGTGGAATATCCTGATGGCAGGCAAGGCTACCTCCCGGTCTCGGACGCGCAGCCTTTGGATACGTGGAGAAAGGGATTGAAGAGCAGCGCGCGGAGCATCATTGCCACGGCGAAGAAGTTGTCGGGGATCCCCTACATGTGGGGAGGGACCAGCACGAAAGGCGTCGATTGCAGTGGGTTCATCCGCACGGTCCTCTTGCAGCATGACATCATCATCCCCCGCAATGCCTCACAGCAAGCCAGGAAAGGGGAGCATATTGAGATCGCACCCGACTTTGGCAACCTCATCCCTGGCGACTTGGTCTTCTTTGGAAGAAAAGCCACTGATGAGAAGCCTGTCCATGTTTCCCACGTCGGGATGTACATTGGAAAAGGGAAGTTCATCCATTCCTTGGGATTTGTCCATATCAGCAGCTTCTACCCTAAGGACCCTGAGTATGATGAATACGACCTCAACCGCCTGCTGTGGGCGCAAAGGGTCTTGCCCTTCATCAACAAGGAAGAAGGGCTGACAACGACTGATCGTAATGAATATTACAGATAATCAGATATAATGACAACACGAAGAGATTTCATCAAGAAGGCGGCCCTCGCCACGGCGGGCTCCGCCCTTGCCCTCACTCATATAGATGCCTTGGAGCTGAAGGGGTTACAAAAGAAAAATGTGAACATAAACCATCGGGGAATGTCCCACCGGTTGGAGATGAAGTTCTTCCCTTATGAGCTGAAGTTGCAGCATGTCTTTACTGTGGCTACCTATTCGCGCACAACCACCCCAGACGTGCAGGTGGAAATCACCTATGATGGGGTGACCGGATACGGAGAGGCTTCCATGCCGCAGTATTTAGGGCAGACCGTGCAGAGCGTGACCTCCTTCTTGCAGAAGGTAGACCTGAGTCCATTCCACGATCCTTTTCAATTAGAGGATATCCTTGCGTATGTGGATAGTCTCTCGCCCGGCGACACGGCTGCCAAGGCAGCTGTGGACATTGCCCTGCACGACTTAGTGGGGAAGCTGCTGGGAGCCCCGTGGTATAAGATCTGGGGGTTAGACAAAGCCAAGGCCCCTTCCACGACTTTTACCATTGGCATTGACACGGCAGACGTGGTAAGACAGAAAACGAGGGAGTGCGCAAACAAATTTAACATCCTGAAAGTCAAGCTCGGGCGCGATAACGACAAGGAGATGATAGAGACCATCAGGAGCGTAACCCAACTCCCGATAGCAGTGGATGTCAACCAAGGTTGGAAAGACCGTCAGATGGCGTTGGACATGATCTTCTGGCTCAAAGAGCATGGCATTGTCATGGTAGAGCAGCCTATGCCCAAGGAGCAGAAAGATGACATTGCCTGGATCACGGAAAGAAGTCCCTTGCCTATCTTCGCCGATGAAGCCATCCAACGGCTGAAGGATATCAAGAGCGTGGAGGGTGCTTACTCTGGCATCAATATCAAGCTCATGAAGTGCACGGGCATGCGCGAGGCGTGGAAGATGCTCAACTACGCGCGCGCCATCGGCATGAAGGTCATGGGAGGGCGCATGACCGA
>CAJLYG010000236.1 GCA_905210845.1 uncultured Prevotella sp.
TTGACCTTGTCGTCTCCCATATTTTTCGTAAATTTGCAACGAACATGGGAGATATGAAGTATCATATATTAATTGTGGAGGATGATCTCACATTCGCTACGATGTTGAAGTCATACCTGGGGAAGAAAGGCTATCTCGTCGACTCCGTCAGCAAGGTTTCTATGGCTTGCAGTCAGATAGAGAAAGGTAATTTCGACCTTGTCCTGACAGACCTCCGCCTGCCAGACAAGGATGGTACCGTCCTGTTGCCATGGATGAGAGAGAAAGGGCTGCACTCCCCGGTCATTATCATGACACGGTATGCGGATATCCGAGGCGCTGTTCAGGCGATGAAGGACGGCGCGGCTGATTATATTGCCAAGCCCATGCATCCGGATGAGTTGCTCAAGAAGATCCAGGATGCGATTGGTGAGAATGCGCTGGATCAGGCTCCTGCGGGACAAAACTACAATGAACTTGAAGCGAACAATACTTACCTGGAGGGAGAAAGCGAAGAGGCTCGCCGATTATATAACTATGTGGCGTTGGTTGCACCTACTTCCATGTCCGTATTGATCACGGGTGCCAGTGGCACGGGAAAGGAGTTCGTTGCCCATCGTATCCATGAGAAGAGTAATCGGTCGGATAAGCCTTTCTTTGCCATTGACTGTGGGGCAATCCCTGAGGAGTTGGCAGTCAGCGAGTTCTTTGGACATATCAAAGGGTCCTTTACCGGAGCGTTGACGGATAAGATCGGAGCCTTTGAGGCTGCCAATGGAGGAACCTTGTTCCTTGACGAGGTGGAGAACCTTAGTTATAAGGTGCAGGTGCAACTCCTGCGTGCCATCCAGGAAAGGCAGATCCGCAAGATCGGTTCAAATGAGCTGATACCCATCGACGTTCGACTGATCTGCGCTACCAATGAGAATCTCCTCGAAGCAATAGAAGAGGGGCGTTTTCGGGAGGATCTCTATCATCGGATCAACGAGTTCTCGTTGAACGTGCCCAACCTCTGTGACCGAGGCGATGATATCCTGCTGTTTGCTAACTTCTTCCTTGACCAGGCCAACCAAGAATTGAATAAGAAAATCCGCGGGTTTACACCTGAGGCCAACAAGGACATGAAGGCTTATTCGTGGCCGGGAAATCTCAGGCAATTGAAAAATACCATTATGCGGGCTGTCCTCTTGGCACAGTCAGATCTGGTTTCCCCCGTTGAGCTGAACCTGGAACCGGATCATGGGGATAAGAATATGTTGCTCCATAATGCAGAGGATGAGAAGAAACAGATCGAGGAGGCGCTTCGGCGCACGGGCAACCACAAGAGTAAGGCTGCGCTTCTCTTGGGCATAGACAGGAAGACCTTATATAATAAGATGAAATTATATAAGATGAGGTAAGGGGTTACCCTTTTCCTGTCGGTGAGGGCTGTGCCAACGTCTCTTGGATGGCAGTCTCTACCTTCTGGGCTTCTTGGCATACGACAGTAGCTTCCCGGCTTATTTCTTCTGAGAAAGTAGGATCCCCTTTTTTCGCTTCCAATGCTTTCAGCGGCGTGATACTGGTCTCTGCCCCTATCTGGATGAACAGGGGGAGCATCTTATGGGCAAGGGCGGAGATGGTAGTCGTATCCTGCTCATGGATGGCCTTTGCCATCGTCTCCCGGTTCTTGCGTGTTTCCGACAGGAATGTTTCCATGATTTCTTTTGCCGCTTCTTGGTCTTCTCCGGAAAAAGCGGTCAGGGCAGAGAAGTCATAGTTCGCTTCGGCTTTCTGTGTATGTCGTGGCAATGTGTTCCCTTGTTCGGTAAATTGCCGGAGGTTCGAGGCCACCATCTTGAAGTCATCTGCCGAAAAGGGCTTGTGCAGGCACCCTGCGAATCCATGCTCTTGCAGTTCTTGCGCGGAGAGATCTGAGCGTGCGGTGAGTGCGATGACGGGAATGTCCCTGGCTGATGGGATCTTCCGGATTTCCTTCACCATCTCAATGCCGTTCATCGCAGGCATCTGGATATCCGTGAGGATGAGGTTATAGTCGTGAGAGCGCAACCTTTGCAGCATCTCCTCGGGTTGCATGCAGGTGGTAATGCTTTCTACCGTATGCTGCAACATGGCTTGCATCATCTGCAACTGCAGTCGGTCGTCGTCGATCATCAAAACGTGGAAGGGTAGGGTGGACACAGGAATCCTCGTCTGGGTTAGTGTCGTTGGGAGCATGACATGGAAAGTGGTCCCTTCGCCTTCCTTGCTGTCTACGGTAATCGTTCCCTTCAGCAGTTGTACCAGCTGCAGGGTGATGGTCAGTCCCAGTCCGAATCCCTCTTGTCCTTGGGCATTCTTCAGTCTTGTGAACTCCTGGAACATTCGCTTTTGGTCGGCAGGAGAGATTCCACAGCCCGTATCTGACACGTCGATCAGCAGTTGGGGACCTTGTAGCTCTGTCTTTAGGGTCACGCTTCCCTTCTCTGTGAATTTGATGGCATTAGACAATAAGTTCTCGATGATCTGCCGGATGCGGAAGGCATCGCTGCTCACCGTCTGACTGGTGTCTATCCGATTCTCCCACCTGAATTGCAATCCCTTTGCCTTGGCGGTGGGCTTGAAGCTCAGATAGATGGTCTCCATCAACTGTGCAGGCTGGAAAATCACGCTTTCCACATCCATCTTGTGGGAGTCGAGTTTATGGAAATCGAGTAGCGAAGAGATCATGCGCAGTAAATGCCTGGCGGCAGATTGCATGTTCTCTAAATAGGAGAGCTGTCTGCTGTCGTGGGTGATCAGTCCCAACAAGTCGATATGTCCCAGGATAGAAGATGTTGGAGCCTTGATGTCATGGGTGATGGTGAGCATCAATTGCTCGCGTTCTTTCAGCAATTGGTTGGCTTTTGCGTTGGCTTGCTCCAGTTGTTGCCTGTATTCATTGCTCCGGAAGATATCCCTCCAGATAATGAAAAGGAAGATGGCTGCTAACACGAGGGCTGTCATGGTGATGATTCCCATGGTCTTGATGGACTGGGCCTTTGCCTCTTGGATGCTGTAAGAGCGGTATTTCTGCATCAGGCTGTCTTCATGCTGCATGGTCTGGAGAAGTCCACTCACTCGCTGATTCAACTGCCTGATGTGTTCTTTCATCTCTTCCTCTTTCTCCTGCATCTTACGTGCACTTCTCTCATGGTGGCTGCGGGCTTGTGTCAGGAGTTGTCGCATCGAGTCTGTAGGGTTATAGGCGGTCTCTACACTGTCGATGACCACTGTGGTAGAAACGGTCTTGACGTTAGCGGAGTCTTTCTTATGTGACCGGAAGACATCCCCTAAGCGTTTGAAGAAACCTTTCTTTTGCTTTTCCGTGTATTGCTTGGTGACGGTCACCTTGCTGCGCTTTACCTTGGGGGCGCGGATCAACGGGCGTCGTGTCTCAATGAGCTTGTCGACATAATGTTGGTAGTTTGGCTCTTGGTTCATGGTGTCTAACAGCTGATAGATCTCCGCATTCTTCTTCTCCCGATCCTCCAAGAGCACTTTCAGGGAGTCGACATAGTTCTGTTCCACCCTGTTGGTCTCCAACAGGGATGACATCTTTTGGTAAACCACATTGATGGCAACCACCAACAGCAATAGCAGTAATACGAATCCGCACGCTACTTTTATCTGTGTAGGAAATCTATTCATCATCGTTCTTGTTACATACAAAAATACGCGTTTCTGCGAAAGACCGCGCACATCCTATCTTCCTTTTATGATTCTTTATCATTCAGCATCCCTATGGTAATTGTTCGAGAACCGTTCGAGAACCGTTCGAGAGGCGATATGGATGCTGAACTGTTCCTCCCCATGGCATGTACCAACAAAAAGGGAGGGACAACGAGCACCCTCCCCCCTTTCTTCGCTAAGATAAGTTCATGTAGTGGTGTGAATCTTAGTCAACGATTATACTTTTGAATACACTTTAAGAGCAAATGTTGACAAATTTTGTGCTCACTCTTGAGCCGGTGAACTTGCTTACTATTCTTTATAACCTCTTAACTATTGAAACGAACTAAACAAATGTCTTATATGGAAAAACTCTCTAATGTGTTACACCTTAACCAATTGTTCATTTACGAAAAACTCTCTCATATGCCTCTGACGTGGTCATAAAGAGTATATGCCAATTGCGTGCCAATGATGAATTGGTATTTGTAACGTCCTAATTGATAGGGAGATAGAGAGAAATTGGCACTTTCCCCTGCATGGGAAAATATTGAGAAAATGGGGAATGCATGGGGAATAATTCCCCATTTTCTCAAGAAAGTATAGCTTAAACCTGAAGAGAGTCCTTCTCTTAGAACTCCACTAAGATGCGGAAGGTCTTTCCGGGATGGGAAGCCCAGTCTTGCATGGCTGAGGCTGCCTGCTCTGGCGGTACGACGCGTGTGACTAACCGGTCGGTAGGGCAGTTACCTTTGCTGAGGTAGTTGATGACTGCCCTGAAGTCCTTGGGCAATGCGTTTCGGGAGCCGCGGATATCCAATTCCTTTTGCACGAACAACTTGGTCTGGAAGGATACTGCCTCCTTGGAATAGCCAATGCAAACGACCCTGCCTGTAAACCCCACTTCATCGACGGCAGTCC
>CAJLYG010000237.1 GCA_905210845.1 uncultured Prevotella sp.
GTGCAAATTTACATAATTTCTTTGAGCAATGAAATATCTACACACAATTCATAAGATTGATTCACGAGATGACCTTTTGCCTTGCAGGAGGTCATCTCGTGCACGATGAAAGATGACCTTTTAGGAGACGAAAGGTCACCTTTTGCAAGACGTAAAGCCACCTTTTGCAAAATGCTTTACTGATGTAATTTTCCTGGGCTCTTTGCTACTACCGTGAGAAAGCCAAGTTGCCCCAAGGGAGAAGGGGTTGCCGGACCTTGGAAGGGCTGTATGCCACGGTCGGGGCATGATAGGTATCGTATGCCGCTTCGATGGCATTGACGATGATCTCCTCGGCTTGGTTCTCCCAGATCCTGAACTCGACATCCTCCGTATAGTCCTGGGCAAACGCCAGCAACCGGTCCAGGTCGAAGTGATGATCCATCACGCCCGCTCCTTCCTGCTGCGCATCAAAGGCGTTGCATTCTTGTTCGACGTGCACGGGGGTCATGATCACGGGCTTTCCCATGTACATGGCTTCGCATACCGACTCGAACCCTCCTGTCGTAGCGTATGCCTTGCAGTTGGCGAGATCACGGATGAAAGTCTCGTCATCGATCTGATGAAAGGATAAGGTACTGTCGACATGGGTCACTTCAGGTGCATCCTTCTTGTCCCAGAAGAAATGAAGGCAGACCTTCGGATGTTTTTGGTGCCATTGCATGACATATTCGCTGAAGCCCGGGTTGAGCATGTAGCCCGTGATATAGTTGCCATGGTGGCGTGGCGTTGACAGGATCTCGTCTCTGAGCAGAGGTGGGACCACGGTGATGCCCTCCTTTTCTGCCTGAGGGTATTCCCTCAGCGACAACGCTAAGACCTTCTGAGCACCCACGCACGTCATCTCCGTGAACACTTTCATCCATTCTTGGGAATGGCGGTGGACTTGTGGAAAGGTAAAGTCGGGGTGCAAGAACATATATTGATGCCCGATGCAGACTTCAGGGATCGCAGGGCGGAACAGTTGATGGCAGACATTCCCGAGGATCTCATAGAAGTTGATGATCATGTCGGGCTGGGTGTCCTTCAGGTGTTTCCTGATCAGGAAGATGCTCCTGAGGTATTTGGGCAGTCGGAGGACATTGTAAAGGGTGGACCCGAGGACGCTCACTCCGGTCTGACTTTTTGCCGGAAGGAAGTTCGGGCTGTCGAACTTCACCACGGGAGCCTGTGTCTTGGCATAGAAGAAGTTAGGGATTGCCCTTGCCTTGCTCTTGCCTACTAAGATTTCCACGACCTCATGGCCTTTGTCACGCAAGGCCTTCTCTAAGGTGAGTGCCTGCGTGAGATGCCCTCTTCCTTCTCCCTGAACGATAAAAATTACTTTCATGACGTATGATACTTAACTAAAATCCTGATTATAATAGACAATATTCCAGTTGCCACTGTCGTCTTCCACCAATGCAGATAAGGATTCCACCCAGTCTCCTGCATTTAAGTAGTGGATGCCGTCCAGCCATTTGTTGTCGGGATGATGGATATGGCCGCAGATGATCCCATCGCAATGCCTTGCCCGAGCGAACTGCACCAGTTCCTGTTCATAGTTCGAGAGATAGCTTACCGCTGATTTCACCTTTTGCTTCAAGGCTTGCGACAAGGAGTAATAAGGCAGTCCGTGGGCTTTCCGATAGTTATTGTACTTCCGGTTGATCCACAGGAGCAGGGTATAGCCGATGTCTCCCAACTGCGACATCCATCGCATGTTCTTGGTTACCGTGTCGAAGATGTCTCCATGGGTGACATAATACCGGTGTCCGCAACTGGTATAGACATAGTCGCGCACGCACCTGAAACTGAAGAACTCGAAGGGAATGACGGCATCTAAGAAGTCATCGTGGTTGCCCCGGACATAAACGATCTCTGTCCCGTGTTTCTCCACCATCTTCATGATCACCTTGAAGAAGTCGGTGTGTACCTTCTTCCATCGCCCGGTGCCAACCCTGTTGATGGCCCAGCCGTCGATGATGTCGCCATTCATGATGAGCTCGTCGCAGTCGACCGACTTAAGGAACTCCGTCACCTCTGCAGTCCGTGAGTTGGCGGAGCCGAGATGGAGGTCAGAGATGACGATTGTCTTGAAATGCTGCCTGATTCTCATGTCATGCCCCTTTCTTTCTGCTTCTTTATTGGAAAGGATGAGGCTCTCCGACACATCCTGTGGGTGCCTGGATGCCTAACAAGGCACAAACGGTGGGGGCAACATCGGAGATGGAAATGTGCTGGATGCTCCTTCCTTGCGGTATGCCCTTTCCCATCCAAAGCAATGGGATATGGCTGTCGTAGTTATAGGGTGCCCCATGGTTGATGCCATCCTCGAAGGAGTCGGCACTGGTCTCGTAGTATCCCGGCTTCAGGATGACCATCAGGTCGCCGCTTCTTTGGGGATGATAGCCTTGGATGACCTTTCTCTTCAGGTAGTCGGGGAGTGTTGTCTCATCGACATGCGAGAAGTCGATGACCCATGCCACGCCCTTTTCCTGTTGGAAATGCCGGATGATCTCAGCCTTGCGGGAAGGGTCGGAGAGGTAGATCCGGTTTTCGATGACATCCTTGACGCCCGGATATTGCTTGGCCTGGTCTTCGTCCCACACCCCTCCAGGGATGCCATGTGCATTCTGCTTCTTGTAGTTGATAGGTGCCGCATGGTCTGCGCTCAGGAAGACGATGTAGTTTCCCTTGCCCACTTTCTCGTCAAGAGCAGTCAGCAAGCGCCCTAAGTCATGGTCGAGTGAGAGGTACACACTGTCGAGTTGCGTGGAGAAAGGTCCATAACGATGGCCTACATAATCAGTAGAAGAGAAACTGACGGTCAGCAGGTCGGTGATATTGTCCTGTCCTAAGTTCTCTTTCCCTAATGCCTCGATGGCCATGTCTGCCACCAAGGTGTTGCCCATCGGACTGTATCGGATATCCTTTGTCTGGTGGTGGGCAGTGTTGAACTTTCTCACCCATGCCGGGAGTTCTTTCTGGTAATATGTGCTGGATATAAAAATGCCTTTCTTCGCGTCATACCAATAAGCGGCATCCGCGGCGTGTCCGGCAGGCAGGATGGCTCCCCGGTCCTTCAGGGAGATGCCAATGACCTTGGATAGGTAATTGGTGGCGACCTTTAGTTCGTCCCCGATCGTGCTCACCTCTAAGTTACGGGGCGACATCTGCCCTGCGCTGCTGTTGCTACCTACCCCTTGCACGGTCTTGTCCTCTGTGCAATAGGTCTGCTTCCCATCAACATAGAAGTTGTTTCCGGCAATGCCGGTCAGTGCCGGGATGGATCCCGTGTAGAGGCAGGAGTGCCCACAGGCAGTGACGGTAGGAAAATAGCCGATTGTAGGGGTCGCACTCCTGGGCGTATTGTCGAAACTGAAGCCTTCGCGCTGCAGGCGGTTGAAGCCATCCGAGCCAAACCTCTCCTTATAATACTGGAGATAATCCCAGCGCATCTGGTCGACAACGATCCCCACTACCAGTTTAGGGCGTTGCTGTGCCTGTGCGGCAGCAACGAAAGATAATAGACTTAATACAATGATTCCTAACTTTTTCATGCCCGCAAAAGAACGAAAGAGATATTACAATTCCGTTTCAGGCAAATGACATCATCTTGAAAATCATCACGTTGCGTCCCTGTAATCACTTTGTAAACCCATCTTAATATCTTCGTTTTGGGGTTGCAACGGTTTCCACATACCCGATCTCTACTTTTGCAGCTGTTTAAACAAGCATGAATAAAAGTACGGTATGAAAAGATTTTTGTTGTCAGTGGTGATTGGGATCGCTTGTACGTCACTGCTGAATGCCAAGTCGCTCAGTGGCGTGGTGAAGGACCACAAGACTGGCGAGCCTCTGATGATGGATATAGTCGCCCTCATTAAGTCTTGCAAGCTCAGTTGTAGATGCACCTACTACCTGGAAAATAATTGTGATCGTGCCCTTTTCTCTGTCATAGTCAGCGATAGTGAGCGGAACACGCTCGCCCTTCTCATCAACTCTGTAGATGATGAACTGACCAGCCTCAGCCTTAGCGGCAATGTAAGGTGCGTCGATCTCCATAAGAACAACAGCGTCGTTGAGCTGTCTTCTTGTTACGATTTTGTACACTAAAATCCCTCCCTGAATAATTAGCAAAATAATATTGTTTTAGGCAAATAATACAAAAACATTTTCTATTATCGCCTTACAGCATATAACATTATACTATATTTAAAAAGAAATTTCAATAGTTTTTTGTTTACTTCCATAAATTTTATAATAATATATCACAATTTGTTTACATTTAACATACCATAATTTATATATCGCATATCATTTTACAGATGTATCAAGTTTATCAAAAGCAATTTCGATAAACTCCTGCTCCTGAACACCTCTATCCCTGCCACCAAACAAGCTTGCCATTGGCATCGAGATCTACAGC
>CAJLYG010000238.1 GCA_905210845.1 uncultured Prevotella sp.
CGTACCGAAGTTGCGGTTTCTTCTGAGGTCCTCCTGCGATTCCTCATCAAGCGAGGCGATAAGCAAACCAGTGTCTTTAAAGTAAATCTTGTATTGTGCGGGATTGTAGTTACCCTTTAGTGGCAATTCCGGCATCTCCATGCAATAGCAAGGGTTGATAATGCCGGCATTGGCCAGCCACTCCACGCTGCCGATGTATTCTCTATTGCGCGCCCCTGTCGCAATCTTCGACACTTGGAATTTCTTGTTGTCCTTGGCCAAAAAGACAGAGATGTGTCTGAAAACGTTCAGAATCCGTGCACGCTCCATGCCCTCACGTGCATATTTGGTGATGTCCTCTTCATAGTCCAGCAGCAACTGGCGCTGGAGTTCCAGCGTGCCACTGAAGTTTCCCTGGCGGATGTAGGTGCTGACGACTTCCGGCATGCCGCCGACAATCATATAGTCTTTGAAGATGTCCATCAGTACTTTCATCTGCATCTCTGAGAGGGGCTTCACCGCTATCATGTGCAGCAACAAATCATTCGTCAGCGTCTGGTTGTAGCCCTTGGCCCAAAGGAACTCCTCAAAGTCCATGGAATGCATCTCATAATCCTGCTTGTAACCAACGCTGTTGGATTCTATCTGCTTGTAATACAATCCCATGAGTGAGCCGGAGCAGATGACATCATAGCGCCCATCCAGCTTGAATGACTTCAATGCCGTTGCACAGTCCGGGCAGTCTTGCAATTCGTCGAAGAAAAACAGAGTGCCGTTGGGAAAGGTCAACGAGGGGTCTATCAATGAGATGTTCTTGATAATTTGGTCTACTTCATAGCCGTCGCTGAAAATCTGCTTGTATTGTTTTTGGAATACAAAGTTGATCTCAATGACGTTGGTATAGTGTGTCCGGGCAAACTGGCGGATGGATTCTGTTTTGCCAATCTGCCGTGCCCCTCTCACTATCAGAGGTTTGTGGTTGGCATCCGCCTTCCACTCCTCAAGAAAACGGTCAATCTTTCGTCTGAGCAATTTCATAGTCGTATCACATTTTTCCATGCAAATATAGTAACTTCATCACATTTTTCCAAATGTTTTAGACTAAAATATCACGTTTTTCCTATTTTTGTGCAGAATGGAGCCATCCATCCTGCATGCGAAAGTACTAAAGTGTAAAGAATCTCATGCGGTGTAATCTCTGCCGAACGCCAAAACAAGGAAACAGAGGCTCTAAGGTCTTCTTTCTGGAAGCAACAAACAGGCAGATTCCTCTGAGGGACGAAAAGAAAAGGAGCTTGAAGCCAAACAAGATGCCATGAGACTCGATCAAGTTTAAGTTTAGGCACACCCATGTATATAGACATGTAAGCTTAAACCTGTTCACTTTGCTTTCTCTTTTGGTCCATACCACGTTTGCACCCTTTACCCCACTTCTACATCATTCAGAGGATTTTTCATTTTTGCGGTAAGAAAATGAAGGTATTACTCATTCTCTTTATGGTATTTGCATTCGCTGCATGCCAGCCCCAGAAGACTATCATTCCACATGATATATTCGGCACGTGGAACTATGTCGATGAAAAATCAAACAATGAGTACAACTTGGCGCAAATATCATTCAATGACAGCAATGATATAGGGTTGTGCCCCATTTTGGGCGATACGGTTTATCATTACGAGCGATATAACATTTTGGGCGACACGCTCTTGCTTTACGACAGGAATAATGACACCCTTACATTACAGATGGAATATTTAGGAGGCGATAGCCTTATGTTGAAGAGTAAGAATCCCTTCTCTGAAGGCGTGTTCTTTATAAAAAGCAAGGACGTCAATCAACTAAGACTTGCCTCTGTACACGCTATTGATTTGCCAGAAGACTCTTGCGACATCATTGTTAAGATGGTACAACCTGGTGATTCACAGATAGCCCTAAGCAGGCAAAATATGCTGAAGGCAAAGGCTATCTTGAAAAGGTATTTCGAAGTATTGGCAAATAAAAAGCCAATCTCCAATCAACGGCAGATGCAGCCTCTTCCTTTCAGCAAATACATCAGACAGTATTGGGCTGAGACAAGAGATGGGCATCTGATGGTGTTCGTGAGTATGATGACGTTCGTTCATTATACACCTGACCGCCCCAATGCATGGTATTACGAGTTGATGCGCAGCCCTTCTATGGTTAATGATGGCGGAAAGAATTTTGTGGATGCAATCATTGACTTGACAACGGGACAAATAGTCCAGTTTTACGTACATGGAGAAGCATAGCTACTATAAGTTTTGTTAGGCTGTGCAGACGGCATCTTATCTTACATCATAGTTTCCTATGAGTCAATTATTTGTCGAAAGAGAATGGATCAGCCTTCCAGTTCATCCCAGAAACTTTGTGGTAGATGGATGTTCTCCACGTTAGTAGTTTCCTTGAACAAGGGCGCGATGTCATTAGGCGAGAATCCTGCGATGCCACAACCTATTGGAGTAACGAGGAATGTCTGTTCGGGATGGGTCTTGGCATAGTTGACGAACTTATCGACGTATGGCCTAATGGTTTCTACACCACCCTGCATGGTCGGGATAGCATATCTCTGTCCCTGAGGACCGTCGCCATTGCCAATGACGGCACCAAAGTGTTGGTACGCCATTCGTGCGGCACCGCTGCCGTGCATACCGGCAAGCTATGCCTTTTTGGGTGCTGTACGCATTTTCAATAAGTTCTTGACAATGACAAATGATATGGCAATGACAGCGAGGGTGATGATGACGACTTTGATATGTCCGCTATATGCGTTGATGGTCGATTGCAGTTGGTCCTGTGGAACAAACGAATGGAGGTACCATCCAAGGATGGCAAGAATGATATTCCAAGCACCTGCTCCCATAGAAGTGTAAAAAAGGAACTTGCCAAGGTTCATCTTTGCAAGGCCAGCAGGTACTGAGATGAGCTGGCGAATGCCAGGGATCAAGCGACCTGTCAGCGTGGCAACCGCGCCATGATCGTTGAAGTATTTCTCACTCTTCTCTATCTTTTCCTGACTAATCAGGCAGAGTCGACCCAGGCGACTGTTGGCGAAACGATAGATGACTGGGCGACCAAGATAATAACCAGCGGCATAATTGATAATGGCTCCTGCTACTGCCCCTAATGTGGCGAAGAGGATAACGAGCCAGATATTGAGGTTGCCACCAGCAGCATGATAGGCAGCAGGCGGAACAACGACTTCGGAGGGGAAAGGAATAACGGTACTTTCAACCATCATCAAAATGAAGATAGTCGTGTAATTGAGGTTGCTAAGCAAAGAATAAAAGATATTCATTTTCTCTACAGTTCTAATTAAATCACTGCAAAATTAAGGCTTAATTCTGTGTAAATTCTGAAGTCAACGTTCAAACCAAGCTAATTTATAGAGTTTTAGAGTGTTTTTAGAACTTTCTACAAATATAAAAAGAAGCAGAAAAGGCAATCTGGTGACCATCATGAATTAGTGTTTGCAATAATACGCGATAGGGATCGCAGACAACAGCGACCCAATCACGGATAACACAGGTATGATGATAACCAGTGGTGACAAACATCTCGCACCGTTAGGGGTCATCGCATCGTAACTAAAGAGCAAGATGACAGAGAGGATGACAGCATTCACCGAAATCCATATCACGAATGCCTGCAATGGCCATGGTTTCCTTCTTAGCCAATACCTTTCCGCACTTCCTATGATGAGATAGGGAAGCACGTATAGTCCCACGTAGCAGAGGCACGCCAAGAATATCTGGAAACTTGTCACGATCATCAAAGGGTTAAACAGGGACAGCCATGAGACTGGGTTCAGTAACATGGCAATCACGGAACAGCGCAGCATTCTCTTGATACAAGCGTATTTCTCGTTAGATGCATCAACTTCTTGATTTGACATCGCCTTACATGATCTTGACTTTGCAAAAATAGGCATTCTTTCCTAAACCAACAAACTTTTCAGAACATTTTCCCTCTCATATCATACATTACCGAGTTGCGAGGTAAATGCTTTGGCTACGTCATTTATTGCAGTTTCCATCATTCGCACACTGGTTATGAGAGCCCCAGCGACGAGAGATCAATCGGGAAAATCTTGTACAATGTCGGTTTATCGTAATATCGAATAGTGGGATATATTTCGCAAAATGTATTCAAAAAGGATTTAAAATCGCATTTTAACACATAAAATTTGCTATTCATACAAGAATGATATACTTTTGTCACTGATTAGGATAAATCCGGAACGAATCTTTGGCGGATCTCATACGATTGACCTATGAATTAATGAAACTATCATCAAACTGTTGAAACGAATAGACAGTGAACTTGAAGTGTAACGTATATTTAATCAAATAAACAGAGACTTATGAAGAAATGTTTACGCATGTTTGCGTGCTCCATTGCGATGATAATCGCAACGGGTGCGGGCTCCTTTTTTAT